>NZ_JBUYWT010000089.1:0-18173 GCF_055264925.1 Bradyrhizobium sp. KZN70725
AGCAGTTCCGACGTGTCGCAACCCGCTTCGAAAAAACGGCCCGGAATTACCGGGCCGTCGTCACTCTCGCTGCCATTGTTCTATGGATGCGCTAGTGTCCACACCACCTAGTGCTTTCGCAGGGACGACAGTTGTGATGCGGCACGTCATGTGCATCAAACGAGCGAGGAGGGCCTTTGGCGAGCACAGCGCTTTGGGCCCTCTGACCTCGCAATGACGGTGGAAGGTATCTTATCCCGCCAGCACCGCATCCGCGCCGGTCACCGCCTCGGCGCTTTCGGTCACGGTCTTTTCCAGCGACGGCGCCTGCACGGCGATGTTCTCGGCGAAGAAGCGCGCCAGCGCGACATAGCGCTGCGGCTCGGCTTCGCCGTTCGCCTTGGCGGCCAGCGCTTCGCCGGCGAGCATGCAGCCGCCGAGCGTTGCGGCGAACAGCCGCAGATAGGGCGTTGCGCCGGCCAGTGCCTCGTTCGGCGCCGAGGCGAGGCGCTCGAGCAGCCATTTGCTGGTGCGCTCCAGCGCGGCGTGCGCGTCGCGCAGCTTGGCGCCCGTGGTGCCGAACGCCGGATCGTTGGAGGTCTCGACCTGCTTGATGACGGCAGCGAGCTCGTCCAGCAGCGCCCAGACCGAGGCGCCGCCATTGGCGCCGAGCTTGCGGGTGACGAGGTCGATCGACTGGATGCCGTTGGTGCCCTCGTAGATCGAGGTGATGCGGGCGTCGCGATAATGCTGCGCGGCGCCGGTCTCCTCGATGAAGCCCATGCCGCCGTGGATCTGCACGCCGAGATAGGCGACCTCGTTGCCGATGTCGGTGGAGAAGGCCTTGGCGATCGGGGTCAGCAGCGCGCCGCGGGCCGCGGCCTCGGCGCGCACCTTGGCGTCCCTGGCGCGCACCGAAACGTCGAGCGCGACCGCGGTGGCGTAGCAGATCGTGCGCGCCGCCGCCGTCATGCTGCGCATCTGCATCAGCATGCGCTTGACGTCGGGATGCACGATGATCGGATCCATCCCGTCGCCCTTGTGGCCGATCGCCTTGCCTTGCCTTCGCTCCTGCGCATAGGCCAGCGCCTGCTGATAGGCGCGGTCGGCAATGCCGACGCCTTCGAGGCCGACGCCGAGGCGGGCCTGGTTCATCATCGTGAACATGCAGCGCATGCCCTGGTTTTCCTCGCCGATCAGATAACCGATCGCGCCGCCCTTATCGCCCATCGTCATGGTGCAGGTCGGCGAGGCGTGCATGCCGAGCTTGTGCTCGACGCCAGAGGCATGGATGTCGTTGCGATCGCCGAGCGAGCCGTCGGCATTGACCAGGAATTTCGGAACCAGGAATAGCGAGATTCCCTTGGTGCCCGAGGGGGCATCGGGCAATCGTGCAAGCACGAAATGCACGATGTTGTCGGTCATGTCGTGCTCGCCATAGGTGATGAAGATCTTGGTGCCCTTGATGCGGTAGGTGCCGTCGGGGGCGCGTTCGGCGCGGGTGCGCAGCGCGCCGACGTCGGAGCCGGCATTGGGCTCGGTGAGCTGCATCGTGCCGGTCCACTCGCCGGTGACCAGCTTCTCGAGATAGGTCTTCTTCAGCTCGGCGCTGCCATGGGCATCGAGCGCCTCGATCGCCGACAGCGTCAGCAGCGGGCAGAGGCCGAAGGCGACGTTCGACGCGCTCCAGATCTCGGTGCAGGCGGCGTTGACCGCGAGCGGCAGGCCCTGGCCGCCGAATGCTTCCGGCCCTGAGACCGCGTTCCAGCCCGCGGCGGTCCAGCGGTGGTAGGCGTCGGGCCAGCCCGGCGCGGTCGTCACCTTGCCGTTGTCGAGCTTGATGCCGTGCTCGTCGCCGACACGATTCAGCGGCGCCAGCACGTCGGAGGCGAACTTGCCGGCTTCTTCTAGCACCGCAGCGGTGATGTCGCCGTCGAAATCGCCGTAATGGCCGGCCTCCACGGCGGCAGCGAGCCCCGCACCGTGATTGAGGGACAGCAAGATATCGTTGATCGGCGCACGGTAGGTCATGGCGTTACTCCCGACGAGGCGTTTGCAAATTGTCATCCCATGAAACCGGCGCCCTCTCAACAGTCCGAACGGACATCGCACGGTCTGTTTCGGCCACCGCGGCGTCGCCTTATAAAGAGTACCGTCATCATCCTGCGGCTTTCGTGCCTTTTCGATCGCCACCCTGTTGAAATGGCGGGACTCACCCTATAGACCGACGTGGCCTTCGATCGGCGCGTTGGGGCGTAGCCAAGCGGTAAGGCAGCGGATTTTGATTCCGCCATTCGGAGGTTCGATCCCTCCCGCCCCAGCCATATGCAAGACGCTGATTTTGTTATGAAAACGGCCTTGCTCAAGGCGGAATTCCCGCGCATTTGGAAATTCCCTGTGCCTCCCATTTGGAAATTCTGTGCTGGTTTCGTTTTTGGTCGAAGGCAGATGAAAGTCGTCGCGCGTTGAACGTCGCTCAATTTGTCAAACTATTGAGCGGATGAACCCTGTCCGCGGGTTGTAAAGTTCCGGCCGCAGCCGTTGACATCGCGTCCGGATCGACGGTTGCACCCACCGCCGCCTTTTGCAGCTTTCAACGAAGCGCGAAGTCTATCCTTGAGATCGGACGCTGGTCTTAGAAATTGGGGAGGTCTGCGTTTCGTCTCGAGGTGATGCTGCTCCATCAGCATTCTGCTGATCGAGTTCCTTCTGCGCCAAGAGATGTGCATGCCGCTTACGGGTCGCAGCCAACGCTCGCATCATCGTTTCCTTGGCATAACCGCGATAGGCCTGTGCGGTCTTGTGGCCCGAGAGTGCGCGACCCTGGCCGTCCGTCAGTTCGGCTTCCTCGAGTTCGGTCATGCCGCCGTGTCGACATGCATCAAGCGTGAACAGCTTTGACACGCCGTCGATCTTCTTGCGCATCTGCTGCACCACTTTTTCCATGCCAGGGTAGGACCACACCTTGGCATCGCCTTTGCGTTCACCCTTTTGGATCCGGCGCATGATCATCGGGACGCCAAGCTTGGGCAGATGGCCCAAAATATCCTCCGCCTCGGCGTAAAACTTGACGGTCTCTCTATCGATAGTCTCTTCGAGCGGATGCCAGACCAACGCCTTGTTCTTGTGATGCTCGATGCGCACCGCGTGTGGCCAGTTCTTGCTGCGGTAGTCGGGCCAAGTCAAAAACCCGGCTACCACGTTCTCAGGCCGTTGCAGCCATTCAAAGCAAATCACCGCGACGGCCGCGGGTTCAGGCCGCCCTTCTTTGATGCAGCCCCATGCAAATTTATAGACCTCTTCTCGAGTGACCGCGTGCTTCTTGGTCTTGGTACGGCTCTTGAGGGTAAAATCGTCCCAGGGGTTCGGGTGCTTCTTATCGAACAACTCTGGGTGCAGCCGACGCATGATTCGCCACACCTTTCGGCAGAGGCCGACGACCTTTTCTCCCTGCCGCAGTCTGATGCCGTTCGGGCCGTTGATGATTTTGTCGTAGATTTTATCGGCGGCTCGTGGCGTAACTTCCATGATCTGTCGTTCGCCGATCCGCCGTCCGCTTTTACCGACCGTGTCGCAGATCATTTGCATGATCCGTTCGTAGTCTGGGCGCGACCGAGCTGAGACCTTCTCAGTATACGCCTTCTCCGTCTTGTATTGTCGGAATAGCCAATCGATCGTGCCATAGCGCGCGATCTTCCCCTGGTCGCCCGGCTGCCCTCTGCGGTAGTTGTTCCATTCATCGAACAAGGCATTGAGGGTGGCAGCGCGTCCGCCTTTGCCATCGCCGCCGCATGCGGTTTCGTAGCTCGTCCCAAGTGGCTCATTCGCCATCTCGCAGCCGAGCTTCCTGTAATGTGTGGGGATGCGGAAGTAGAATGCGGTCGATCCGCGGGCAAGCCGCCGTACCTCCACGAAGCGTGGAAGTGGGCGCTCCAACGTCACAAATCCTCGGCGAGGTCGCCCGGCACGATGTCCGGCGCAATAGCTCGGTCCAGATCGTCTCTCAACCACAGCTGACGCCTCCCTTCTTTCACACGTGGTTGAGGATACTCCTTACCGACTCGTTTGAGAAAGGCCTCGACAGTCAATTCTCCGCAGTACCCTGCTGCGACTCCAGCAGACATACGGCGCGGCCAAGAACCCGCTGGAATTATGGCAGGACGTGTCATCGGATGATGGCGTGAGCTGCTGAAATCGGTTCTTTGCTGGTGCTGCCCATCATGATGATCGCCAGCAGGATTGAAACTGCGGCGGCAATCGGATCGAAGAGGAGCGTAGTGCCGCGCCTGAAAAGGACACCTCGGACCTACCTGCCTCCGATGCTAGAGCGCGCCGTGGGAAGGCCGGGGCAGGAAGTGATCTGCCGACGTAGCAGAGAGTGAGGCGGGAGGGGGCCGAAACGGAGCTCGGAGAAATTGGTAAAGAGGGCAGTGGGCCGGAGTCCTACGCGCGGAGGCAGTCCGCCCAGAAAACCTAGACGTATTCACTGGCGCAACTCGCAAACCTCCGGCGAACAAGACAGAAGGAGGCGACACACTCCACCTGTCGCTTTGCTAGTTCCTTTGGTTTGTCTGCCGCTTGCGCAGATATTGCCAAATCCAAGCAGAGGTGTAGAGTTCTAACGATTTTCAACACGCTTAAATTTGACGCCGCCGCTACTGCGGTATGGTAAGTTCACATGTTCGATCCCGCGACCACCGCGCTATTGCGCGCCGTCCTAGATGAGGTTTGCGAAAGCGTTTCGCGGAGCGAGACCGGCGCTCGTACCCATGTGGCCTCGAAAATCCTGGAAGCCGCGACCAAAGGGGACATCTCTCCGGATCACCTCAAGCAGATCGGGCGCCACGCTCTCTCGCAGGCGCCGACGATGTGGAGATGACCGGAGGCGGGGGTGAATTTCCAGGTCACGGGCTTAAGATCCTGGTGAGCTATCCGGATGGATTTGCTGCGATGGCCGATCTCAAGCGCGACATGGCGATCCTGGACCAGCGGCCGGGACTGGGCAGATCGCACAAAGCGTCTGGTTGCGCGTGTACCTGACCTCGACATCTTTTCGCAACGTCTCGTCGAGCGCGAAAACGGCGGCTGGAAGATCACCGTCAAGGGACGGACAGTGCTAGAGTTCATGGAGGCGTGCACCGGCGTCGAGACAGTGCCAGCCGAGAACAAGGATGCGCCCATACCACCGCTTCCGCAGCCGCCGGAGCGCGCTAGGCGACGACGCGAACGTCGCGAGCGGCGTCGTGAAGGTCGAGAACGGGCGCGGGCGAACGCTTCCTAGTCCTGCGGACGCAGGGCCGCCTTCGAAGGAGGATGCCGGATCCAGGCGTAGTTCATAGAAGCGACGAGGCAGAGCAGCAGCTCCAAGCCGCCGAAGATTGCGATGGTCCTGAACTCTTAATCAGCGGGTCCCAGGTTCGAGCCCCGGTGCGCCCACCGCCGAACTAAAACGGTTTTTCAAACGGTATTTTTTGCGGACCGGCTACCAGCCCACTCTCGACAATGTGATCAGCGTTATTGGGGGCAAGCAAAATCGTTCTAGCAGCCGCAACGAAGAAGCAGCGATCCGAGTGCCGGTAATTGGTCGACGGGACTAGCTTCGGGGGTGTGGCTTTGCCGAAGACGATAAGGACTCGGATGAAAGTGAGAGTGGCCGGGCTCCCTCAGCATTGTCAGACCCAGATGATCTTGCCGTTTCTAATCCAGAAATGAGCGCCGCACTTTTCCTTGGACACCCACAGAGACGGATGAAAAGTCGGTTTCCCATTAACAACTGAGATCTGCCACACCGGAGTGCGGGACTTCATTAAGTTCACGTCGATCGTGTCGCCGCAACCGCAGGGACATTGCATGATCGCCCACTTCGGCGAATCTCCCCCCACTACATAGAGCGTGCTGCCGAGCCTTTGCGGAAGTTCGGACCGGCTTCCAATTCGAACGACGTGAGAAATTTGGTGGCGTCGCCGAAACCGCAGCCAAAGGCTTACAAACCACAGCCAGAGGTTTGAAAAGAAGGCAATCAGGTTGTTCATTCAGGACGCCACGTCGTGTCGAGGAAAGGGCGCACATCGCCCCGACCCCAGTTATAGCTGTCGGCGCAGAAGCAATCGTGCCGCGGTGCAAGCTTGTTGGTCCGCACCGATGTTTGATCGATGAGGTGCAGGACCTCGGTGCTTTCCCGATCTGCGCCCATGAAGCCGGTCAGGCGGTGCAAGAACTCCGTCACAGCGCTCGCCGCAATGGCGGTGGTGAACGCCACAACAGCCGGCGCAGGGTCGCCGAGCTCCGGGAGATAGCCCTCATCTTCCAAGGCCTGTGCTCCTTCTGGATCCGCCTCCCATTTGGCCTGCGCCGCGATCCGCTCAGCGGAAATTCGGCCACGGCAATGCAGGCAGGCCGCGCCGTTCATGAGGGTCGTAACGCGACCTTGGATCGATCGGATGACGCCATGCTCGGAGTCGATTTTGACGCCCATGTCGAAGATGGGCACGTAGTAGTAGATGGCGAACGAATTAAGAAGCGATCGTCCGAGTTCGTCATCGGTGCACCCCAAGATGATGTCGCAGTCGCGAAATCTCTTGAGCGCGGACTGATAGGAGATGGGCTTGTCGATCAACTCCAGCTTGGTTCCCAAGCCGATATCTGCGGCCAACCGCTGGGCGATCTTGATCTTGGCGACGGTGTCGTCGACGATCCGCGAGCCATAGACCCGGTTCACGTTGGACGATTCGAATGTCTCTCCATCGGAGATGATCAGGGTCCCGACGCCAAGCCGGATAAGTTGCTCAAGCACGCAGGATCCGGTGCCGCCGACCCCGACGATACCGATGCGAAGGCGCGATAGAAGGCGTTGTACGTCCGGCCCGAAGGCCCTGACTTGCCGGTCGAAGAAAGGCGGGAGTTCGGCTGCGCCAGCCTCAGAAAACCAGAAGCGGATTCGTCTGCCGATGATCCGGATGCGCTCCACGTCTGCCGTCGTCCCATCTGCCAGCCAGACGCGCGCGCTGGAAATTCCTTTCGGGGTGAGCACGAGCGAACCGTGAACCCCCGGCGTCCGAATGCGCGTGTAGGCGGTCTTGAAGAGTTTCGCCTCCTCGACATCGTCCTGACCTGAATGGTCGGGATAGCCCGTCGGATGGGAATGGACGAAGAGCAGGCACGATTTTTCATCGTTGGCCCGCTTCATTGCGCGCGTGTAGGCACGCGGCGCGATCTTCATGTGCACTGGCGACTGCTCAAGGATGTCGTCGCCGGTCACGGGCACACAGTTGCGGACAACCAGCCTAGTCTCGTTGTCGGTCTGCGCGATCCTGCAAATCAAGAATGCGGCCTGTTCGTCCGTGCTGGCCGCTAAATGCGTTTCCAGTGCCTCGTAATGTTTTTCGAGGAAGGTGACGGAATAGCGCATCACAGCCCTTTTGCCAGTTCCGTCTTAACCGTGGCTATGTAGGTCCGCAGATTGTCGACGCCGGGCCGCCATTTGCCGTCGGCGAAGTGGCGGGACCAACGCTGCCAGTTGCGCCCGCCGTGCTGTTCGTGCACGTCGGCCCTCAACGGCGCCCCGCCGTTCGGCAGCGACACGTCGGGATGCGTCCAGAACATGTCGAGCTTCGCGTTGGGATAGCCATTCGGAACGATGATCAGCAAATCAGCGCTTTGGGGCTTGTAACGCGGCAACGGAAAGTTCTTGATCACAATGTGAACCTGCTGACCGACCCGCGTAACGGTGAAGTCGTAGCCGGCGGCGGTCAGGAAGTCCGTGTCCACTTCCGGCAGCAACAACTCCTCGACATCAGTGATGGACACAATGCGCCCCCGGGTTCAGCGAAGACTGGGCGCTGTAGAAGTGATCGCCGTTCTTCAGCATCACCTGCGTGGCGTCGTTCGCGATCAACTCGTCGTCCCCCTTGCCGTGGACTTCGCGCCACAGGTCGTAGCCCGCGCCCACGTGCCCGAGGATGTAGAGCGCCGCGCCGGTCGTCGGGCTCGGCGACTTGTACTGCTTCTTGTCGATGTGGATGGTGATCTCGTGATCGTCACCACCTTGGCCGGGATTGCCGCCGCCCTGACCCGGATTGCCGTTCGCCATTTTCCTTCTCCTGCTCGTCAGTGTTTCTTGTCGCGGGGCGGATACGGATCTCGGCCCGGCGCGACGGTGTCGGAATCGCGCCATTTCCCATCGCGTCCCTGAATGCGTACTTCGCCTCCGCCCAAGTTGCGGACCGTGGACTTGGCCTGCTGCTCCGCACGGCTTTGTTTGTGGTGGATGCTTTCTGGGACGGTGACGCCGCCCTTCTTCACGGCCCAGTCGCTACCGTGCCTGACCACGAACCTATCGTTCTTCGACATTTCTATTGCTCCTAGTACCGGCCTGTGCCGTTGATCGCTAAATATATACGGCTTGCTAAATTTTACAAGCAGACAGCAAGCAGGCTTGATATATTTAGCAAAATCAATAAGATTCATCGCGCACGGACCTATTATCCGTCGCTGTATCAGGAGGACGAATGGCTCATGACACAACTGAAGCACCTCGGACCGATTCGCTGGGCGACTATCTCAAAACGGTAAGGCTCGGCCTCAAAATGACCCTGCGAGATGTTGAGAAGGCAACGCAAGGTGACGTCTCCAACGCTTACTTGTCGCAGCTTGAGAATGGCAAGATCGAGAATCCGTCACCGCACATCCTCCACGCATTGTCGCAGGCCTATAAAGTTTCTTACAAAAGCCTCATGACCCGCGCCGGTTATGTAGTGCCGAACAGCGCGGAGCGTACGAGCGGCAAGAAACATGGCAGCGCCGCCACCTTCGCCATTGAAAATCTCAGTGCCGCCGAAGAGAGGGCGCTGCTGGAATATCTGGCGTTCTACCGTTCGAAACGGAGCTGATGTGAGAAAGCCCGATGATGCGACACTAAGTGCCGGTCAGCGGGCCAAGGTTCGCGCTGAAGCCGAACGCGCGCTGTGCGAAGCGGGCGCGTTCGGCGTATTCCCGACCCCAGTGGAACGGATCATGGCCGTTGCCAAGGTCGAGGAAGTTCACGACCACGTGCTAGACGAGGGTTTTCTGGCGAAGCTGCGGACGGACGCCGGCGGCTTGGTTAAATCTGCGCTTTCCAAGGTCCTCGGTCTTTTCCATGCTAAGGAAGGGCTCGTCTTTCTCGATCATACGCTTGTGAAGGTGAAGAAGACCTTCGTGCGCCTTCATGAAGCTGCCCACGGTTTTCTTCCATGGCAACGCAGTATGTACGCCTTGGTCGAAGACTGCGACCATGCGCTCGAGTCGGATGTCGCCGCGCTCTTTGATCGGGAAGCGAGCGTCTTCGCTTCGGAAGTGCTGTTCCAGATCGATACCTTTGCTGATGATGCTCGAAACCGGGAGTTCAGCATCTGGACCCCTGTGAGGATGAGCAAGGACTACGGCGCATCAATCTACGCCGCTGTCAGACAATACGTCTCGAAGCACGATAAGCTGTGCGCAGTCCTCGTCTTGAATATGCCGCAGCTCGTTGAAGGCGATGGGTTCGTCTCAACGCTGCGCAGGCATATCGTTTCAGATTCTTTTCTTGCAACGTTCGGTAATTCTCTCTGGGCAGACAAATACACACCTGATGATCGTATCGGGGCAATGATTCCGCTCGGCGGTCGCAAATACTCAGGTAAGCGGAACTTGCCGCTTGCAGACCTCAATGGCGTACAACACGACTGCATTGCTGAGGCCTTCACACAAGGACATCAGGTGTTCATCTTGATTCACGCAATCAAAACACTGACCGCCAGGACGATCATACTGCCCGCATAATGTGCTCTGGAAATATCCAGTCTCTTCGGCGTGGTATTCTGTGCGTTCCTTCGTTACGGTTGGTGGAGACTGTGCCAGGAAAACGCCTGCTCTCTGATTGTTCTTCGGCTAAGTGAGAGAGCGAGCAGACGATCAGTTCTGTTGCAGTAATCAGGTTCAGATCTGTCGACCACCAATTTCGTCAGGGGACGAATCCCCACTCCTTGCGCGCCGTCCAATTCTCCGGAAAGCCCATTTCGGCAATCGGCAGATGTGCAGTGGCATCCACCAGCGCGCGCAGCTGTTCGGCCCAACTGTTGTTCGTCCATATCTTTTGCAGCAGAATCTGCATGGTGAGAAGGGATGCGTAAATTCGTTCGTTCTGACTGCCGTTGAATTGCGCGCGGCGATCGGCGGGCACGATCGGCTTGATCGTCATCTGATGGTTCCACAATCGGGAATGATGCGCGCAAAGATTGCGGACGTAGGACATCGAGTGCAGCCAGGAACTGAGAACCTGATGGTTTAATGCAAACTTCCTGCAAGTCTCCTTCACCTCCGGACTCTTCAGAAACTTGAAGCAGTGGGACACCGACCCGAACGATATGATCTCGAATGCCATCCAGCACGGCGGCATCTCGGGGTGGTTGTAGGTCTTATAGTAGTGCTTGATGAAACTCTGGTGGCTCTGTTCAACCTGCTTTCTCACGTCCGCCACGAACTTGTCGTGCCAATCGGCCACGTCGAACTTCGCCTTGTCCTTGCTGTAGAACCAACTTGGGGCTCCAAACAGCCCTTGGTTCAGATACCAGTGCGCGCCGTGCTGGAGAGCCAACGAATCGGAGATCGATACCCGGGCCGCGATTTCGATCTTCTCCACCGCCTCGATGATCAGCAGGCGCAGCTTGCGGTCGAAGATGTAGCGGTCGTGGACCGACTCGAACGTGGTGCCCGGCAGATAGCGGTCGCTGCCGTCCTCGTCGACGGTCTTGAATTGATGCAGGTAGCCGGTCAGACGGTAGTAACCGATATGTTCGAGGTGCCCGTGCGCGCCCGCCCAGTCGTCGAACTTGAGCCCGCGTTCGGCCAGCAGCGTGGCGAGGTCGTGCAGCCCTAGGGCGGGTTTTCGGAAAGGGTTATGCGCCAACGACGGGGTAGGCCTTAGGCAATAAAAAACCCAGCCATATGCGCATCGTTGAGAGGCGGGCCAGGTATTGTTAATGCGAAGATAGGGCCCGAAAGATAAAAGGTCAATTACTTTTCGAGGGATTTTCTGTCGAATTCAGCGGGGTTTCGACCCCGTTTAGCTCGTTTTGGCGCTTTCGAACAGGCGATCCCAGGATAGCCGCCTAGCTCGAATTTTCAATGATTCGGGACAAGCGGTCGTTCGGACTCCGGCCCACCCAAGGCTGGCTACTTGAGTAGTGATCGATGTGATCTTTTGATCCCGTCCGCCTCGTGGCGTGCGCCCGGATCTGACACGACCTTCAGAGCGAACTGGCCAACAGGTCGAGCGGATTCGATCGTAACATTCCTACCTGCTCTTGCGACCAACGCCTTCAGCCGATCGAACTCGCCGCACCATATCGTTTCCATGTCGCGGTTACGGTTCGCGTCACGCGCTTCGGCCGAACTGCCGATGCCTACGGCCCTGACCTGGAGGAGATCCGACTTCGATCCGCCCGAGAGCTCGACTCCGTAGCCCGGATTGGCTGCCTTTCGCAGAACGATCTGGCCGTTCTGTACCGAAGCGGTCGCCATTCCCTCGGACACCTCGCACCCGAGGTTGGCGAGGCCCTCGAGCACGGCGCGCCTGCGCTCTCGAGCGCGCGCAGAACCTATTTCCCTGGCCCGTTCGGGGGCTCGATTTTGACAACGACAGCGCCTTCATGAACGACACGGTCGTGTCGTGGTGCCGTTCTCACGATGTCGAAGTCACTCGTTCCAGGGCCTACAAGAAGAACGATCAGGCATTCGTTGAACAAAAGAACGGAGCTATCGTTCGCCGCCTAGTGGGCTACGGGCGGTTTGAAGGGCATTGATGCCGCTCGCTCATTAGCTCGCCTGTTTGCGGCGGCACGGCTGCACATCAATTTCTTCCAGCCCTCGTTTAAGCTGAAGGAGAAGCACCGCGAAGGTGCCAAGATGATCAAGCGCTATCTTCCTCCCGCTACGCCGTACGAAAGAGCATTGGTCCACCCGAGGCTCAATGAGGCATTCAAAGGTCGGCTGCGAGAGATTTACCGGACGCTTGATCCGGTGGCATTGCTGGCACAGATGCGGGACGCTCAGAATGAGCTGGGTAAGCGCGTCGATCAACGGGCTGGAAAGCCAGCGATGACTGTCGCGCAGGGGCACAGCGACTTGGCGGCCTTTGCCCGAGAGCTCGGCGATGGTTGGAAACAGGGTGAGCAGCGGGGCATTCATCGGCGTCGCTATGTGCGGCGCAAGCCTGTGCCACGTCGGCCATCGATGCTCGACCCCTACATTCCCATCATCGAGGAATGGCTCGCCGCGGCTCCGCACTAGGATCCGCGGTCGATCTTCGCTCCCGCCTGGAAGCGCATGCGCCTGGCCGGTTCAGCGGCCATCAGCGGCGCACGGTACAGCGATTGGTGAAGAATTGGCGATCAAAGGCCGCTCGACAGCTCATCAGCAGCACAGAGATCACACTATCGGTCCAAGCTTCGTGCCTTAGTATTTAATCCTGACAGGTTCTTTCGCCGAAGCACCGCAAGCCGCTCGCTCGCTACGGCGCTCTGGAGGGCGCGCTTCGCAAGCGGCTTGCTCCGACTCGCGGCAGCCGATCCAGAAGACACCAGGGTGCGCTTCGGTAACATTGTCATCTGAGGCAATATGAGGGGGCAGTTTTCCATGGCGCGCGACACCTTGCGATTGGCGCACATGCGCCGATTCCAGTCGGGCGCGCCGGGCGTCGAAGGCGCCCTGTCGGCCAGCCGGAATCTTCGGTTCGGCGCCGGCGCGAAGCCATCCTCGGAACCCGCATTCCAAGGATTGAAAATCGGAGCGGATCCGGAACCGGACCGCCGGGCGGTGGACCGCCGGCGGGACCGCTCGCACCCGGTTTCCGGCTTCTTGCCGTCCGTGGAATCGAATCCTTCGAACGCCGGGAGCGCCGCGGCGGGCTCTCCCGTCGCATCGGCGTGGGTTCGCCTGTTGCGCGAAAACCCAGTTCGAGCAACAGCAGCGAAGACGCTGCTGGCAGGCTCGTAGGTGCAGCCTGGCCAAGGGGCACGCCTCCGATGGTATTCGGATCAGCCAAGCGCATTGATCGGCCTCGAAATCGCGGCAGCTGGGGCAGGGAGCGATTTTTTGTTAGCCGTGCCGCAAGCGATGTGCCCCCGTTGTGCCCCGACTCCTCTAGGGCACATGCTAAGGGAAGCGACCCAATTAAGTCTTTGAAATCTGAAACGAAATGGTGGACGCACAAGGGATCGAACCTTGGACCTCTCCCGTGTGAAGGGAACGCTCTCCCGCTGAGCTATGCGTCCGGGATGTGACGTGCCAAAGGCCGCTGGTCGGCGGCCGGTCGATTAAGGCGCTTCGTCAGAGCGTGCGATTTACGAAGTGCCGGGTAGGGGTGTCAAGCCAAACCCTGCGGGAATCAGGCGCCTTGCTGGCGGGCGCGGGAGGCGTGTGACTGCAGCGCCCGGATGCGCTCGGCGAGCGTGCCGCCGCCCTCGGGTAACCCGCTGCCCGGCGAGACGCCGTTGGCGGGCTTGGCAGCCGCCTTGGCCGGCACCGTCGGCTCCGCCGCCAGCATGGCCTCGATCGCCGAATTCGGGCCCTCGAGTTGGATCGCGAGCTTGGCCACCTCGGCGGCAATGTCGTTGATGCGCTCGCGCAACAGCGCATTCTCCATCCGCTCGGTCGCCCAGGAGCTCTCGGCCTGCTGCTGGATCGCGTTGATGTCGCGCTGCAGCTTGCCGCGCTCGTCGCTGACGGTGCGCAGCTGCTCCTCGACTTGAGCCTTCTCCTGCCGCAGCTTGTCGAGCGCGGAGGATTTGCCGCCGCCCGCTGCCGCGATCTCCTCGCGCAGCTCCTGCACGGTCCGCTCGGCGGCGGCGTTGGCCTGCTTCAACTGGCCGTTCTCGAATTCGCGCTCGGCAAGCAGCTTGCCCTGGGTCGCAAGCCGCGTCTCAAGGTCGTTGACACGGTTGCCGAGCATCTCGGCTTCCTTGACCTGGGCGACGAGCTGGCGGTCGAGATCGGTGACGCGCTGGCTCAGATTTTCGACCCGGCCGCGCGCGTCGGTGAGGTCGCGCGTCGCGGTTTCCGACTGGCTGCGCTCCTGGGCGAGGCGGGCTTCGGTTGCCGCGAATTCCCTGGCGGCATCGCCGACCCGGTTCTTCAGCTCCTCGACCTGGGTCCGCACCGCGACCAGTTCGATCTGGCGGCTGTCGGCGGTCATCGCGCGGTCGTTGAGCTCGGCGTTGATCTTGCCGAGCTCGCCCTGCTTGTCGGTCAGCGCCTGCTCGGCGTTGCGCAACAGCTCGGTCTTGGCCGAGAACTCTTCCTCGGTGGCGCGAAGCTGATCCTTCATCGCCTTTTCGCGCGCTTCCAGCGCGAAGATCGCGGCGTTCTTCTCGCCGAGCTCGATCTTCATGCGGTTGATCGCATCGGTCTTCTTGCCGAGTTCGGCGAGCTGGCTCGTGGTCTTGCTCTTGAGCTGGTCGACGCTCATCTCGAGCCGGCGAGCCGACATGGCGAATTCGGCGCGGAGCTGGTCCTTGTCGGCCTGGATCTCGGCCATCGACAGCGGGGTGGCCGCCTCCATGCGGCGCGTGGTCAGCCGCACCGCCCGGTTGTGCACCAGCGGAACGATCATCAGGCCGCACAGCATCGAGATCAGGAAACCGATCGCCGCGTACATGATCGGCTCGATCATGAAGGGTCACTCCAAGAAAAGAAGGAATTTGTTAATCACAATGCCACGGCGGGCCGGCCAAAGGCCAGCCCGATTGCCGCGTTAACCTGAATTGCTAACCGTGCCGGAGCGCCGGCCTCATCGCCCGATCAGGGCTGCGACCTCGTGCTTCGTTCCGATTGAATCGGAACGAGGCTCTGGATTCTGTCCTGACGCGTTTTCTTGATGCGAACCGGCGTCCGCTTGGCTGGAAACGCTCTAGAACGGGTTCCAGGTCGCGCGCGGGGTGAATTTGAGATAGCCGACGCTGGCGCCGAGCCGCAAGCCGATGCCCGAGCGAATCGGGACCAGCACGATGTTGTTGGCGGTCAGCGCCGTCATGCCGAAGCCGCCGACGATATAGGCCGAGCCGTCGATGCCGACGAAGCGCTGATAGATCGCCTGGGTCGAAGGCAGGTTGTAGACCAGCGTCATGGTCCTCGCGCCGTCGCCGCCCCAGTCGAAGCCGACCGAGGGACCCTGCCAGTAGACCCTGAGGTCGCCGGCGTTCTTGGTGTAGAGCGTGCCTTCGCCATAGCGCAGCCCGGCCACGAAGGCGCCGGAGCCTTCCTCGCCGAGCACATAACCATTGGGCAGGCCCCACTGGCTGACGGCGCGCTCGATGACCGAGGCGAGTCCGCGCGAGACATTGCCGAAGAACTTGTGTCCGGCATTGACCAATTCGTCGGGCCCGTAAGTATACGGGGTCGGCTCACGCTGTGGCGGCGGATATTGCGGTGGCGGGCCCTGCTGCGCGGACGCCCCTGCGCTCCAGCACATCAGCGCGGCAAACGCGACCGCGGCAAGGCGTGATGCGAAAGTCATTAAGAACCCCTGCTATCGAAATCCGGGCGCTGCCCTTTAACCTGATGCCAACAGGCACGGCTCTAGGTTGCGCCCGGTGTCCCCTCGACTCGGATGTTATCGGTATCAACTATGACGGCACAACGGCAGGAAAGATATGGATCGTGCCGGGGGATGGCGTTTTTCGGCCTGTTGGCGGGCATTTTGGCGGCCATCTGGCCGTCCTTGCCTGTTCAGGCCACCACAACCGAGCGCGTGGTGACGAACCGCTACTCCGGATTGGCGATCGAGGGATTCGATCCCGTCGCCTATTTCACCGACGCCGCCGCCACCCAGGGGCGGCCGGAATTCGAGGCGGCGGAGAACGGCGTGGTCTGGCGTTTCCGCAACGAGGGCAACCGCGCTTCGTTCGTGGCGCATCCCGAAATCTATGGCCCGCAATTCGGCGGTTACGATCCGACCGATCTGGTGCGGGGCGTCACCTGCGCGGGCAATCCGCGATTCTGGGCCGTCGTCGGGAACAGGCTTTACCTGTTCAACCGGGAACGCAGCCGTGACGTGTTCGCCGCCGATCCCGCGCGCTTTTTGAAGGAAGCCGCGGCGCGTTGGCCGGAGCTGGAAGACAATCTCGCGCAGTGATCACGGCGCCGCGGCCGGATCGCCCGAGGCAATGAATTCCGGCACCAGGAAGTCTTCGCGGCCGAGCCCGAAATGCAACGGGCTGCCGTTCGAATCGGTGACCTTGCCGCCGGCCGCTACGACGACCGCGTGACCTGCCGCAACATCCCACTCCGATGTCGGCGACAGGCGGGGATAGATATCGACTTCGCCCTCGGCGACACGGCCGAATTTGACCGCCGAGCCCAGCACGGCGCGGACCGCGTTGCCGCGCGCGTCGATGAAGGCTTCGGTGCGCGCATCGCCATGCGAGCGGCTCACTGCCACCGTCCATGGCGCGCCGCGCGGCGGGCAGGGACGGGTCTTGATCGGCACCGCCTGCGAAACCGCGCCGCCCTGCAGCGTCAACCGCTCCGCGCCCTTGCCGACGATGCCGCGCCAGATCAGCCCGAGCGCCGGTGCGCCGACGATGCCGAGCAGCGGCACGCCTTGCGTGACCAGCGCCACATTGACGGTGAATTCATTGCGGCCGGCAACGAACTCCTTGGTGCCGTCGAGCGGATCGATCAGGAAGAAACTGTCTTTATAGGGCGGCGTCGCCAGATGGACGCGCTCCTCGGACAGCAGCGACACCTGCGGCGCGAGCCGCGTCAGCCCTTCGACGATGATGTGGTCGGCGGCGAGATCGGCCTCGGTGACCGGCGACCCATCGTCCTTGCCGGCAACATTCATCGTCGAACGATTGACCGCAAGAATCGCGTCGCCGGCGCGGATCACCAGTTCGGTCAGTGATTCGAGCAGCGTCGCGGCGGCCTCGCAGCCGATCAGGGACGGCTTTGCCTTATTCATGTGCGGGTCTCATGTCAGCGGGTCGCATATCCTGTTTGTGTTCCCTGAGATCATGATGCGATGACGGAGCATCGCATCATGATCTCATCTCCTTGTTTGAGCATGATCTTTTCGGAAAACCGGTTTCCACTTTTCCGGATCATGCTTTATCAGTCCCGCCGCAAGCTGGCAGCATCCGTCTGCGCGGTGTATCAAGCCGACAGGCATGCGTGATTCGCACTCCTCGGTCGGCGTGCGGCTTTCCAGGAAACAATTGATGTCTGGCACTTCGTCTCCCGGTCCCGCTCCCGATGCGCTCGAACTCGCGGCGCTCTTGTGCTCGCGGGTCTGTCACGATCTCATCAGTCCGGTCGGCGCGATCGTCAATGGGCTTGAGGTCCTTGACGACAATCCCAAGCCCGAAGATCGCGACTTCGCGCTCGATCTGATTCGCAAGAGCGCCAAGACCGCTTCGGCGCGGCTGCAGTTCTGCCGGCTGGCGTTCGGCGCGGCCGGTTCCTCCGGCGCGCAGATCGACCTCGGAGATGCCCAGAACATGGCGAAGGGGCATATCGAGGACGGCAAGGTGACGCTGACCTGGAATTTGCCGCGGCTGCTGTTGCCCAAGAACCGGGTCAAGCTGCTCTTGAACATGCTGGTCATCGCGCAGCAGACCATTCCGCGCGGCGGCACGCTCACCATCGACCCGGTCGGCGAAGGCGAGGCGATGAGCTTCCGCATCACGGCTGCGGGCCTCAATGCGCGCGTGCCGCAGAACATCGTCGATCTCCTGAATGCGACCTCGTCGAACACGGTCGATGCGCATGCGGTGCAACCGCACTACACCCGCCTGCTGGCGGAAGCCTGCGGGCTGAAAGTGACGCTCGCGCTCGACGGCGACAAGGTCATCATTGCCGCGTCCTGACCGCGGCCGCGCCGATATCATTAATCAAAGGTTACGACCGGCCGCGCGATTCGATCGCGCGGCCTTATCTCTTTGTTGATCCCGTTCCTTTCCATTTGCTCAACCAAACTTAAACGCTTTGCGGAGAAGCTGACTTGAGTTCCGTCAGGCGCGTCGATGTTGCGCGCCGCTGCGTTTTCGGCGTTTTTCGAAGGTTGGTTTCATGGACGATCTGTTGCGCGAGTTCCTGACGGAGAGCAGCGAGAGCCTGGATACGGTCGACAACCAGCTGGTGCAGTTCGAGCAGGATCCGAACAACGCGAAGATCCTGGA
>NZ_JBUYWT010000090.1:0-17996 GCF_055264925.1 Bradyrhizobium sp. KZN70725
ACCCCATCAGGCGACGGCCTTCGCGCCGATCCCGTACAGAAGCAAGTGCCCGGCGAGTGGATGACGCGAAAAGGGATTGACTAACCAAGGCCCGATACAGAAGCCCGGATGGAGCGCAAGCGAAATCCGGGACAGGTCCCTCCGCGGCAACAGACCCCGGATTTCGCTGCGCTTCATCCGGGCTACGAGGAAGCGGTAAAAAGCAAAATGGCCGGGACATGCCCGGCCATCGCGCATTGAAGCTATTGACGTCGCGAAGCTTACTTCTTCGCCGGCGCCATCTTGTTGTCGGCCGGCTTCGGCGCGTCCTTGGCGGCATCCGCCGGCGCGGCCGCGTCGGCCGGCTTGTCCATGCGCTCGACCTTGGCGGCCTCGCGCAGCTTGGCGACATAGTCGGCCTGGGCCTTGCGGGTCACATAGGTCTCGATCTGGGCCTTCACCTGCTCGAAGTCGGGCGCCTTGCGGTTGCGCTTTTCCTCGACCTTGATGATGTGCCAGCCGAACTGCGACTTGACCGGATCGGAGATCTTGCCCGGCTCGAGCGAGAAGGCGACCGCGGAGAATTCCGGCACCATCTGCTCCTTGGTGAAGAAGCCGAGGTCGCCGCCGTCGGAGGCGCCGGGGTCCTTGGACTTCTTCTTGGCGAGCTCGCCGAAGTCGGCGCCCTTGTCGAGCTCGGCCTTGATCGCCTTGGCCTCGTCCTCGGTCTCGACCAGGATGTGGCGGGCGTGCACCTCCTGCTCGCCTGTGATCTGCTTGGCGGCCTCCTCATAGACCTTCTTCATGGCGTCGTCGGTGGTCGCGGCCTTGCCCTCGCTGGCAAGCAGGCTGTCCATCAACAGGCGGTTGCGGGTGAAGGCGAGCCGCTTCTTGAAGTCGTCATTGTTCTCGATCTTCTTGTCCTCGGCGGCCTTGGACACGATCTTCATGTCGATCAGGAAGGACAGCACGTTGTCCTTGCGGGTCGAGGGGTCCATCTGCTGCAGGCTCTGGCCGAGTTCCTCCTCGGCGAGCGCCACGTCGCTGGCGTGGATCTCCGAGCCGTTGACCTTCGCCAGCACCGGATCGGATTCCGCGGCCCGGACCGGGAGGCCGGCAGCCAGCACTGCGACAAGACAGCCCGTCGCGGCCAGGGTGGCGAGGCCGAGGCGCAGGCCGGTTTTGGTTTCCGGGGGCGAGGTGGTCATGCAAAATCCTTGTCTCAAAGGGGGGAAGCTCGAGCGGGGCGGACACTCGCCCAATCGTGTTACATTGGCAACGCGAAAGTCTTGTCAAAATGATGAATTCCTTGACATCTTGCCAGCGTTGACAACCCCCCGACCGGGCCATATCTCTGGCCAACCGCGTCAGCGGCGAGAGCGCTTATTTTGCTGCGTTTTTCGCCGTTGAACCCAGGATGGCCTGTTTCCCACTCAATTGGCGGAGGAGCCCCCGGGCCGGGGCTCGAACCGTAGCGCGTCACGTTGAGTTGATAGGCGATCCGGCGGACCATCTCAGGCTGTAATCCAAGACTGAATTCCAAGTTGAATTCCAACACTGAACGAAGACCGAACTCGAGACCGAAGAACAGGAATTTCGCATGATCGGCGCGCTCGCCCGCAAGTTTTTCGGCTCCGCCAACGACCGTCGGGTCAAGGGGTATCAGTCCCGCGTCAACGCCATCAACGCGCTGGAGCCCGAGCTCGTCAAACTGACGGACGATCAGCTCAAGGCCCGCACCGCCGAGTTCAAGCAGCAGCTCGCCAGCGGCAAGACGCTGGACGACATCCTGGTTCCGGCCTTCGCCACCGTACGCGAGGCCGCCAAGCGGACGCTCGGCCAGCGCCATTTCGACGTTCAGCTGATCGGCGGCATGGTGCTGCACGAGGGCGACATCGCCGAGATGAAGACCGGCGAAGGCAAGACGCTGGTCGCGACGCTTGCGGTCTACCTCAACGCGCTCGCCGGCAAGGGCGTCCACGTCGTCACCGTCAACGACTACCTCGCCCGCCGCGACTCCGGCTGGATGGGCCAGATCTATGCCTTCCTGGGGCTGACCACCGGCGTGATCGTGCACGGCCTCGACGACGCCGAGCGCAAGGCCGCCTATGCCTGCGACATCACCTACGGCACCAACAACGAATACGGCTTCGACTATCTGCGCGACAACATGAAGTACCGCCTGGAGGACATGGTCCAGCGCGAGCACTACTACGCGATCGTCGACGAAGTGGACTCCATCCTGATCGACGAGGCGCGCACGCCGCTGATCATCTCCGGCCCGCTCGACGACCGCTCGGATTTCTACAACACCATCGACACCTTCATGCCGAATCTCGCCAAGAAGGACGACTACGAGGTCGACGAGAAGCAGCGCACGGTGACGCTGACCGAAGCCGGCATGGAGAAGCTGGAGAACCTGCTGCGCGACGCCGGCCAGCTCAAGGGCGACTCGCTGTACGACGTCGAGAACGTCTCCGTCGTGCATCACGTCAACCAGGCGCTGCGCGCGCACACGCTGTTCACGCGCGACAAGGACTACATCGTCCGCGACGACGAGGTCGTCATCATCGACGAGTTCACCGGCCGCATGATGCAGGGCCGGCGCTATTCGGAAGGCCTGCACCAGGCGCTGGAAGCCAAGGAGCACGTCACGGTCCAGCCCGAGAACCAGACGCTGGCCTCGATCACCTTCCAGAACTATTTCCGGATGTACCAGAAGCTGTCCGGCATGACCGGCACGGCGCTGACCGAAGCCGACGAACTGTTCGACATCTACAAGCTCGAGGTCGTTGAGATCCCGACCAACCTGCCGGTGGCGCGCCTTGACGAGGACGACGAGGTCTACCGCACCCAGAACGAGAAATACGCCGCGATCCTTGCCGAGATCGAGCGCGCCAACAAGCGGCTGCAGCCGGTGCTGGTCGGCACGGCGTCGATCGAGAAGTCGGAAGTGCTGGCCGAGTACTTGAAGAAGCACGGCTACAAGCAGATCGACTTCACGTCCGAATCCGGCATGGAGAAGCTCTATGCCGCCGCGCGCGCCGGCAAGCCGGCAAAGCTGTTCGCGGTGCTGAACGCGCGCTTCCACGAGCAGGAAGCCTATATCGTCGCGGAAGCCGGCGTGCCGGGCGCGATCACGATCGCGACCAACATGGCCGGCCGCGGTACCGACATCAAGCTCGGCGGCTCGCTCGAGATGCGGATCCAGCAGGAGACCGCCGGGATCACCGATGAGGCCGAGAAGGCCAAGAAGATCGAGCAGATCAAGGCCGACATCGAGCGCTTCCGCGAGATCGTGCTGAAGGCGGAAGAGGATTTCGAGGTCGAGCCCGCCAAGGGCAACAAGCCCGCGAAAACCGTGAAGAAGCCGGGCGGCCTCTACATCATCGGCTCAGAGCGTCACGAATCCCGCCGGATCGACAACCAGCTGCGCGGCCGTTCCGGCCGTCAGGGCGATCCCGGCCGCTCGAAGTTCTTCCTGTCGCTGGAAGACGATCTGATGCGCATCTTCGGCTCCGACCGGCTCGACAGCATGCTGCAGCGGCTCGGCCTGCAGGAAGGCGAAGCCATCATCCATCCCTGGATCAACAAGGCGCTCGAGAAGGCGCAGCAGAAGGTCGAGGCGCGCAACTTCGACATCCGCAAGAACCTCTTGAAGTTCGACAACGTCCAGAACGACCAGCGCAAGGTGATCTTCGACCAGCGCGTCGACCTGATGAAGGACGACAGCGTCGTCGAGACCGTGACCGACATGCGCCATGCCTTCGTCGAGGACGTGGTCGCCAAATACATTCCCGAGCACGCCTATGCCGAGCAGTGGGACACCGCCGGCCTCAAGGACGAATTGAAGCGCGTGCTCGATGTCGATCTGCCGGTCGACGAATGGGCCAAGGAAGAGGGCATCGCCGACGAGGAGCTGCTGACCCGCATCGAGACCCATGTCGACGAGCGCATGGCCGCCAAGGTCGCGCAATGGGGTCCCGACGTGATGCGTTACGTCGAGAAGACCATCCTGCTGCAGACGCTGGACCATCTCTGGCGCGAGCACCTGATCATGCTCGACCATCTGCGACAGGTGATCGGCCTGCGCGGCTATGGCCAGCGTGACCCGTTGCAGGAGTACAAGACCGAGGCCTTCAACCTGTTCCAGGAGATGAGCGCGCATCTGCGCGAGGCGGTCACCGCGCAGCTGATGCGGGTCGAGATCGTGCCGCCGGAGGAGCCGCCGCAGCCGCTGCCGCTGATGGAGGCGCACAAGCTCGATCCCAACACCGGCGAGGACGAGTTCGCGCAGGCCCGCCTGACCGAGGCCACCTACGCCCAGGCCTCACTGGCGCCCGGGATGATTGCCACCGACCGCGATCCGAACGATCCGGCGAGCTGGGGCAAGGTCGGCCGCAACGAGGACTGCCCCTGCGGGTCAGGCAAGAAGTACAAGCACTGCCACGGCCGGTACGCGTAGCCGCCGCGCGCGCTCAGGCGGCGGGCGACTGGCCCGCGCCCGTCGAGCCGCATCGCTCTCAGCCGGCGAAGGCCTTGTCGAGATCGGCGATCACGATCTTCTGCATCTTCAGCATCGCCTGCATCGCGCGGTCGGCTGCCTTGCGATCGGGGACGCTGAGATAGCGGCCGAGCGCGGTCGGGATCACCTGCCAGGACAGGCCGAAGCGGTCTTTGAGCCAGCCGCAGCGCGATTCCTGGCCGCCGTCGGTGAGCTTCTCCCAGAAGTAGTCCACCTGCTCCTGGGTCTCGACGCTCAGGAAGAACGACACCGCCTCGTTGAACTTGTGCTGCGGCCCGCCATTGAGCGCGTGGAACCGCTGCCCCTCGAGCTCGAAGCTCGCCATGAAATCGCTGACGGTCTCGATCTCCGCGTTCGGAAACACCGATTTGTAGAAGGCGACGGCATCGCGGACGTTGTTGTCGAGCCAGAGGAACGGCGTGATCGAAGTCATGACGGGAAGTCCTCGCTAATTGTCGATCGGGGAAGCCTGCGCGACGGCGCGCGAAGGCTGCGCCGCAGGGCGCGCCCCAAGGACGCACCAAACCGCTGCATCCCGACATTTCCTGCCGGTCTTTTTTCGATGGTTTCGGCAGGAGCGCGCCGGGCCGGCGCGGCCTTAATTGGCGCTGCCGATCAGGCTTTCCAGCAGGCGCTTGAGCTCGGTGGTCGACTTGTCGCCATAGCTCTCGACGATGTGCTCCTCCTGGCTCACCGCGAGCGAGTTGAGCCGCCGGCACAGCGCCTTGCCGCGGTCGGAGACGAACATCAGCACCTTGCGGCGATCCTTGGGATCCTGGACGCGATAGACCAGCGCGTCCGACACCATGCGGTCGATCATCTTGGTCAGCGTCGGATGGTTGAGCAGCACAGCATCGGCAAGCTCGCCCATCGAGTGGCCGTTGCCGTCGGACAGCACTTTCAGGATGCGCCACTGCTCGACCGGCACGCCTTCCTTGGCGAGCCGCGTCTCCAACTGCCGGTTGATCTCCCGGTTGGCTTGCGCCAGCAGGTAGGCGAGATGTTCGGTGATCGGGGAATTTTCTTTCGGCGGTTTAGCCACGGCGTGAGACCTGGTTCCTGACCCGGTGAATGAATGTCCGGCAACTCATGCCGTTTCTATATGCACTTCAATTGTTGAATATTCAATATTTTCACCTAGGATATTCCCCCAACCAAGGGGCGGATGCCGCGACCGCCCGCTGGCTGCGTTGCGTAGTGCTTCCCAGACAGGAGTTGGCGTGCTCTCGACGGTCTCTTCCCAGGCGTATGGCGGCTTGCCCGTCCCGCCGCCGTATCTATTTCGAAATCCGTCGTCCTGCGCGGCCGATCTCGCTTTGACCGTCAAGCCGGGGTCCTCGCGCCGTGGCGGCACCGACAGCAAGCTTCGAATCGGCAATTTCATCACCTTCTCGGGCGCGCCCGGCATCTGGGGGCCGATCTCCGCCAACAGCGTCATGCTCGCGGTCGCCGAGATCAACCGCCGCGGCGGCATCAGCGGCCGCGAGGTCGAATTGTCGATGTACGACGCCGGCGGCCCGATCGAGGAGGTGGTGCGCCGCGCCGAGCGGGCGATCGCGTTCGACGAGATCGACGTGATCATGGGCTCGCATATCTCGGCGGTGCGCCTCGCGCTGCGCAAGGTCACGGCCGGCCGCATCCCCTATGTCTACACGCCGGTCTATGAGGGCGGCGAGCGGACGCCCGGCGTGATGGCGATCGGCGAGACGCCGCGCGCGGAAAGCCGGCCGGCGATCCACTGGCTCACCGAGGTCAAGAAGGCCCAGCGCTGGTACCTGATCGGCAGCGATTATGTCTGGCCCTGGCAGTCGCATCGCGCGGTGAAGCGCTACATCAAGGAGGCCGGCGGCCACGTCGTCGGCGAGGAATTTGTCCCGCTCGGCGAGGACAATCACGAGCCGCATCTGGCGCGGATTCGCGCAGCACGGCCAGATGTCGTGCTGATCACCCTGATCGGCACCGACAGCATCACCTTCAACCGTGCCTTTGCCGAGGCCGGGCTTGCCGCGACCACGCTGCGTTACGCCGGCGCGATGGACGAGACCGTGATGCTCGGCATCGGCCCCGACTCGACCCAAAACCTGTTCTGCGCCTCCGGCTATTTCGGCTGCATCGATTCGTGCGCCAATGACGACTTCCGGACCAGCTACCGCGCGATGTTCGGGGCGCATGCGCCGCCGATCGGCTCGGTCGGGCAGTCCAATTATGAGGGGATGCGCTTTCTCGAGGCGGCGGCCAATCAGGCGCGCTCGCTGTCGATCGGACCATTGTCCGCCGCGGCGCACAATCTCGTCTACAGCGGTGCCCGCGGCACCGTCACAATTCGCGACGGCCGCGCCGAGATGCCGATCTATCTTGCCGAGGCCGACGGTCTCGACTTCAATGTGATCAGGACGATCTAGATGGACCGGGCGATGCCGCGCTCGCCGCGCGGCTTGCCGGTGCCAGACAGGAGCAGGTGTGCAATCGACGCCCTACGTCATGGCCCGAACCTCGAGCAACAGGTATGGCGGCCTTCCATGCCCGCCTTCCCTGCTGTTCCGGAACCTGACGTCGGCGCGGTCCGATCGGGTCTTTTCCCCGATGGATCGGGACGGTTTCGGTCCGCGCGGTGCGCGCAGCCGGCTGCGGATCGCCGGCTTCGTCTGCTGCACCGGTTCGCCCGGGATGTGGGGACCGGCCGCGACCTCGAGTGCACAGCTCGCCGTCGCCGACATCAACCGGCGCGGCGGCATCCTCGGCCGCGAGGTCGAGTTCTCGGTCTATGACGCCGGCGGACCGATCGAGGACGTGCTCGATCGCGCCGAGCAGGCGATCGCGTCCGACGATGTCGATCTCATCATGGGCATGCACACCAGCGCGGTGCGCGTCGCGCTGCGCGGCCTGATCACCCGCAGCAAGATCCCCTACATCTACACGCCGGTCTATGAAGGCGGCGAGCGGACGCCGGGCGTCATCGCGATCGGCGAGACGCCACGCTGGCAGAACCGGCCGTCGATCCACTGGCTGGCCGAGGCGAAGCGCGCTTCGCGCTGGTACCTGATCGGCAGCGACTATGTCTGGCCATGGCAGTCGCACCGCGCGGTGAAGCGTTACATCAAGGAGACCGGCGGGCTCGTGGTCGGCGAGGAGTTCGTGCCGGTCGGCGAGGATAATCACGAGGCGCAGCTGGAACGCATCCGCGCCGCGAAACCCGATGTCGTGCTGATCTCGCTGATCGGCACCGATAGCGTGACCTTCAACCGCGCCTTCGCCGATGCCGGCCTTGCCGCCACCACGCTGCGCTTTGCCGGCTGTTTCGACGAGACGGCGCTGCTCGGCATCGGCGCCGACAAGACCGAGAACCTTTACTGCGCCTCCGGCTATTTCCCCTCCGTCGGCTCACGCGAAGGCGACGATTTCAGGGACCGCTATCGCGCGATGTTCGGTGCGTTCGCGCCGCCGGTCGGCTCGTGCAGCGAGTCCGCCTATGAAGGGTTCTGCCTGCTCGAGGCCGCCGCCAAGCGCGCCGGCACGCTGGACATGCGGCCGCTGCTCGCGGCGACGGACAACCTCGTCTATCGCGGCCCGCGCGGTCCGGTCACGGTGCGCAGCGGCCATGCCAGGATGCCGATGTATCTTGCCGAAGCCGACGGTCTCGACTTCAGGGTGATCAAGCCGATCTGAGCAGTGCGACAGCGTCGCCGGAAGGTTTTGCGAAATAATACTTGAAAAGGAAAATATTTCCGTTTTCAATACAGCAACGGGGTGAGCGGTTCGCGCGGGCAGCGCGCCGCTGCACCTGCGTCGAGGGATCAAATCCAAAGATCAAAAGCTATCAGGAGAGCGCCGTGACCGTCGTCCTTCCCACGCCAACGCAACTTCGTGCCGTCGCCGAGCAGTGCGGCCTGTCACTGACCGATGAGGATGTGGCCTCGTTCCGGGGCCTGATGCAGGGCTCGATCGACGCCTACAACGTGATCGCCGCGATGCCGGACGAACTGCCTGCGGTGAAATATCCGCGCACGCCCGGCTATCGCCCGGCGCCAGAGGAGAACCCGCGCAACGCCTGGTACTACAAGTCGACCGTGAAGGGCGCGGCGTCCGGCAAGCTCAAGGGCAAGACGGTGGCGCTGAAGGACAACATCATGCTGGCCGGCGTGCCGATGACGAACGGCTCGTCGACGCTGGAAGGCTATATCCCCGATTTCGACGCCACCATCGTCACGCGGATGCTCGATGCCGGCGCCGAGATCGCCGGCAAGACCCATTGCGAGCACTTCTGCCTGTCCGGCGGCAGCCACACCAACTCTTACGGAGCGGTGCACAATCCGCACAAGATGGGCTATTCGGCCGGCGGCTCGTCGTCGGGCTCCGGCGTCGTGGTCGCGCTCGGCGAGGTCGACATGGCGATCGGCGGCGACCAGGGCGGCTCGATCCGCATGCCGTCCTCGTTCTGCGGCACCTACGGCATGAAGCCGACCTGGGGCCTCGTGCCCTATACCGGCATCATGCCGATCGAGATCTTCGTCGACCACACAGGACCGATGACCGCAACGGTGGAGGACAACGCGCTGCTGCTCGAGGTGATCGCCGGCGACGACGGCTACGATCCGCGCATCAAGGCGCCCAAGGTCGAGGATTACACCAAGGCGCTGGGCAAGGGCGTCAAGGGCATGAAGATCGGCATCCTCAAGGAAGGCTTCGAGCAGCCGACCGCGGAAGCCGCGGTCAATGAAAGCGTGCGCGAGGCGGCCAAGCGCTTCAAGGATCTCGGCGCGTCGGTCGACACCGTGTCGATCCCGATGCACATGGTCGGCCCCGCGATCTGGACCCCGATCGGCACCGAAGGCCTGACCCAGACCATGATGTTCGGCGACGGCTACGGCCTCAGCCGGCCCGACCTCTATTCGACCTCGCTGATGGACTTCCATCGCGGCTGGCGCCGCCAGGCGGACTCGCTGTCGGAGACCACCAAGCTGTTCATGATGCTCGGCACCTACATCAACAACAATTTCGGTCCGCGCTTCTACGGCAAGGCGCTCAACATCTCCCGCCGCCTCACCGCGGCCTATGACAAGGCGTTCAAGGATTACGACTTGCTGCTGCTGCCGACCACGCCGATGAAGGCGCCGGCGCTGCCGGCGGCCAATGCCAGCCGCGAGGACTATGTCGCCCGTGCGCTCGAGATGATCACCAACACCGCGCCGTTCGACATCACCCACCACCCGGCGATGTCGCTGCCCTGCGGCATGGTCGACGGCCTGCCGGTCGGGTTGATGCTGGTCGGCCGGATGTTCGAGGAATCCACCATCTACCGCGCCGCGCACGCCTTCGAGCAGGCCGGCGACTGGAAGAAGATGTGAGGCGCCGCTTGTTGCAGACGCAGGCTGGATGGATCGAACGCCGGATCGAACGACATGGCTAGCACTTTTGCCGCGGCGTTCGAGATCGTGAGCTTCGGCGCGATCATCGTGCTGGTGGTGCTCGGGCTCGGCATCATCGCCAGCATGATGGGCATCTTCAACTTCGCGCAGGGCGAGTTCGTCCTGCTCGGGGCCTATGTGACCTATCTGGCCTACGCCCATGGCGCGCCGGTCTGGGCCGGCATGGTCGCGGCGCCCTTTGTGGTCGGCGCGATCGGCTTCGTGCTGGAGGCGCTGATCATCAGGCGGTTCTACGCCGCGCCGATCGTGGCGATGCTCGGCACCTATGCGCTCGGCCTGATCATCCGCGAGAGCGTGCGCGGCCTGATCGGCGGCTTCTATCTCACGGTGCCGGAGCCGATCGGCGGTTCGATCGACCTCGGCTCGGTCCACATCTCGGCCTGGCGCTTCACCATCATTGTGATCACGCTGCTGGTGATGGGCGGCTGCTATCTCTTGCTGGCGCGCACCTCGTTCGGGCTTCGGGTCCGCGCCACGCTGGAGAATCCGGCGCTGGCGCGCGCGTCGGGCATCTCCACGCCGCTGATCTACGGGGCGACCTTCGCGTTCGGCGCGGCGCTGGCCGGGCTTGCCGGCGCGCTGATCGTGCCGGTGTTCAGCTTGTTCGCCGACCTCGGCATCCGCTTCCTGATCCAGGGCTTCGTCGCCGTTATGGTCGGCGGGGTCGGCTCCTTCATCGGTCCGGTCGCCGGCGCCGGTGTGATCGGCACGCTCAGCGCGGCGCTGCCTTGGGTGATGTCTCCTGTCGTCGCCGACGTCCTGGTCTTCGTGCTCGCAATTGCCTTCATCAAATTCCGCCCGCAGGGCCTCATATCGGGAAAAGGGGTTTAGTCAGATGTTCGATCGCACCAATCTCACGCGCCGCCGCTTCATGAGCAATTTCGCGTTCGCGACCGGCGCGCTCGCGACCGGGGTCGGCAGCTGGGTGGTCAGGCCCGACTGGGCCAACGCAGCGGAGGGACCGATCAAGGTCGGCATCGCGACCGACTTGACCGGCCCGATCGCCTATGCCGGCAACGCCGACGCCAACGTCGCCAAGATGGTGATCAAGGAGATCAACGCCGGCGGCGGCCTGCTCGGCCGGCCGCTCGAGCTCTACATCGAGGACACTGCCTCGAACGAATCGGTCGCGGTCGGCAATGTCCGCAAGCTGATCCAGCGCGACAAGGTCGACATGGTGCTCGGCGGAATCACCTCGTCGATGCGCAATGCGATCAAGGATCCGATCGTGGCGCGCGGCAAGACGCTCTACATCTATCCGCAGCTCTACGAAGGCAAGGAGTGCACGCCCTATCTGTTCTGCACCGGACCGACCCCGGCGCAGCAGTGCGACACCTTCATTCCCTGGCTGATCAAGAACGGCGGCAAGAAGTTCGCGCTGCCGAGCGCCAACTATGTCTGGCCGCACACGCTCAACGTCTACGCCCGCAAGGTGATCGAATCGAACGGCGGCGAGGTGGTGTTCGAGGAATACTACCCGCTCGACCAGGTCGACTTCTCGGCCACCGTCAACCGCGTCATCTCCAACAAGGTCGACGTCGTGTTCAACACCGTGATCCCGCCCGGCGTCGGCCCGTTCTTCAAGCAGCTTTATGAAGCCGGCTTCCTCAAGAACGGCGGGCGGCTCGCCTGCGTCTACTATGACGAGAACACGCTCAACATCAATCAGGCCAACGAGATCGAGGGCCTTGCGAGCTGCCTCGACTATTTCAAGGTGCTGACCAAGGAGGATCCGTTCGACGCCAAGCTCCAGGCAGCCTATGAGAAGGATTTCCCCGGCAACTTCCTGTTCGCGGCCGGCAGCGCCGCCACCGGAACCTATCGCGGCCTCAAGCTGTGGGAGGCGGCGGTCAAGGAGGCCGGCAAGGTCGACCGCGACTCCGTTGCGGCCGCGCTCGACCACGCCAAGATCGCCGAAGGGCCGGGCGGACCGGCGGAGATGGTGCCGGGCAAGCGTCACTGCAAGATGAAGATGTACACCGCTGTTGCCAAAGGCGGGAACTATGAGATCGTCGCGCGCAGCGACGGTCTCGTTGATCCCAAGGAATGCTGAGCGATCCATGGTTGGAGCAAGAGAGGCTGTCGCACGCGTCGGTGAGGAACCAGATGTCGTGACGGGCGAGGGCGCACCGGCCGCAAGCGCGCCGGCGGGACGGGTATCGGCAGGATGGAAGGTCCTGCCGATCGTGGAAGGGCTGGTGCTGCTGATCGCACTGGTCCTGCCATGGGTGCTGCAGGACTATCTGACGGTGTTCGCCACCCGCGTGGTGATCCTCGCGTTGTTCGCCCTGTCGTTCGACCTGGTGTGGGGCTATGCCGGCATCATGAGCTTCGGCCAGGCGCTGTTCTTCGGCGCCGCCGGCTACGGCGTGGCGCTCTTGGCGCGCGATCTCAACGTCACCTCGATCCTCCTGATCCTGCCTGCCGGAACGCTGATCGGGCTCACCGCGTCGCTGCTGCTCGGCGGCTTCCTGCTGCTCGGGCGTTATCCCTCGAGCGTGATCTTCGTCTCGCTCGGCACCCTCACCGGCTCCTATGCCGCGGACCGGCTGGCGCGCGGCTGGTACTATCTCGGCGGCCAGAACGGCATCCCGTCGATCCCGCCGCTCACCCTCGGCAGCTACGAGTTCGAGGAGGGGCCGATCTACTACTACATGGTGCTCGGCATCCTCGTGGTCGTCTATCTGCTCTGCCGCTTCCTGGTCCGCTCGCAATTCGGCCTCGCGCTCGCCGGCCTGCGCGAGAACGAGCAGCGCATCGCCTTCTTCGGCTACAAGGCGCAGCATCTGAAGGCGATCATCTTTGCGGTCGGCGGCACCATCGCCGGTCTTGCCGGCAGCCTCTATGCCTTCCACGAGGGCTTCGTCTGGCCCAACATGCTGGGCGTCGTGTTCTCGACCCAGGTCGTGCTCTACGTCTTGTTCGGCGGCTCCGGCACGCTGATCGGCGCCGTGATCGGCACCGTGATCATCGAGGGCGTCAGCTTCTGGCTGTCCGACAATTACCGCGACGTCTGGCCGATCATCCTCGGCGTGCTGCTGCTGCTCGTCATCATGTTCCGGCCGCTCGGGCTGATCTCCTTCGTGCTCGGCGAGCGCGAGCGGGTCGGCAGTTTCGGCAAAGCCCCGAAGGAGACCGGCAATGCCGCTCCTTGAGGCGCAAGGGATCAGCAAAGTGTTCGGCAAGCTGACCGCGCTCGACGGTGCAGCGCTGACCGTCGGCGAGAACGAGTTCCACGGCCTGATCGGCCCCAACGGCTCGGGCAAGAGCACGCTGATGAAATGCGTCGCCGGCGCCGAGGTGCCGACCACGGGCAAGGTCTCCTTCGTCAACACCGACATCACCGCGTTCACGCCGACCGAGCGCGCGCGCGCCGGCATGAGCCTGAAGTTCCAGATCACCTCGGTGCTGCCGACGCTGACGCTGTACGACAACATCCTGCTGGCGCTGCAGGCACACTGCTCGCTGTTCGACCTCGTGCTGTCGCGGACCCGCAAGAAGCTGCACGATCAGGTGATGACGATGCTGACCCAGTTCCGGCTCGCCGATCGCGTACATGATGCCGCCGCGGCCCTGTCGCACGGCCAGCAGCAATGGCTCGAGATCGCGATGGCGCTCGCCGGCAAGCCACGGCTGTTGCTGCTGGACGAGCCGACCGGCGGCATGAGCCTCGAGGAGCGCCGCGTCACCGGCGAGCTGTTGCAGCCGATCAAGCAGCATTGCTCGCTCGTCATCGTCGAACACGACCTCGATTTCATCCGCGACATCTGCGACCGCCTCACCGTGCTCGACCAGGGCAAGGTGCTGGCCTCGGGAACGGTCGCGGAAATCCAGGCCAACAAAAGCGTCCAGGAGATCTATCTTCGCCGTGCCTGAGCAAACCTTCCTCGATATCCGGCATCTCGACGCCGGTTATGGCCGCAGCCAGGTCCTGTTCGATGTCAACATCGGCATTCCCTGGCGCGGCGGCGTCGCCGTGCTCGGCCGCAACGGCGCCGGCAAGACCACGCTGATGAAGACCATCGTCGGCGAGCTCGCAAGCTCGCAGGGCGAGTTGTTCTTCGACGGCCGCGACATCACCCGCCGCCGCACCGAGGAGCGGGTGCGCTCCGGCATCGGCTATGTGCCGCAGGAGCATTCGGTGTTCGCCCGCCTGTCGGTGCGCGACAACCTCGCCGTCGGCTCGCTGTTCAATTCCGATGCCAGCGCCGTCGATCGCGTGCTGGCCATCTTTCCGAAACTCGGCCAGCGGCTCGACCAGCCGGCCGGCACGCTGTCCGGCGGCGAGCGCAAGATGCTGGCGATCGGCCGCGCCATGCTCGGCAATCCAAAGTTGCTGCTGCTGGACGAGCCGACCGAAGGCGTCTGGATCGGCGTGATCGAGGAGATCACCGAACGGCTGATCGAGCTCGCCAAAAGCATCTCGGTCGTGATCGTCGAGCAGCATCTCGACCTCGCGCTGCGCGTCGCCGACTATGCCTATGTGCTGGACCGCGGCCGCGTCGCGCTGCAGGGCAGCGCCAGCGAGGTGCGGAGCGATCCGGAACTGCTGCGCTATCTGGCGCCGTAGCAGGCTTCAATGCGGCAGGCGGTCGGCCTTGCGGCCGATCACGCCGTCTCCCGGCGTCCGCGTCCGCCGTGCCGATCGCATCTCGCGACGCACATACCAGGCCGCGACCGAGCAGATCAGCCAGGCCAGCGATGCCGCGATGAAGGCGGCCGGGACGCTGCGGCCCACCGTCAGCGCGAAGACGATGGCGAATGCCAGCATGCCGACCGCGCCGAGCGCTGCGCCCGCCGCATCGAGCGCCGCGGCCTGCTGCCCGCGCCACGTGCCGTCGAGGCCGGCGTTCCGCTTGCGGCGGATTTCATGCTTCTCGATGAGGGTGGCGCTGGCGCAGAAGATGGCGGGGAGTGCAAGAAAGGCGCCGCCGACATAGGCGCCGCACGTGCTGCTGATCAGTCCGGTCAGGACGGTGGCGCCGCCACCGAGCACGAAGCGGATCAGATATTCGGTCCAGCGGCTTTCCCTGAGCGAGGACAGTGAGACGCGGACCGGTGTCATGCCTGTCCTCCGGCAACGCCCAGCAAGCCGAAGACGATCGCGAGCCAGACGACAAGCGCCAGCAAGGTGGCGGGGGCAGCGCGGAGCCTCGCGCGAATCAGCAATTGGCAGACCACGAAGCTATAGATGGCAAGCGCAACGGCGCCAGCCATCATCGCGCGGCTCTGCAGGCCGGCATAGTCGGTGCCGTGCTGGTACACGGCGATGCCGAGGGTCGCGAGCGCAACCGACGGCGCCGCGCCGAACAGCCCGGCGAAGCTCTTCGGACGCAGCACGTCACCCAGCATCGCGAAGGCCGACACCACGGCCCCGCCCACGAGAAAGCGGATGACATATTCGCTCATCGCGCCTTGCCCCGCGGTGGATCGTCACCGGGATAGCCGGTCCACAATCGCAGCAGCCGCTCGAGAAGTGCTCCGAGCCCGAATCCCGCGATCACGTCGCTCGTCCAGTGTGCGAGAACCATAATGCGCGTCAGCGAGAGGCCGACCGCGAGTGCCTGGATTGGGCGGCGCGCGCCGGCGGGCAATGTCGCTGCCGCCGACGCCAGCGCGCCCATATGCAGCGCGTGGCCGGATGGGAAGGCGTCGTCGCGCTTGCCAGAGATCGGGATGCCGTTGGCATGGCCGGCCACGGTCAGGCGATCCGGGCGAGTCTGGTTGAACAGCAACTTCAGGCCATGCGGCAGCAGCGATGCTGCGACCGTCACCAGCAGCGCGTGATTGCCGGCGCGCTCGAGCGAGGCACCGCGCCCGCGCGAGGCGAGCCAGCCTGCGGCGGCGAGCGCAAGCAGGACCTTTTCGTCAGCGCCCCAGGTCAGTGTGCGGGCGATCTCTTCCGGCGCAGGTGCGGTGTTGCGGGCGATCGCACGCGCGATCATGGCGTCCGCCGCGGTCGGGCGAATGGTGATCGGGAAGGGGGCGCCTCGCTGGCGGCGTGCGCGAACTCGGGTTGTCGTATCCATGGTCAGGTTCCCATCCAACGCACCAGGCGCGGCATGGGTCCTAATCGGCGTGCAAGGAACCAAATGCAGATCGATGCTCTTGAACTCTTGCCCGTCTCGACCCGATCCCAAGGCTCAATCCCGAGGCTTCGCGCGCCAATGGGGAGGGCGGGCGATGGATTGTAGGCAGGGAGAGGTGTCGATGACGGAGCCGGACGTTCGCAAGGGGATGCCGCCGGTCAAGCTTTCGCGCGATGAATTCGAACGGCGCTACCGCAAGCGATTTGCCGATCCGGTCTTTCAATCCATGCAGACGGAGCTTGCGACGATCATCGCCGGCGCCTGGGACGCCTATCGTCATTCGCGCAAGGCGCCGGTTACCCGCAAGGCCGGCCCCGGTTTTGCCGATCCCGACTATGATCTCGCGGTCGATTGGCTGTCCGCGCGCGATGCCATCGATGAAGCGCAACGCAGGCACGACGATCCAAACGAAGCGCCGCATATCCTGCTGATCAACGGCTCCTCGCGCAGCGAACATACGTGTCCCGGCGAGATGTCCAAAAGCTGGCGCATGGTCGAGATCGCCGAGGCCGCCTTCCGCGAGATGGGCCTCGCGGTCGATGTGCTCGATCTGTCGCGGCTGACGTCCGAGTTCGGCAGGGAGATTCACCCCTGCAAGTCCTGCGTGTCGACCTCGATGGCGCTCTGCCACTGGCCGTGCAGCTGCTATCCAAACTACTCGCTCGGGCAAACCGACGACTGGATGAACGAGATCTATCCGCTCTGGGTGCGCGCACACGGCATCATGATCATCTCGCCGGTCAACTGGTACCAGACGCCGACCGGGCTCAAGGCGATGATCGATCGCCTGGTCTGCGCCGATGGCGGCAATCCCGATCCGACCTCGACCCACGGCAAGACCGCGAGCAAAGCCAAGGCGCTCGAACTCAAGGGCTGGCCATACCCCAAGCATTTGCGCGGCCGGCATTTCGGCATCGTGGTCCACGGCGACAGCGTCGGTGCGGAAACATGCCGCCGCTTCCTTGCGGACTGGCTCACCGACATGGAGTTGATCTCGGCCGGCGGCAGGGCCGAGATCGATGGCTATGTCGGCTACATGAAGCCCTATGCGACGTCGCACCGCGATCTCGACGAAGACAAGGCCTTTCAGGAACAGGTGCGCAATGTCGCGCTGGCGCTCGGCGCCGCCGTCGACCTCGCGCGCACCGGGCATCTGGAAGATCCCGGCAAGGGGCTTGAGGACCCGCGGCCGAAGTAGGATGGAATCCGGGTTCCCAAAGGAACGATGGGCCCCCGCTGCCCGTTAGGCCGCGGGAGGAAGTCACAATGCGCTATATTTCGATTGCAGCTCTTGTTGCTGCTGCCGTGATGAGCAGCGGTGCCGCGTTGGCGCAGCATTCCGGTACGCCATCGGAACAGAGCGCGTGCACGCGCGATGCACAGCGCTTCTGCCGGAAGGACCTCGGCAATGACGGCGCCGTGCAGAGCTGTCTCCAGATGAAGCGGGCCAGCCTGAGCCGAAGCTGCAAGAAGGTTTTCGAAAGCCACGGAATGTAACGGTCAACGCGCATGCGACGGTGACGAAGCGTGGTGTTCGAACCTGCGAGCGTGGCGGTGCGGCAGCGACGAGGCGTCTGCGCGCGGTACTGACGAAAGCACGCAACGCGGACGGCGAAATCGTGCAGGCCTGACGCTTTGGGTGCGATCGGCGCCCGGCTTTCCCTGCGCGCTCTGCCAACGGAGAGGGCGGAACGAAGAGCAAAGCTCGGACAAATCATGTCGCGAGAACGTTGTGGTGTGACTCACAGACCGCGCCACACACTCAATGTCGTCCTGGCGAAAGCCAGGACCCATTACCCCAAATGAGAGTTGTTGCGCGACGCTGGGGCCAACGATCCCATTCACGATCAAGTTCGGTGGTTATGGGTCCCTGCTTTCGCACTAGTGCATCTACACGTTTGTCGGGCCATTTGCGAGGATTTGGAAGCGGGCCATTCCGGTGTGGAAGGTGATTGGTCCAGGTGGACGGTGGGAGGC
>NZ_JBUYWT010000091.1:0-17968 GCF_055264925.1 Bradyrhizobium sp. KZN70725
CGTCGCGCAAGCAGCCGGCACCAACATCGAGGTGTCGGCGGCGAACCTGTCGCAGGTGAGTTACGTGTTCGGTCCCGGCGGCTCGCCGTCGGATACGCTCTGGGTGCGGGCCAATGATGGCACCCAGTGGGGGAGGTGGACGGCCTTTGCGGCCACGGCAACCGACCAGCCGCCGGTGGTCTCGGCCTCGAACGTTACGACGGTCTCCGGGCAGGTCTTTGCTGCTTCGAGCCTATTCAGCGTGACGGACGCGGACGGCGATACCATGACGAAATACGCGTTGTGGGATACCAACGGCAACGGGCATTGGAGCGTCAACGGAGCGACGCAGGCTGCGAATGTCGAGGTCGACATCACGGCGGCGCAACTTTCCGAGACCACCTATCAGGCCGGCTCGGGTACGGACCAGCTCTGGATCCGGGCCTATGACGGCATCGCATGGGGAGCGTGGCAGCCGTTCTACGCGACCGGAGAGAGCCCCAGCACTGCCACCATCGCAGCGGGTACCACCCTGGAATTGACGGGGGCTTCGAACGCCGCCGTTACGTTCCTGGGCAGCACGGGGACGCTGAAGCTCGACAATTCCGCGAGCTTCACCGGAACTGTCGCCGGGATGTCCGGTTCGGACACGATCGATTTCGCGAACATCAATTTCGCGAACGTTCAAACGCCGACCTTCACCGGAAACGCCTCGGGCGGAACGCTCACGGTGACGGACGGCACTGTCACCGCCAGCATTGCGCTGCTGGGCAACTACATGGCTTCCACATTCACGGCCTCGAGCGACGGCCATGGTGGTACCTCGGTCGTCGATCCGCCGGCGATGCAGGTCAGTCAGCTTGCGCAGCCGCAGCATGCGTAGGGGCTTGAGATAGGGCGGCTGTGGAGGGCCTGTTGCGGGCCCTCCGCAACCAAGATCGCTCAACCGGCAAAGTTGAAAGGCCCGCCTCCTGGCGGGCCTTTTTCTTGTCTTGCAGCGTTTCCGCGACGCCGCGCGACACCTAACGCCTCGTTGCTCAGTACCTGATCACAGCGACGAGCCGTTACAGGCTGCTTCCGCCGCCTGGTCGTCCACATTCGGGTCGGCCGCGGCGGTGGCCCAGGCGAGCTCGACGAGGGTCACGATCCGCCGGCCGGCACCGTCGAGCTGGCAGACGATCAGGCCTTGTTCTTCGATGTAGGTCAGAAGATGCCGGGCACGGCGCAGCGAATGCGTGCCGTAGGCGCGGGCGATCGCGGCATCGCTCGGGCACGGCCAGCCCTCCTTCGCGGCGCGGGCGATCATCATGAAGACGCCCTGCATGTCCTCGGGCAACAGCGCGGCACGCAACGAGACGTCCTGCCAGGCGTCGTCCTCCGCGACATCAGCGCCGAGCCCGGCGCGGGCGCGCGTCAGCATCCGGCGGAAATCGGTCAGCTCCGGCACCACGGCACCGAGACCCTCGATGCGGCAGCGGACCACGAACTCCTGATAGAGCACGCCGATGGCGCGGAAGCCGGCGTCGGGCTCGGCGAGGATAGCGCGCAGGATACGGTCCAACCGTTCACGCCGCTCGGCCAATTGCTCGGCGCTCGGCGGCGGCTCCGCAGCTTCGGGATCTGGCTCCGGTGCCGGCTGCTTGGCGGCCATCAACTGGCTGAGCAGGTCCGGCGACGGCGTCCGGCGCTGCGGCCGCACCGCTTCCGGCGGCGGAGCGGCGAGGATGATCGCGCGTGCGTCCTCCAGTGCCGCTTCAGGCAGCGGCATCAACCGCGGCGCCGCATTGCGCGGCTGGGTGTCGGTCGGACCGATGCGCAAGCCCAGCGGACGGCGGGAGAGCGCAGGTCCCAGCGCCATGAATTGTCCGCGCTCGAGGTCGCGGAAGGCTTCCGCCTGCCGCCGTTCCATGCCGAGCAGGTCGGCGGCGCGCGCCATGTCGATATCGAGGAAGGTGCGGCCCATCAGGAAGTTCGACGCTTCGGCCGCAACATTCTTGGCGAGCTTCGCCAGCCGCTGGGTTGCGATGATCCCGGCGAGCCCGCGCTTGCGACCGCGGCACATCAAATTGGTCATTGCACCGAGCGAAAGCTTGCGCGCCTCGTCGGACACCTCGCCCGCGACCGCCGGCGCGAACAGCTGCGCCTCGTCCACCACCACCAGCATCGGATACCAGTGGTCGCGGGCGACGTCGAACAGCCCGCCGAGGAAGGCCGCGGCGCGCCGCATCTGGTTCTCGGCGTCGAGTCCTTCGAGATTGAGCACCGTGGAGACGCGATGGATGCGCACGCGCTCGCCGGCGACCTGCAGGCTGCGCTCGGTGTGGTCCTCGGCGTCGATGACGAGGTGGCCAAATCGTTCGGCCAGGGTGACGAAATCACCTTCAGGATCGATGATGGTCTGCTGCACCCAGGGGGCGCTCTGTTCCAATAGCCGGCGCAGCAGATGGGATTTGCCGGAACCCGAATTGCCTTGTACCAAGAGGCGCGTCGCCAATAGCTCCTCGAGGTCGATGGCCGCCGAAGTGCCGGCCGTCGTTTGTCCCATCTCGATCGCTACGGTCATGTCCCGACTCAAATTGCCCTTGCGGAGAGGCGGCTTAACAAGCTGATCGCGCCGCGTCGAGCGAACCGCACCATCATCCCCAGGCGCGGCCGGGAGGCGGACGGTGTTGATGCTCGCCGGACGAGATGAAGATTGATCGAGCCACTACAACGTGTTGGCTTGCATGTCTGATGTAGATTTTTTCGAACCAGTTCCTGTTCAGCTGCGCGATCCGGCCCGGTTCGGACCCGCTCTTATTTAAGCAGCCCGTCGAACTCTCAGCCCGTCGAACTCAATGTCTGAGTTCAACTACGACGCATTCATTTCCTACATTCTTCCGGATCCAAACGGGATTGATCCCAGCTTGCAAGGCTCGCGTTGTCGAAGGCATCCGCCAAAAATCGAAGGTTTCACGGATCTTATCCCCGCTCACGCGCGCATGTGGCGGAGCGATCCTGATGTCGGGAGCGAGATGGTCGATCGCGTAAATCTTTCCGGCGTCGGTATTGATCTTTGCCGTTATCGCGTTCGGGCAGGTCTCGGCGCCCCTCGGCGACGGGATCTGGGACCAGGCCTCCTGGCTCGCACTTGCCGTGCCGCTGGTCATCATCGCTTTCTACATTTTCCGGCGTTCCGCGCGTCCTTCGTAGAAGGAGCGGGCGTTCGCAGTGACGTCGATGTGATCGGCGTCGCTATTCTCATGCCGGATACCTCCGTCCCGTTTGCCGGTGGTGTCTCGGCGCGCAAACCTCGTCATAGTCCGCCGCACAAAAGAAACGTGCGAGGAAACATGACTGAGAGCACCGTCGATACGCTTGCGCCGTCGGTCGCGGCGCCTGGCGCAGTGTCGCCGCGAAAAGTGTTTTGGGCGACCTGGTTCGGTTGGATGCTCGATGGCTTCGATTCGTCGATGTACGCCTACATCCTGGTCGGCGCGTTGAGCGAATTGCTGCCCGCCAGCGGCATTGAGCCGAGCAAGGCCAGTATCGGCATCTATGGCGGGCTCTTGTTCTCGATCTTCATGCTGGGCTGGGCCTGCTCGATGGTCTGGGGCTGGGCCGCGGACCGTTACGGACGGGTCCGGATCATGTGCTGGACGGTGCTGGTCTACTCGCTGTTCACGGCGCTGTGCGGGCTTGCGACCGGTATCGTGATGTTCGCATTGTTTCGCTTTGTTGCCGGCTTCGGCATCGGCGGCGAATGGGCCGCGGGCACGCCGCTGCTGCAGGAATCCGTGCCGGAGAATACGCGGGTGCGGCTCGCCGGATGGCTGCACACGGCGACGCCGACCGGGCTATTCCTCGCCGCCGCCGTCACGCTTGCGATTGGCAGCACGCTGGGCTGGCGCGGCATGTTCCTGCTCGGCATTCTGCCCGCGCTGCTGATCGCGTATCTGCGCAGCAACATTCCCGAACCCGAGCGCAGGGCTGCGCACGAGCAGCCGTCGGTCGCGGCCTTGTTTGCCGGCGACCAGGCGCGCACCACCTGGGCCGCGGCGCTGATGATGGCCTGCATCATCTTCGGCCTTTGGTCGTCGAACTTCTGGGCCCCGACCGTGATCTCGACCAAGCTGGTCGCCGCGGGCGCGACGCCGGCGCACGCGCAGGAGATGGGCGCGGTGGCCGGCCTGATCACCAATGTCGGCACGCTGATCGGCTGCCTCCTTGTACCATGGCTAACGACCTGGCTCGGCAGCCGGCGCCGCACCGCGGTGCTGTTCTTCGTCGGCGGGCTGATCTCCGTCGTGGTCTCCTATGAGGTCGCGATCGAATGGCTCGACAGCCTGACGCTGTTCATGGTGCTGCTGCCGGTGCTCGGCTTCTTCACCAATGGTGTGTTCGGCCTGTTCACGATCTGGCTGCCGGAGATGTTTCCTTCGGCGCTGCGCGGCTCGGGCTCCGGCTTCGCCTTCAGCATGGGCCGCGTGCTCGGCGCCGCCGGCCCGACCCTGATCGGCGCGCTCGCCGCCCGCACCGGCAGCTTCCCGCTGGCGATTTCGATGCTGTCGCTGATCTATGTAGTCGGCCTGCCGCTGATCGCCCTGGCGCCGGAGACGGCCGGCAAGCCGCTGGCGAGATAGCAGGCTACTTTGCACGTTGCGCGCGGCTTCGGCCGCGCGCCGTCTTACTCCGCCGGCTTCGCGGTCGCTGGCGTCTGCGCGGCCACGGGCGTCTGCGCAGCTACGGGTACCTTCGCGGGCGCCTTGTCGACCTTCTTCGACCAGGAGCGGTAATAGGCGAGTGCGGTCATCAGCACGATGCCAACAATGCTGACCGCGATCTGCATCCAGATGCTGCCGGAGACCTCGACCAGCAGCACATGCGCGATGACCGCGAGGAAAACGCCGGTGCAGAACACTTCGAGCGACTGCTGGCCGCATTTGATGATCGGCTGGAAGATCGGCCATTCATATCCGGGCCATTCGCGCGGCAGGAAGCGGGTGACGAAGAAGGCGAGGACGATGAAGTGCAGCACGCGATAAGGCGCAAGGTTGGTCTTGTCGTTCGGATTGAAGGCGTCATAGAGCCAGGCCGGCATCGCCTGTCCGAGCTCCGGGAAGCGGCCCGCCAAGGTCATGACCAGCGCGAACAGCAGATAGGCGCCGCCGAGCCAAAGGAAGGCGCGCGAGCGGATGAACGCGATCGATTCGCTCGCGCCGCCGAGCGCGAACCAGCCGCCGAACACGAACAGGAACTGCCAGCAGAACGGATTGAAATACCATGAGCCGGACGGATAGGCCGGCAGGTTCCAGCCGAATTGCCGCGCCGCGAGATAGAGCAGGAACGAGGCCAGCAGCGTCAGATTGAGCTTGCGCAGCATCGCCCACAGCACCAGCGGATAGCACAGCATCAGCGCGATATAGAGCGGCAGCACATCCATGTTGACCGGTTTGAACGCCAGGATCAGGCCCTGATAGAGCGTCTCGGCCGGATTGTGCATGAAGCCCGCGACGTTGAATTCGTCCTGCAGGTTCGGGTCGTGGTAGCGCTGGGAGAGATAGCCGATCTCGGCGATATAGATCACGAACAGCAGGACGTGGGCGACATAGATCTGCCAAGCGCGCTTGATCAGGCGGGTGGCGCCGATCACGGTGCCGCGCTCGAGCATCATGCGCGCATAGACGAAGGATGCGGTGTAGCCGGAGATGAACACGAACAGATCGGCCGCGTCGCTGAAGCCGAAATTCTTCTGCGTGATCCAGTTCACCGCGTTGTTCGGGATGTGATCGAGATAGATCGCCCAGTTGGCGAAGCCGCGCAGCAGATCGAGGCGATAGTCGCGGCCACGCGGCGGCAGAACAGCCTTGACGTCCATCGGTACGCTCCCATCCCGAGTGCCCGCGTGTCCGGTCGCGGGTCGCCCACGACGTCATACTAGAACAGGATTTCGACGGTTGTGTATTGGTTTTCCGGAAACGGATCGCCGCCACAGCCGGCCAAACAGCGATGAATTTGGATCAAATCGTTCGCGCCGCGAACCACGCGGTGCGTAGGATGGGTAGAGCGAAGCGAAACCCATCGCTCCGTGTCGACCTGACGAATGATGGGTTTCGCTTCGCTCTACCCATTCTACGAGAGCCGGCCGCGCACCGGCGCGGCTAACGCTGCACAAACCCGTTATGCAGCGTGGTGAACAGCGCCTTGCCCTTCTTCACCAGATCGTATTTGCGGCCGTAAAGCAGCCAGACGGCGGTGAGGTGGCACATCCCGCCCATCATCAGCGACATCGCGGTGTAGGGATCGAGATTGCGGCGATAGGTGCCGGCGCGGCTCGCCTGCCTGATCAACTGCACATAGCGCAGCGCGTATCTGTCGACCGCCTTCTTGATCCGCGGTTCGGCGGCAAGCACGCTCGGCCAGATCTCGAGGAAGAACACCCGGCCCCAGCTCGGGTTGTCCTTGATGTACTGGAAGTTGGTGAGGAAGATGATGCGGAGCTGGTCGACGGGATCGCCACCCTTGACCAGCAGCGGCTCGGTCTTCTGATACAGCGCCTCGAAATTGCCTTCGGGCACATCGAGCACCAGCGCGCGCTTGTCCTCGAAATAATCATAGATGCTGGAGAGCGGTACTTTCGCCGCGGCGGCGACCTCGGTGAGCGAGGTTCCGTCGATGCCTTTTTCGCCAAACAGCTTGGTGGCCGCCGTGAGGATCTGCTCGCGCCGGTCGCGGCTGCGTTGCTGCTTGAGCTTGAGTGTCGTCCCCGAAGCCACGGTGGTCTCCAAGAGCGTTTTCGCGCGAAGTGGATACCGGTTCGCGCAAGGAAGACGCGTCAAAGCAGGAATCTCATCCCCGTAAAAAAAACAGTAAGGCAGCGGGATCGGAACACAAGTGCTATTGCGACGGGATACAGCGGTAAAGCCTGCGGGTCAGACCGGCGCGTTCCGCCGTTCATGTGTGCGGAACGCGTTGCGGGCAATGATCTGGCGCATGATCTCGGAGGTGCCGTCTAGAATGCGGACCACCCGCGTTTCCCGCCAGATGCGCTCGATCGGCAGGTCTCTTGAATAACCGGCACCGCCGAACAGCTGCATGGTCGTGTCGGCGACGCGCTGCACCATGTCGGCGCCGGTATATTTGGAGAGCGCTGCCGCGGCGGTGCGGGCGGCGGCATCGCCCCGGTCGTAACGCCAGGCTGCCTCATAGGCGACAAGCCGCGCGGCATGCAGCGAACTCGCCATGTCGGCGATCTGCCACTCGAGGCCCTGATGGTCGCGCAGCTTGCGTCCGAACGTCTCGCGCTCCGAGACATGGTCGAGAGCGTAGTCCAGCAGCTGGCTCGCCGCGCCGACGCAATAGGCGCCCCAATGGGTGCGCCCGGCATCCAGGCACCGCATCGCGATGGCGAATCCTTCGCCCTCCTGTCCCAGCAGATTCTCGCGCGGAATACGGCAATCCTCGAAGATCACTTCGGCGTGCTCCGAGCCGCGTCCGGCAGCCATCTCGACCAGGCGGCCGATGGCAAGGCCCGGCGTCTTTGCGTCGACGACAAAGGCCGCGATGCCCTTGGCGCCGGCGGAGGGATCGAGCGTGGCGAACACCGTGAAGACGCCGGCCGCGGGCGCATTGGTGATATAGGTCTTGCGGCCGTCGAGCACGTAATGATCGCCGTCCCGCCGCGCCCGGGTCTGGATCCGGGCGGCATCGGATCCGGCATTCGGTTCGGTCAGCGCGAACGCGCCGATCACCCGTCCGCTGGCGAGCTCCGGCAGCCATCGGTCGCGAACCGCCGGCTGCGCGTAGAGCTCGATCGCCTTCGAGCCGATGTGAACGTTGACCCCGCTCAGATAGTAGAAGGCGGTGTGGGCCTTCGCGAGCTCCTCGATCGCGATGCAGCTGCCCAGCATCGTGAGGCCGAGGCCGCCGAATTGCTTCGGCGTGTTGGTGCCGAACAATCCCATCCTGCGCAGGCCGGCCATGGCGCTGTCCGGCACCTTGCCGGTCGCCTCGATCGCGGCATCGTGCGGCTGTAGCTCGCTGCGCACGAATTCACGCATCCGGCCTTGCAGAACGCGGAGGTCGTCGGGAAGCTCAAAATGCATCGCAGGCACCAAAAGTCGAATAATCTTCGAAAAATGTTGCGCCGCCTTCCGGCAGATGTCAAGGTTTTGCGGAAGTTCCGGAGAATACGGCATGCTCGCAGGCTTGATGCAGCAGGTCCCGCTCACCCTCAATCTGGTGAGGGACGTGTCGCGGATCTCTATCCGAACAAGACGGTGACGACGCGGTATTGCGACCGCGTCCATGTCATCAGCTATGCGGAGCTGCTCGGCCGCGCGGGCCAGCTCGCCAACTTCCTCGCCGAGATCGGCGTCGAGCGCGGCATGCGCGTTGCCACGCTGGCCTGGAACTCGCGCCGTCACCTCGAGCTTTATCTCGCCGTGCCCTGCATGGGCGCGGTGCTGCACACCATCAATGCGCGCCTGCACGCGCTTGATATCGCAAGACTGCTCGCCCACGCCGAGGATCGGGTGCTGTTCGTCGATCGTTCGATCTGGCGAACCGTCGGGACGGAGATCGAGCTGCGCAACACGTTTGAAGCTCACTAAACGCTTCAACCCATCTTCCGACCATCGCATCTTCCGCCGCAACTTTGTCCACTTGTTACGGGACAAAACCACGAGTTGTGGACTGGCGACCTGTCGCTTTGGGGAGAAGATCATGCCACGTTCGTTTCAATCCAATTATTCCGTTCGGCTCTTCCTCGGCCTCGCCGCCGCCCTCACGATCGGGCTTGCCTCGCCGGTATCAGCGCAACAGGCCTCCGGCACCGCGCTGGCCCGCGTGCTCGTGCTCGGTACCGGCGGCACCATCGCGGGGCAGGCCAGCGCACGCGCCGGCAACGCCTATGACTCAGGCAAGGTCAGCGCAGCCAACCTGGTCGCGGCGATCCCGGGCATCGACAAGCTCGCCCAGATGTCGGCCGAGCAGATTTCGTCGATCGGCTCGCAGGACATGAACGACAACGTGTGGTTCGACCTCGTCAAGCGCATCCGCGCGGCCATTGACGACAAGGAGGTCGACGGCGTCGTCATCACCCATGGCACCGACACGATGGAGGAGACCGCGTTCTTCCTGCAAAACGTACTCGACACCGACGTCCCGATCGTGCTGGTCGGATCGATGCGGCCCTCGACCGCGATCGGCGCCGACGGTCCGGCCAATCTCTACGAGGCGATGCGGGTCGCATCGGCCCCGGAATCCCGCGGCCGCGGCGTGCTCGTGGTGCTCAACGACACCATCCATGCCGCGCGCTGGGTGCAGAAGACCAACACCACCAGCGTCGAGACGTTCCGCTCGCTCGAAGCCGGCCCGGTCGGCTATGTCGACACCGGCTCGCTGCGCTTCCTGCAGCCGGCCGCACCCGTCAAGGCTGCCAGGTTGAAGCTGCCGGATGCGCCGCCCTTGCCGCGGGTCGACATCATCTATTCGCACGCCAACATGGACGCCGCTGAGGTCGAGGATGCGGTCAGGCGCGGCGCCAAGGGCATCGTGCTGGCCGGCGTCGGCGACGGCAATTCATCGAAGGGCGCGATCGATGCGCTGGCCGCCGCGGCGAAGCAGGGCGTCGTGGTGGTGCGTTCGACCCGGGTCGGCTCAGGCTTCGTCAACCGCAACGTCGAGGTCGAGGACGACAAGCTCGGCTTCGCGGTCTCGCTCGATCTCAACCCGCAGAAGGCGCGGGTATTGCTCGAGCTCCTGATCGCGAACGGCATCACCGAGCCGTCGGCGGTTCAACAGGCGTTCGCGCGGTAGACCACCGGTTTTGAGGCGCCGTCGGCTTCGCCTGCGCGGCCTTGTTCGCCGCGCGCCACGCTGGGAGCAGCAGGGCGCGCGCTTCCGCGATGCGCGACATCACGGTGGTGACAGGAATGCCGGTGACTTCGGCGATCTCCTTGTAGGAGAGATCGATCATCTCGCGCAGCGCGATGACCTCGCCGAGCGGGGCGGGCAGGTCATGGATGAGTTGCCGGATGGTCGGGGTGTCGCGCCGTTCCGGCGTTACATTGTTGCCGGAGGGTTTCCGGTCGAGTTTCTCTTGGCAGACGGCTTTGAGGATCGCGAGCAGCCACGGCCTGATGGCCGGGCCGCGAACGCCGTCGAACCGGCGCAGTGCGCGCCGATAGCATTCCTGCACGGCCAGTTCGGCGTCCGCCTCGGTCCGCATCAGGACCTGGGCGAACGCGTAGGCATCGTCGAGACACGGCAATGCCGCGTCGCGAAACTGCTGCGCCGTTTTATTCCCGGCTTTCGCACTTCGCATCATAGGGTTGCATCTCGTGAATAGCTTTACCGGCAATCGGCGCAGTGGTATCAGGCTCCGCGCCGGAGTCGTGGACCGTCGCGCCAAGCGTAGGGACAGGAACGACGTGCGCACACGACATGCGCGCGGCGGACAGCAAGCGATCGATCGTGTCAGCCCTGATCGATCGAGCGTCGGAGCGCGGATCATGTCCGAGACACAGGTGCCCAACCGGTTCTCGATTTTCCATCATGGGCTGGCCAAAGGGCCGGCCTATGAGGCTTGGCGCGAAGGGATTTGCCGCGGCTTCTGCCGGCTCGACGTCGGACCGACCGACGACAACCGCATCGACTGCCACAACGAGTTTACGCTGCTGCATACGGTCGCCATCGCGACGCCGCGCGGCGGCTCGGCCCGCTTCGCCCGCACCCGCGCGCTTCTGAATGACGGCTGCGACGACCTCGTCCTGATCTCTGCGACGCGCGGCACGGTGCAGGTCACGCAGGCAGGCAAGGCGATCGAGCTTCAGCGCGGCCAGATGTGCCTCACCGAAATGAATATCGTCGGCACCGCCGACCTCACCCGGTCGGGCAGCTTTACGACGACGCGGTTTCCGCGGCGCCTGCTGCTCCAGGTCGCACCATTGGTGGAAACGCAGCTGGCGCGGGTACTCGGGCGCGAGCCGGCCCTGGGCGCGATGATCGAGCGCTATTCCGTGCTCTGCACCGAGCTTGCCGGCGATCTGGACGTGCCCGGCCAGCGGGCGGCGGCGCACCATCTCGCCGACCTGGCGGGTCTCGTTCTCGGCAGCAGCGCCGAGACAAAGCAGCTGTCGGCACGCGACGGCGTGGCGAAGGCGCGGCTCGATCTGATGAAGGCCGATGTTCTCAAAAATCTCGACAACGGTAAGCTCACGATCGAAGCCATAGCAAAGGCGAATGCGCTGAGCACCCGCCAGGCGCAGCGCCTGTTCGCGTCCGCAGGAACGACATTCTCGGAGTTCGTCCTCGAGCAGCGCCTGCTGCGGGCGCGCCGGCTACTGCTGCACGAAGAGGGCGCCGGCCGCAAGGTCAGCGACATCGCCTATACGGTCGGCTTCAACGACTTGTCCTATTTCCATCGCGCGTTCCGCCGGAAGTTCGGCATAGCACCGGCGGAGATGCAGATGGAACTGGGGCGGCGGCATTGAACGCCTCCTGCCGCGGCGCTAGATCAGCAGACCAGCTTCATCGCAACGAGGGCGCTGCCAATGCCTCTGTGGACCTGCGAACAATGCGGCGCGCAATTTCCTGAGACCGCTGCGCCGCCGCCGGCTTGCCCGATCTGCGAGGACGAGCGGCAATATGTGAACTGGAAGGGGCAGGCGTGGCTGACGCGCGAGGAGCTCGCAGAGCGGCACAAACTGGTCTGTCGCGACGATCTTGGCCTCGTCGGGATCGCGCTCGAGCCGTCCTTTGCGATCGGGCAGCGCGCGCTGCTGGTGCCGGACCGCGGCGGCTGCGTGATGTGGGACTGCGTGCCGCTGGCAACCGCCGAGGCGATCGCCCATGTCAGATCGCTCGGCGGGCTGAAGGCGATTGCGATCTCGCATCCGCATTATTATGGCGCGGTCGCCGACTGGAGCGCGGCGTTCGACAATGCCCCGGTCTATCTGCACGGCGACGATGCACAATGGGTGACGCGGCCTTATCCGTCGATCGTGCCGTGGCAGGGGGACAGCCATCGCATCTCCGACGACATCCTGCTGGTGCGCGGCGGCGGGCATTTTGCCGGCGCCACCATGCTGCATTGGCGCAATGGCGCCGACGGGCGCGGCGCGCTTCTGACCGGGGATATCGCGATGGTGGCGATGGACCGCCGCTCGGTCAGCTTCATGTATTCCTACCCGAACTATATCCCGCTCAATGCATCAGCGGTCCGCCGCCTCGCGCGCGCGGTCGAGCCGCTGGCCTATGATCGGATCTATGGCGCCTGGTGGGGCAAGAACATCGCCTCCGACGCCAAGGCGGCGTTCGACCGCTCGGTGCAGCGCTATCTCGCGGCGATCTCGGACTGACGGTTCCGGCCGCTTTTGGCAACCTTGCCACGCGGCGCGATCGCGCTATATCAGGGCTTTCCCGCCCCTTACCGATTGTCCGAGTTTCCGCATGACCACAACTGCCGCTGCCGAATCCCAGCCATTCCAGGCCGAGGTTGCCGAATTGCTGCACCTGATGGTGCATTCGGTCTATTCCGAGACCGATATCTTCCTGCGCGAGTTGATCTCGAACGCGTCGGATGCCTGCGACAAGCTGCGCTACGAGGCGATCGCCAATCCGTCCCTGATCACGGACGGCACGCCGCCGGAGATCAGGATCGTCCCGAACAAGGCGGCCAACACGCTTGCCGTGGTTGATACCGGCATCGGCATGGAGCGCCAGGAGCTGATCGACAATCTCGGCACCATCGCGCGCTCCGGCACCAGATCGTTCCTGTCGAAGCTCACCGAGGCCAAGGACGGCGCCAACCTGATCGGCCAGTTCGGCGTCGGCTTCTATGCCGCCTTCATGGTCGCCGAAAAGATCGTCGTCACCAGCCGCCGCGCCGGCTCGGACGAGGTGTGGGTGTGGACGTCGGAAGGCGGCAGCGGCTTCGAGATCGCACCGGGGGGCGAAGAGGCCGCCCAGCGTGTCGCGCGCGGCACCGAGATCGTGCTGCATCTGAAGAAGGACGCCGCCAAGTATCTCGAGGCCTACGAGATCGAGCGCATCGTCCGCGAATATTCCGACAACATCCAGTTTCCGATCCTGCTGGTGCCGGAAGAGGGCGAGCCGCGCCAGATCAACTCGGCGAGCGCGCTGTGGCAGCGCTCGAAATCCGAGCTCAAGCCGGAGGATTACGCCCAGGCCTACAAGCAGATCGCCGGCGCGTTCGACGAGCCGGCGATGACGCTGCATTACCGTGCCGAGGGCCGGCAGTCCTACGCCGTGCTGCTGTTCGCGCCGTCGCAAAAGCCGTTCGACCTGTTCCAGGTCGAGCGCAAGGGTAAGGTCAAGCTCTACGTCCGCCGCGTCTTCATCGCCGACGATGCCGAGCTGCTGCCGGCTTACTTGCGCTTCATCCGGGGTGTGATCGACAGTGAGGACCTGCCGCTCAACATCTCGCGCGAGATGCTGCAGAACAATCCGCAGCTCGCGCAGATCCGCAAGGCCGTCACCGGCCGCGTGATCGGCGAGTTGGAGACGCTCGGCGAGAAGGAGCCGGAGACCTTCGCAAAGATCTGGAACGCGTTCGGCCCGGTGATCAAGGAAGGCCTGTGGGAGGATTTCGAGCGCCGCGACAAGCTGCTGGCACTGGCGCGCTTCACCACGACGTCGGGCGAGAACCGCTCGCTGAAGCAGGTTGTCGACGACTTCAAGCCGAACCAGACCGAGATCTATTATCTGGTCGGCGACAGCGTCGAGCGGCTGAAGTCGAACCCGAAGCTGGAATCGGCGCGCGCCCGCGGCATCGAGGTGCTGCTCCTGACCGATCCGGTCGATGCGTTCTGGACCTCGGCGCCGCTCGATTTCGGCGGCAAGCCGCTGAAGTCGCTGAGCCAGGGCGATGTCGATTTCGGCCTGATCCCGCTTGCCGACGACAAGGACGACAAGAAGGACGAACCCGCGGCCGACGCGGCGACCACGATCGCCGTGATCAAGGACGCGCTCGGCGAGCGCGTCTCCGACGTCCGGGCTTCGCAGCGGCTGACCGCGAGCGCGTCGTGCCTCGTTGCCGGCGGCGATGCGCGCGACCGCGCGCTGGAGCGGCTGCTCGCCCAGCAGAACCGCGGCGCGATCACAAAGCCGGTGCTCGAGATCAATTTGCGCCACCCGCTGGTCGCGGCGCTCGCGACCGATACCGCGCAGGCGAAGGACCTGTCGCTGCTGCTGTTCGAACAGGCGCAGATCCTCGACGGCGAGATGCCCGACGACCCCGCCGCGTTCGCTGGGCGCATGAACCAGCTCGTGCTGCGCGGATTGGGGAAGTAGAGCGCGAACTCTGAACCCGTCATCCTGAGCCCGCCCGGATGGAGCGAAGCGCAATCCGGGACAGGTCCATCCGTGGATAGCGCGGCCCCGGATTTCGCTGCGCTCCATCCGGGCTACGCATTCCTAAAACTGGCAGGCTGACTGCGCCGCCCAGGCGCTTGACAGGCCGCGCCTCATTGATGTTATGTTATAACATAACATCAAGCCAATGCCCCATGTCCCGCCGCCGCCGATCCCTCCAGCAACTGTTTGATCTCGATGCAAAAACTCCCCGTCACCATCTTGTCCGGCTTCCTCGGGGCTGGAAAGACCACTTTGCTGAACCACGTCCTGAACAACCGCCGCGGTCTGAAGGTTGCGGTGATTGTGAACGACATGAGCGAGGTGAACATCGACGCCGACCTGGTTCGCGATGGCGGTGCGAACCTGTCCCGGACTGACGAAAAACTGGTCGAGATGAGCAATGGCTGCATCTGCTGCACCCTGCGCGACGATCTGCTGAAGGAGGTACGCACGCTCGCCGAGAGCGGCCGCTTCGATTATCTCCTGATCGAATCGACCGGCATTTCCGAGCCGCTGCCGGTCGCCGCGACCTTCGAGTTTCGCGATGAAGATGGCCAAAGCCTCTCCGACATCGCGCGGCTCGACACCATGGTCACGGTGGTCGACGCCGCCAATCTCCTGAAGGACTACGCCTCGACCGATTTCCTCAGCCAGCGCGGCGAAGCGCTCGACGGCGACAAGCGCACGCTGGTCGATCTGCTGGTCGAGCAGATCGAGTTCGCCGATGTCGTGGTGCTGAACAAGATCGATGCCGCGACGCCTGCGCAGCGCGAGGCCGCCCGTACCATCGTGCGTGCGCTCAATCCCGAGGCCGACCTCGTCGAAGCGAATTTTGCGCAAGTCCCGTTCGACCGCGTGCTCGACACCGGCCGCTTTGCCTATGAGCGCGCGCAGCAGCATCCGCTCTGGCACAAGGAACTCTATGGCTTTGCCGGGCACGTGCCGGAGACCGAGGAATACGGCATCACGAGCTTCGTCTACCGGGCGCGGCGCCCGTTCGATCCGCTGCGCTTCCACGCCTTCCTGCGCGAGAGCTGGCAAGGCGTGATCCGCGCCAAGGGCCATTTCTGGATCGCGACGCGCCCGGATTGGTGCGGCGAGCTGAGCCAGGCCGGCGCCATCGTGCGGACCGAAGGGCTCGGTTCGTGGTGGGCCGCGATCCCGCGCGAGCGCTGGCCGGATCATCCGGACTGGCGGCTGATGATGCAGCGGAGCTGGAACGATCTCTACGGCGATCGCCGGCAGGAGCTGGTCTTCATCGGCTCCGGCATGGACGAGGACTACATCCGCCGCAGGCTCGATGCCTGCCTCGTCACCGGCAGGCCGGGCATGGACCCGCAAGCCTGGGCCGGGCTGCGCGATCCGTTTCCGCCGTGGAGCAGGACAGGCGAGGCGGCGTGAGACAGTCACCGTAGCCCGGATGGAGCGAAGCGCAATCCGGGGTCTCCCGCCGCTTGAGAGGTCCCCGGATTTCGCTGCGCTCCATCCGGGCTACGCTTCTAAAACCGGTCCCAACCCGCGCCGTTTCTGCTAGAGAATCCCGCATCAGGGCGGAAACGGCGCGGCGTTGCGATGGCTGGCGGCAGCGATATCTTCTACGGCGGCATTCCGGTGTTTCGCGGCTTCGCGCGGCTGATGGACCCCGCGCTGTATGCGCCGTTGCCGGATGACTGGACGGTCGGCGTCGCCGACATCGTGGAATCGACCAAGGCGATCGCAGCGCAGCGCTACAAGGCGGTCAACATGGCCGGCGCCGCGGTGGTCGCCGCCGTCACCAATGCGCTGGAGGGCCGCGAATTCCCCTTCGTGTTCGGCGGCGACGGTGCGAGTTTTGCGGTCGCGCCCGCCGATCTCGACAAGGCGCGCGAAGCCCTCGCCGCGACCGCGCGCTGGGTGCACGACGACCTCGATTTGGTGCTGCGGGTGGCGCTGGTGCCGATGGCGGCGATCCGCGCCGCGGGCGCCGATGTCCGCGTCGCGCGCTTCGGGCCGTCGGCCAATCTGTCCTATGCGATGTTCTCAGGCGGCGGTCTTGCTTACGCCGATGCCGCGATGAAGCGCGCCGAGTTCGCGGTCGATCCGGCGCCTCAGGGCACGCAACCCGATTTGTCCGGCCTGTCCTGCCGCTTCGAGGTGATGCCGTCCGCGCGCGGCGTCATTCTGTCGGTGCTGGTGCTGCCGGCGAAGAACGCCGATCCCGCGTCCTTCCGCAAGGTGATCGAGGATATCGTCGTCCGCGTCGAGAAAAGTCCCGATGCCGGACGGCCGGTGCCCGCCAGCGGTCCGCCGCTGCACTGGCCGCCGCAGGGAATGGAGTACGAGGCGCGCGCACGGCGCCGCGGCCCGCTCGCGCTGCGTCGCGCCGTGGTGCTCACATTCACGCTGTGGGCCTATACGCTGATGCGGTTCAACATCCCAGTCGGCAAGTTCGCGCCGAAACGTTATCTGCAGCAGGTGGTCGAGAATTCAGACTTTCGCAAGTTCGACGACGGCCTGCGCATGATCCTGGATTGCACGCCGGAGCTCGCTTCCGACATCGAGCAGCGCCTCGCCGCCGCCGCGGCGCAGGGCATCGTGCGTTATGGCCTGCACGAGCAGGATGCCGCGATGATGACCTGCTTCACCCCGTCGGTGATGCGCGCCGACCACGTCCACTTCATCGACGGCGCCCGCGGCGGCTACGCCTCGGCCGCGACGGTGCTGAAGGCGCGCGCGGTGTAGCAATTTTTCTCACCTCTCCACGCTCGTTTGCGGGGAGAGGTCGGACGCCACGCCTCGCGTGGCTTCCGGGTGAGGGCAGGCAATGCGTGGCCGCAAGGAGATATTCATCAGACTCGCGAGATCGACGGTGAGCTGACTACAATTCAGATATGGCTACGCGGATAGAGCCCCTCACCCCAACCCTCTCCCCGCAAGAGCGGGGCGAGGGAGCACGGTCCCGTCGCGGTTACCGCTCGGCTCAGAATTACCGCCCCACCCGCGTCCAGGTCTCGCCGCCGCACAGCGCGCCGACGCAGCCTTCGACGCGCAGCGTGCTCTCGCCGGTCACCGAGATGCTGCTCGCATAGGTGCCGCCGTCGTCGGCGTTGTAGATCTGGCCCGACCATTTGCCCGCGGCGACCGGATGCATGCCGGAAAACAGCGGCAGCCCGATGATCGGCCGGCTGGACAGCGACGGATTCGGATTCTTGTTGTCGACCTGGGGCTTGCCGGTCATCGGATCGATCGGGTCGCGCAGGCTCACCACCACGCCGCAGATGCCGCCGCCGCATTTGCTGATCTTGACGCGGGCATCGCCGGCCTGGGTCTGCCAGACCCGACCGGCTCAGGCGCGCCTTGCGCATGCGCGGCGGGCACGGCAAGCGCCGTCGCAATGATTGCGATCATGAATTCGAATCTGCAGGCCATGGCTCATTCCCCCAGAGCATGATCCGGAAAAGTGCGAAGCGGTTTTCCGAAAAGATCGTGATCAAACAAAGAGCTAAAGCGCGATGACGATTCGACCCAATCTCATCGCGCTTTAGTCTTACTGTGTCATAAGTGGATCGGCGGGTCGCGCCCTTTGATGAGCCGGATGCAGCAAGGACACCTTTGCATGCGGCCGAGGAGCGCGACGCTCAAGCGGCGTCGC
>NZ_JBUYWT010000092.1:0-17875 GCF_055264925.1 Bradyrhizobium sp. KZN70725
GCCGCGTCGCTCAACACCAAACGCTCCATCACACCCAAGGCCGCCTCCCAAAAAGAAGCCTTGAATCTGATTTGCTCTCAAAAGGGAATCCTTAGAGTCCACACCACCTAGAGCCCGGGCATCGCTCCGGCGGGGGCTTTCCCTCGCCTAAAAAAGTTACGCCGTCGGGCTCGAAATATCGTGTCCCGGCGGCGCCCTATTACTGGGCCCCTGAAATCCCCCAGCGCGCGAAGCTCTAGCAGCGATCGGACCCGACACTTGTGAACCAGTTCACAATTGAGCCTCCGTAAGACCACGGCTTACCAGAGCAAGGGCGGCTGGACTCAGCAGCCGCTGCCGCTGACGGCGGCGAACAGACCAACGCTGCTGTTGCCATTTCCAGCCTTCTGAATCGAGATCGTCGGCGTCACTGTGTTTATTAAAACCGGATAAGGCTGAACCAGCGGATTGCCGTTGCCTAGAGGATTGCTGCTGTTGCCACCCACGTTGCCCCAGCACCAGGTGCGGTGGACGGTATCAACGGCACAGGTAAAATTACCACCAGCTTCTGCGGCCGCGATTGAGGTAAATGAGACACCCGGAGCATTCACCAGCAGCGGCCAGTTTTGCGCCGGTGTGGTATAGCCGACGCCGAGATTGCCGTAGCTGCCATTGCCCCAGCAATAGGCTTTGCCATTGGTATCAACCGCGCAGGAATGGACATTGCCAGCGGCAATCGAGGTAAGTGATACGCCGGTGGGAGAGGTCAACCGCACTGGATAGTTTTGCTGAATGGTGTCGCCATTACCAATCTGGCCGCTGCTGCCCGTGCCCCAGCAGTACGCCCTGCCGTTTACATCCAGCGCGCAGGTGTGGGTGTTGCCACCAGTAATCTGCGTGAATGAAATAGATGTAGACGACACCACCAGAACCGGCACGTTCTGCTGGGTGATGCCGCCATTGCCAAGCTGACCGCTACTGCCTGCACCCCAACAATAGGCCCTGTCATTCGCGTCGATGGCGCAGACGTGATTATTCCCCACGCCGAGTTGCGTTAGTGACACGCCAGTGGGAGAGGTCAAAAGGACCGGAGAGTACTGGTTTGCAGTATTGCTAATGCCGAGCTGGCCATTGGCGCCGAGACCCCAGCAATAAGCGCTGCCATAGACGTCAAGAGCACAGGCTGCCCCCCTCTTCCCTGGACAACTTGGGTGAACGAGATGGCAGTAGAAGAGATGACCTGGACCGGATAGCTCTGATTGACGCCGCTGACGCCGTAACCGAGCCGGCCGCCATTGCCGTAACCCCAGCAATAGGCCTTGTTATTGATATCGACGCCGCAGGCCGTATCGCCGCCCGTTGCCACCTGGGTAAACGAAATGGCGGTGGTCGAGACCACCCGCACCGGAAAATCTTCATCGCTGGGGGCGCTGGTGCCGTTACCGATCTGACCATACTGGTTATAGCCCCAACAATAGGCCGCGCCGTTGGTATCCACGGAGCATCCGCCGAACCCGCCAACAGAGAGTTGGGCATAAGGAATTGTACTGGTGGAAATGACCAGGGCCGGCGTCGCGGTGCCGGTCTGATAAGCCACGCCCAACTCGCCGTTGTACGCCTCGCCCCAGCAATAGGTCTTTCCGCTCGCATCGATCGCGCAGGCCGTCACGCTGCCGGCCGCGATCTGTGTGTATGAAATCGTGGTGGCTGAGATTACCTGCACCGGCCATTTCTGGTTGCTGTTGTCTCCGTTACCCATTTGATAACTGGCCCCATACCCCCAGCAATAGGCGCGGCCACTAGCGTCAATGCCGCAGTTGAAACTTTGTCCGGATGTAACCTGCGTGAACGAGATGGCCGTGGTCGAGACCACCTTCACCGGGTAGATCTGCTGCGCGAGGCCGCCATAACCAAGCTCACCATCGGCACCGTAGCTCCAGCAATAGGCCTGATTGTTCGTATCGATCGCGCACGTGCTCGCTGTACCCGTAGAAATCTGCGTGAACGAGATGGCGGTGCTGGAGATCACCTTGACCGGATATAGCTGCTGGCTGTTGCTGACGCCGATACCCGCCTGACCGGAGTCATTGATACCCCAGTAATAGGCGTTGCCGTTGATATCGACAGCAACCGCGGAGTTGGCCCCCGCCGCAACCTGCGCAAATGAGATGGCTGTGGTGGAGACCACCTGCACCGGCTTATTCTGCTGGCTGGCTCCGCCATAGCCCAGCTGGCCGTTTGAACTAGAGCCCCAGCAATAGGCCTTTGAGTTTTTATCGAGACCGCAGGTGAAGACATTCCCGCCCGCAACGTGAGTGAAGGAAATGGCGGTGGATGACACCACGCGTACCGGATAGTTCTGCTGCGTGGTCCCGCCATATCCAAGCTGGCCGCTTGAACTCAAACGCCAGCAATAGGCCTTGCCGTCCACATCGACGCCGCAGGTGTGCTGCGTTCCCTCCGTCACTTGCGTGAACGAGATGGCGGTAGTGGACACCACCTGGGTGGCATCGGCCCATGGAGCCGTCCCCCCATTGCCCAGCTGCCCCTTGTCGTTCGGCCCAAAACCGAACGCCGCGCCATTGGCGACCAGTGTGCCCTCGGTGGACATGCACCAGGGAACAAGCTGGCTGCCGTTGCAGGTGCGATAGTGACCGTTGGCGAAGTCGACACGATGGGGAATAGCGCAAGCGCCCTTGCTGGTGCCGGTGGCATAGTTGATCCAGTGACTGCCGTTGCAAATGTAGACATAGCCGTCGCTGAATCCTTCCCGCATTCCTGGCGTCGCACAAGTCGTGCTGCTGGTTGTTCCGACAAGGCCCGTCCAGGTATTGAGGTTACAGACCTGCTCGCCACCGCCCTGCCATTTCAGGGCCGGCTGCTGGCCATGAGGGCTGGCGCAAGCCGCCCACACATGGGCCACCCACAGCGAAGCGAGGAGCAGCAGCCCGAGCAAGCGCATCAACGCGTGCTATCTGAATCCAGCAATGTGCCGCTGAAAACCAGGTCGCCGGAGACGATCACGCTCTGGCTGGTGACACGCAACACTGGTTGGCCGTCTATCAATATTCTGGCTTCACCCTTCTGCTGATCGGAGATGATCACGACCCGCTGCCTCGCTGGTTCTCCGGTACACACTGCGATCGGCAGCATCATCATGATTCCCAGAACTACGTGTCGCACGGGGGCGGTCCTTCCATCACGGTTGACCACCTCTAGGGAGAGGTGGCCGGGTGTTAGTAACCGTCTACGAAAACGGCGCAGTGCCTTTAGGCTGACGCCCTGGACAGGACACCGCCACCCGGCCATAGGCCGAGCGTTTGTGTCCATTCACAAACAGCACCTTACTGGCGGTGCCTGCCATTCGTAGCGGGGTTACTAATCCCCACCGTCACTATGTGACCGCGGGGTCATACAGACAACGCAGCTGCCCAAAGCGCCACCATCCGTGTCGTTGTTATGAAACAGCCTAGGCGGATTACCGACCTTTGCAGCCGCCATTTGCTCGCTAATGTCGAGGGCAAGACGGGCTGAACCTTTGGCCATCTGTCAAAACGTCAAATCACTCTCAACGCTGGCGGATTCCGGATCAGGAGCTTACACTCGCGGGGTGCGTTTGTTCTTCGAAGTGACACTCATGGCAAAACGCAAGATCCTCATCGTCGAAGACGAGTATTTCATTGCCGACGATTGCGCTAAGGCCGCACGAAGCGAAGGATTCGCCGTCGTGGGCCCCTTTCGCACCGTCGCCGACGCGATCGCTGGTATGCCGGATGACATCGATGGCGCCCTGCTCGACATCAATTTAGGCGGTTCGAAGGTCTATCCACTCTTGGACAAACTTCTGTCGCAAAACATCCCGGTCACCATCTATACGGGATACGACCGAAATACCCTGCCGACGCGGTACTCGCGCCTGACCATCGTCACCAAGCCCAGCGACTGCCTGGAGGCGGTCCGAAGCCTGGCGTCTAAAGTCGCCGATGTTGCCGGGCTGATGTTTTTCTAGGCCGTCCTGAAACGATTCCGGTTCAGTACGGTAATTAGAAGAATGACGTGCCCAAAATGCCAAGCGAGCCTTAGGCTCGTCACCGTGCTCAGCTCAGGCGAGCGCGTGTTCCAATGCATGGAGTGCGACCGCGTCGAGATCGGTGAGGTCAAGCCGCCTAGTGACCGCCGGGATGCTGATGAGGAATCGGCATCCAACCATCCAACAACAGCCCGTCCCAAGCGACGACCCCCTCCTCCTGCTTGACGCCGTAGTCATGGTACAGGGGCGCACATTGCGGCTCCCATTCGATAAACTCGTCGTTGAGGCCATCGTGCACGCGACAGGGTACTTCCGGGTCGAACGTGTTCATCGGGTTTATCAGGCAGCCTTAAGCTTGCTTTGCCGGTAAGCGTCAATCGCGCGGTTGGCGAGCATGAGCTGACGGCGTTCTCCAGCGAGCGCCATTTTGCCGATCGTCCTGACGAGGAATTGACTGGTCTCATAGCAGTCGGTGATCTCGCCGCTGCGCTCAAGAAAGTCCCAAGCGATCTGGACCGCGTTTTCAACAAGGACAGGAACACTCTCACTCATGCAGCTTAAACGCTGGGCAAAGAGCCTCGTTCCTAAAGCGGAAGGGCCCCCGCCGGATACAGAGGCCCTTCGAGAACCTGGAGGAGGAGAAGCTCCAAGCCCTATCGCGTCGGCGGCTGCAGCCCAGCCGAAGAAACCCAATCGTCAATGTCCGCCGCGATCTCCGCTGTGCGAGCTCGCTTCAGCAGACTGTCCCGCTCGACGCCTGCCGGCATCGTCGCGGCCATTTGAGCCATATCTTTTGCAAACGCAGCCAAGCGGTCCTGTAGCGATGTGGTTTGCCTGGCCCGATTTCGCTTTTTGGTCATGACGCGCTCCTGGTCTGAAGCGGGAGCGTCGTTGCTCTCCACATTTTCAAGCAGCGTAGGTTACGATGAGAGTTGCGGCCACAACCTAGGTTATTTGCGAGATAAACCTTTGAATGAGCTGGCGCGCAGCAGGCCTTCGGAGGTGACGTCGCGGTATTCGATCTCCGCGGTAAAAACCGGCTCAACCCACGCGTGCAGCGCTCCGGCTCCCGCAGCTCATACCGTTTGTAGGGGCCGCGCTTGCTGGACACGACCAGAGTATTGGCGTCGCGCTTGTCGAACGACACTTCCAGGTGATTTGCCCTAAGCCCGTACTCGGCGCCGACGATGTCGGCGGCCGCCTGCAAACGCTCATCCGTGCCGTAGTCCTGGCACGCGCCCAGTGACAACGCCGTCAGTATCGCCAATGCTAGTGGCTCTCTCCGCATCAGCGATTCCCCAGGCAGGAGTTGGCGATTTCGGCGACGTCGGAGCGGTAGCCATTCTTTTCCGCCGCGAGCTTGTCGGGCGCGATGAGCTGCGGGCACCAATCGTAGGCCGTGAGCCTGCGGGCCTCTTGCTGCGCCGACAGCAGGTTGTACTCGCACAGGTTCAGGCTCCGGGCCTTGTGGCTGTCAGGCCCGCCCGTGACCATGCCAAGCATGCCGGTCACCATGCCCTGCGCCATCTCGCTGACCGGGTTGCCGTCACCGGACGGCTAATTGTCTTTAAACCGCGCGTAAATCGCCTTATCGGCTTCCTTCGACCGCTTGACCATTTGCTCCCAGGCGGAGCAGGCCCCTTGTTGCTGTCCGTCAGCTTGCGACCGGGATACATCGTCGGCACTTCGCCGATGGCGGTGCGTTTCACCCAATAGCAATCCGAACCAGGCCGCTGTCGCAGGCAGACGAACGCGCCTTTGCTGGTCGCATCGTAGCCCTCGTAAAACATGTACTGCCCGGGGTGCGGGAAGAGGCAGCCCTCCGTGAGATGGTAAAGCCCGTGCATCTTATCGACCTGTTCGGTCTGGCCGTTCTGCACGAGCTGTTCGTGATACTTCACCGCGTTGATGTCGAGGCACGCGAACGCTTCCTGTTCGATGCGGACCGGCGGCAACAGCTTGTCGGCGAATGCGGTGCTGGCGACCGCCATCAGTAAGGCGACGAGGAATAGCCTCACGATCGACCTCCCCGCACCGCGTCAAGCATCTCCCGGTGACGGCGTTCCTGGTTGTCGTTGTTGACGACGACGAGCGCCCAGATGGCGGCCGGTATCCAGCCGATGACAGTGATCTGGAGGATGAGGCAGAGAATGCCTTGAACGACACGGCCACGCATGAAGAGCGCCAGCCAAGGCAACAGGATCGCAACGGCAATCATCGGAAATCCCTCAAAAAAAGGTTTCCGTTTGTATGCAAAAATCGTGATTTACGAATGCAAGGGTCTGAGGGCAGAATCAGCCTCGGATGGAAAATAAGGTCGCCCCCGAGACGTTCGCACAAGTTATTGAGCGGACTCGGGAAAGGTACGACTTACTTCCGGCCTCCTCTTCCCGCGTCGACGGCCTTGCAAAACTTAGGAGTTTTGCAACGGGGCAGCGGCAATGACCATTTTTGGTTATGCGCGCGTCAGCACGTCCGGCCAGGAGCTGGACATTCAAATAGCGCAGCTTGAGGCTGCGGGTTGCGAGAGGATTCTTTGCGAGAAGCAAAGCGGTCTAAAAGACGATCGTCGCGAGTTGGCAAGGTTGCTGCGCCGGCTGCACCAAGGCGATACCGTCATCCTACCCGCGCTCGATCGACTGACGCGTGGCGGACCGTTCAGGATGCTCAGCATCCTTGACGAGATCACCTCCCGCGGAGCTCGCTACAGATCTCTCGCCGAGCCGTGGGCCGACACCACAACCGAACTTGGTGAGGTGCTGGCGGCGTTGGTTGGCTACATCGCTCGCAAGACGCGGGATGATATCGTGAGGCGCACCACTGCTGGACGAGAACACGCCCGCCAGAATGGCGTGAGGTTTGGACGAAAGCCGAAGCTTACTTTGGCATAACGCCAGGCCGCGCTCGCCCGACGAGCGGCAGGCGAAACGCAGCAGACCATCGCCAAGGACTTTGATGTCAGTTGCTCAACCATCTCTCGGCTGAGGCCTGTCAACAGCGAGACTTAGACAGTTCTTTCGCGACGGTTGCAAGGAGATGAGATGTGCTCATTGCGATTATTTCCGCTTCTGACCAGGTCGTGTGAAAATCCCGCGACTTGGGGCGCTCCGACGCACTTTACGGCGCTGGGCCTCTTGGAGTGGCCTCGTGTCGTCTCAGCGGCAACCGGGAGCTTCATGTAGGCGAGCACGGTGAGCACAATCTCGGTGGCCACTTTTGGCAGCTTTTCGTAGGGGCAAATAGCGCGCCGAATGACACTTTAGACTGCAAAGGCAACAGGCCTTCCTTTATCGAAGCGTGTCAAACGGTCAGGGAGATTGAACGTCGCAAAGACATGGGCAAGTTGATCTTGATCCTCTTTCAGGTGACCCCACCCTTCATTATGCACGGACAGCAGCGCGGCTTTCGGAAACGCAGCGGCTGCTTCAAGCGCATCCTCACTGCCCATTGTCATATGGAACCGACCGCGCGGTTCGGCGGCCCCGGTGAAGAGGATGATGACCTTCGGCGAAAACCGCCGCGAGACCTCTTCGGTCCCGCTGAACCACAACGTGTCGCCGGTGATGTAGAGAAGATCGCCAGGCTCTTTGACACCGAGCGCGAAGCCAACGACATCGCCGACATCGATACCGACAGGACCGTGCCGCGCTGGCGTCGCCGTCACGAACAGCCGCTTTCCGTTTTTGCATTCAAGCGTGCGCGTTTCAAACGGTGCGAACCCCAAGGCGTTGCCGCCCAACCGCTCGGCGCCGGAGCTCGTCGTGTAAGTCGCCCCGACCTTGGGCAACAAGGCGCGGCCGGCGTTGTCCAGATTGTCGAAATGGTGGTCATGGCTAAGAAGCACCGCATCCAGCGGACCGACTTGATCGACTGTGATCGCCGGGCCAGATGTCTTTTTGTGAACAACCGGGCTGTGTGCGCCCTTGTATTCTCCCGGGGGATCAAAGGTCGGATCGGTGAGAAGCCGCATGCCATCATATTCGATGAGGACCGTCGGTCCGCCGATGAGGGTCAAGGTGAGTTCGGAATTCGTCATTGTCTGCCTCCTGAAAGCTTGCCCCTCCAATTAGGCAGATGCGCGCTGCCGAAAAATTCGATAATCCTGCGCAATGGCTGATCAAAAACGCACAACACTGGATTGGGAGGACGTTCGGGTCTTTCTCGCTATCGCTCGCTTCGGGAGCCTGTCAGCTGCGGCGCGATCTCTGGGGATCAACCATGCGACGGTGTCGCGACGCATTCAAACCCTGGAAGCATCGCTCGGCGAAAAGCTGATAGAGCGACGACCGGACGGCTACGTGCTGACGCCGGCCGGCACGAGGGCGATCGGCCCGGCAAACGACATGGAAGCTTCGGCGGCGATCCTCAGCCGCGGCGGCGAGGACGATCGACCAAAGGGTCTCGTGCGCGTAAATGCGCCACCAAGCCTCGCTCAAGCCTTCCTCGTGCGGCGACTCGCGCACCTCTCGATTGAGCACCCAGGGCTCGACATCGACGTGGCGACCGACATGCGATCGGTCAGCTTGGAGCGTCGCGAGACGGACATTGCCTTGAGGCTAGCGAGACCGGAGGACGGAGACGTCATCGCCAAGCCCCTCGTGGAGCTTGGCTTTGGGTTCTACGGCACCGAAGAAAGCTGCCAAAGAATCACCGAAGGAAGCGACCCGATATTCGTTGGCTTCGACGAGGCAAACGCGCACTTACCGGAGGCGGCGTGGCTCACCCATCATTTCCCCAACGGGCGGATGTCGTTTCGGGCATACAGCCACATGACCCAGGCCGTCGCGGCGCGGGAGGGCGCGGGACTCGCGCTACTGCCCTACTTCGTCGGCAAAGCCGACCCCGCCCTCAAGCTCTGCGTATTGAAACACAATCCACCGGCGCGCGGGATCTGGATGGTGACGCGTCGGCAGGACAAAAAAGACCTCCCGACGCGCATGGTAACGGATCATCTCCAGAAGATTTTCGAACGCGAGCGCGACCTCTTCGAGCGCCCGAACTGATCAGAGCTTCTGCTTTGACAGAAAGCGAAGCATCAGGTCGGCGATCTCGTCGACCTTTTCATCAAGGGCGAAGTGACCAGCGTCCAAGATATGCACCTCGGCCTCCGGCACATCGCGTCTGTAAGCCTCGGCACCCGGGACGATGAACGAGACATCGTACTTGCCCCATAGCACCATCGTCGGCGGCTTGTGCGCGCGGAGCCAAGCCTGCCATTCGGGGTAGGACGCTACATTCGTCTGATAGTCGTAGAGGAGATCGGCCTGAGTCTCCTGCTCGTCCGGCCGGGATAGAATGGCGTATTCGTCGGTCCAGGTGTCAGGATTGTAGCGCTCCGGATGCGGGCTGCCGGCGATGTGCCGCTGCTTGGCGCCTTCGAGCGACGAGAAGGCCTGGAAGATTTCCGTATGCGCCTTCGGATCAGCCCAATACTGCGCTATCCCGGCCCACTTCGGGCCGAGCCCCTCCTTATAGGCATTGGCGTTCTGAACGACGATCGCGCTCACCCGGTCAGGATGCTGCACCAAGATGCGGAAGCCAACCGGACCGCCGTAGTCCTGCATGTAAAGGACGTAGCGACCGATGTTGAGCTGCTCGAGCAGCCGGTTCGTCGTCTCGGCAAGATGATCGAAGGTGTAGCGATACTTCGCGGGTGACGGCGATTCGCTCTGACCAAATCCGGGATAGTCCGGCGCGATCAAATGGTAGTGGGACGCGAGTAACGGAATGAGCGTGTCGAACATCCGCGACGACGACGGAAAGCCATGCAGCAAGACGATCGTTGGCGCGCCCTTCGGGCCGGCCTCGCGGTAGAAGACGCGGATTCCGTCAACCAGAGCATGATGATAGGTGGTGGTAGCTGAAGTTGAAGGCATGACCTGGGCCTGTGCCGCTTTGCCAAATACAAGCATTGCGGCCATCGCGAGTGCAACGATCTTCTTCATATACTGTCTCCTTCCGACCTAGGCGATCTCAAATGACCTGAGCCGTGGGTCGCACACGATCTCATTGATATCGACCGCCGCCGGCTGCTCGATCGCGAAGGCAATCGCGCGCGACACTGCGCTCGCCGGGATGGCTTTTTTGTAGATTTCGAGCATCCGCTCACTGTCGGCACCGGTCGTCTTGTTCTGGATACCTGTGTCGACCGCGCCTGGCGTAACCGTCGTGACTCGGATCGAAGTCTCCGCGAGTTCGGCGCGTAGGCCTTCTGAGAAGGCGCGGATCGCGTATTTCGACGCCGAATGCACGGCGCCGCCGGGCGAGAAAACCTTCAGGCCATGGACCGAGCCGAGATTGATGATGTGGCCGCTCTTCTGCTTCAGGAACACCGGAAGCACCGCCGCAACGCCCCCGAGCGTACCCTTCAGATTTAGGTCGATGGTGGTTTCCCACTCGCGGGTGTTGATCTCGGTCAACGGCCTGATCAGCATGATCCCAGCTGCGTTGATCAGCACGTCGATCTTGCCGAAATCCGCGACGACCCGGTCCACCACGTCGCGCACGAGATCCTTGTTGGTCACGTCGACGTGATAGCACTGCGCAGACCCGTTCGACCGAACAATGTCGTCGACAACGGCAACCATCCGTTCCTCATCGATGTCCGCGATCGCGACCCTGGCGCGCTAGCTCGCGAGGTCGCGCGCTGCCGCTGAACCGATGCCGCCGGCTCCACCAAGGATGAGGATGATCTTGCCTGTGATATTCCCGCTCATGTCCATTTCCTTTCGATCTTTCCTCTCGAGATAGACCGCAAACCGACTCCCGGAAATTCGGAGTAACTCAGCAACGGCTGCGCAAAAATGCACAGGGCGGGTGAAGGATCAATCGACATCAAGGTAGCGCCAGGTCCTGCCATCGCTCACACGAACGGAGTGCGGAAGCACGTCGCCATCGCCAGATCAGGGCCTGACGTTCGCGCCCGCCAACATGGCTCCAGCCAGCAGCAAAATGGAAAGTGTACGGAACTTGTGCATTTGTCAGGTCCTTCAATGTAATTGCGAAGCTCGGCCGGGAAGTGCCGGCCGAGCAGGTCGACAATCAGGCAGACGGTCCTGACAGACCGGTTTTCTGGACCGGGCCGCGGTCGAGATACGGCGTGATGTTGCGGGTCTTCATCGCCCAGTCAGCGATCTCATCCTTGCGAGCGAACCAGACGCCTGGCTTGCTCTTCACGTAAGTGAAAAAGCGATCGAGGACGCGCACGCGATTGGCGTGACCAGAGATGCGGTCATGGAGCGCCATCACCATCATTCGACGCTTGGTCGCGCCTTCCTCGTAGAGCTGGTCGAATTCGTCCTTCAGCGCCTGCTCGTAGGCGGCCGGGTTGTAGCCCTCGAACGGGAACGAGACGATGTCGTTCATGTGGAAGGTGTACGGCACGGTGACGAAGTCGCCGCCCTTTACCGGAAGGATGAACGGCTGGTCCATGCTCGCTTCGTCCAAGTAGTAGGTGAAGCCAAGGTTCTTGAGGATGTCGAGCGTGTGTGGGCTGTTGCGCACCCAGTAAGCGCTCCACCCCTTCGGCGTTTGCCCGGTTGCGCGCTCGATGCTCTTCATGTTGTCGATGATGAACTGCCGCTCGTCGGCCGGGCTCATGTCGTAGCTCGCGGACCAGGTGCGGCCGTGAGCGGCCGCCTCGTGGCCACGGCGGACGACTTCCTTCGCCAGCGCCGGATCCTTGTCGACCGCCTGGCCGATCATGAACGCGGTGACCTTGGCGCCGTGCTTGTCGAACAAGTCGAGCAAGCGCGGCGTGCCCTCATAGATGCCGTACTGGAAGACACCGTTGGTCGGCATGTCCGGCAGGCCGTTCCGGATGGGCTCGGGAATGACGCCCGGCGCGCCGGAGATCGGCTGGCCACCACCTTCGTACATCAGCGACATGCTGATCGCGAGCCGCGCACCGTTCGGCCAGAAGGCCCCGGCGCCAGCGGCGCCTTCGGTCACCCCAGACTGCGCTTGCGCCACAGCCGGGATCGCTGCTGCCGCGGCAACGGCGCCAGCACTCGTAAGCAATTCACGACGGGTCATAGTTCTTCTCCTGGTGAGCCCGGTCGCGAGCGAATCCTCTCAGGACGACGCTCGCCTTACCGGTGCGTTGTGATTGATGGGTTCAAGCGACCTGACGCTGGACGTCTTCGAGCGTCGGGTAGTCGGTGTAGCCAGCCTCGGCACCGCCGTAGAAAGTGGGACGGTGATAGGCGTTCATCGGCGCATTGAGCCGAAGCCGCTTCACAAGGTCGGGGTTGGCGATGAACAGCCGGCCGAAAGCGACCGCGTCGGCCTTGCCGCTCAACACGGTCGCGCGCGCCGTATCGCCGACATAGCCGCCGGCAGAGATCAGCGGGCCGCCGAAGATTTCCTTCAGCTCGGCCGCGGCGTCGGGCGCATTCGGATCAAGCGCGCTGGTATCGCTGCTCTTATCCGACCGGGGTTCGACGACATGGATGTAAGCCAGGCCGCGCTCGCCGAGCGCTTTCGCAGCGAAATTCCAAACCGCAAAGCCCTGGCTATCGAACATATTACCGTCGCGCCCGAAAGGTGAGATACGGACGCCGACGCGATCGGCGGGCCACACGGTCAGCACTGCGTCGACCACCTCGAGGAGGAAGCGCGCGCGGTTCTCGATCGGGCCGCCGTACCGGTCGGTGCGCTTGTTGCTGCCATCGCGCAGGAACTGGTCGACCAGATATCCGTTCGCGCCGTGGATCTCGACGCCGTCAAAGCCCGCCTTCTTCGAGTTGGCGGCGGCGCGAGCGAAGTCCTCGATTATGGCGCTGATCTGCTGCTCGGTGAGCTCGCGCGGCGTCTCGAAGGGAACAACCTCGCCGGTTCGGGTCTTAGTGTTGCCGTTGATCGCGATCGCGGACGGCGCCAGCGGCGCCATGCCATCGGGCTGGAGCGACGAGTGCGAGAAACGGCCGGTGTACCAGAGCTGGTTGACGATAACCCCGCCTCTCGCATGCACGGCGGCGGTCACCTTCTTCCAGCCATCGACCTGCGCCTCCGAATGGATGCCGGGGGCGCCGGCATAGCCAGTGGCTGCGGGCGAGATATCGGTCGCCTCAGTGATGATGAGGCCGCCTTCCGTGGCGCGCTGGCCGTAGTAGATGGCGTTGACGTCCTGGGGCACATCGCCCGGCTGGCGTGACCGGAGCCGAGTGAGCGGCGGCATAACCACGCGATGCTTAAGCGATAGAGCGCCGAGTTTGATGGGGGTGAATAAGGGATCCATGGGGCAACTCCTTTCTGCCCCCAAGATGTACGTCGTAACGATATCCGCGATAAGCCGGAATAAATGAGATGCCTGTATAACGATTCCTGTTATATAGCCCTATGGACATCGACGCTCTGAACATCTTCGTGCAGGCTTATTCCGCGGGAAGCCTTGCGGCAGCCGCCCGGCGGCTGAAAATCACCCCCATGGCCGCGTCTCGCCGGCTGCTCGCACTTGAGGACGAACTTGGCGTGCGGCTGATGCACCGCTCAACTCGCTCGGTTTCTCTGACGGCCGAGGGCGAAGCCTTCCTGTCCTACGCGACGAGTATGGTGGAAACTGCGGAGGCAGGTCGCGCCGCGCTGGCGCCAAGTGATCAGGGCGCGACCGGGCTTCTCAGGGTGACGGCGGCTGCGGCATTCGGCCGAAAGATTATCATGCCTATCGTCCCGCGCCTGCTTGAGGAGAACCCCGCCCTATCGATCGACATCGAGATCACGGACGGCATCACCGATCTGGTCGGACGAGGCATGGATGTCGGCATCCGCATCGCACAACTTCGCGACTCAACGCTCGTGGCTCGGCGGCTCGCTCCGAACCAACGCATCCTATGCGCCGCGCCGGCCTATATCGAGCGACACGGAACACCACGCACCGTTGCCGACCTTGCCAATCACGACTGCATCACCCTGTCCGGCGTCAATCATTGGCCGTTCCAAATGGGAGAAAAGGAGCGGATGGTCAAGGTCGAAGGTCGATGCTCGTCAAACAGCATTGAGGGCTCACACGAAGCGTGCGTCGGGGGCACAGGGCTGACGGTTTTGTCTGACTGGGACATCAGACCCGAGGTTGAGGCTGGACGGCTGGTGCCGATCCATCTGGAAGATGGAGTGCCTCGCGAGCTGTCGATCTGGGCTGTCTTTCCGACCGCGCGCCAGGTCCTCCCGAAGGTACGAGTTTTTGTGGATCACCTGATGGCGGCGCTGCGATCCTAAATTTTCCGGCTCAACCAACCTGCTCGACCAACAGCGTGCCAACCGCGAACGGTCGATTCCGGGGGCAACCTTCGACGCAGATAAGGTAACAAATAGTGCGCCGAATGACACTCATGGAAGCTCGCGAGGGATTTCCAACACCGAGGCTGGCAGGCGCTGGCGAAAGGTTGGTGACTGATGATTTTTCCTTTTCCTCTTGAAGGGAAGAAAGAAGCGTCCTAGCTTAGGCATGAGGGTTGGAAAGCCTAGCATCGATTAAAGTCGATTTCATATCGACACCGCCGCTCCCCCTCGTAACTATCAAAAACGCTTTTAACGACGCATCTGACAGCCTGGCGCACAACAAAACACCGACCTACTCATCAGCAAAACGCCAACACGCATCTCGTGCGTCCTTCGGACGCCATCGGTAAATCACGCCGCGCGGCCACAACGCTGTGCGGCCTGGCGGAGCTGTCGCGGTCATGGTTGGTCGGCGGACGAACGCGCGTGGGCCTCATCCAGCAAGTCCGGAAGGCCCTCCCCGATGCAATGCTGCGATTCGTTCGTGCGCTTGCTCGTGCTGCGGCAATTGCGGATTATGAGCGGCAGAACGGCACACCAGACGTGAGCCAGCACCGATGAAGGCCGCGATCTACGCAAGGTTTAGCTCGGACAAACAAACCGACAGGTCGATCGAGGATCAGGTCGCGCTGTGCCGCGATATCTGCGAGCGTGAAGGGTTGATGATCGTCGGCGTGTATGATGACCGCGCCATCTCCGGCGCCAGCACCCTGAACCGGATGGGGTGGCAGCGCCTCATGCGTGATGCCAAGGGGGCGAAGTTCGATGTGGTCGTCGCCGAAGCGCTCGACCGCATTTCGCGCGACCAGGAAGACTTGGCAGGTATCCACAAGCGGCTGCGGTTCGCAGGCATCGAGATCCGTACCGCACAGGATGGCATCGCCGGTGATATCCATATCGGCGTGAAGGGACTGCTGGGCTCGCTCTATCTTAAAGACCTGGCGCAGAAGACCCGGCGCGGCCAGGCCGGCGTCAACCGTGACGGCCGCCACAACGGCGGGCGCAGTTACGGCTACCGGCCGATACCCGGCAAAGCCGGCGAGCTTGAAATCGACGTGGCGGAGGCCGCCGTCGTCCGCACCATCTTCGCCGACTATCTCGATGCGAGGTCACCGCGCGACATCGCCGCGGCGCTGAACAAGAAGACGCTGCCCGGCCCGCGTGGCGGTGCCTGGAACGCCTCCACCATCGGCGGCAGCCGCAAGCGCATGAACGGCATCCTGCAGAACGAGCTGTATGTGGGCCGCATCGTTTGGAACCGACAGAGCTTTATCAAAGACCCGGAGACCGGCAAACGCATCAGCCGCGAAAATCCGCGCGAGGAATGGATGACGGCGCAAGCCGAACACCTGCGCATTGTCGATGACGATATCTGGGCCCGCGTCCAGGCCCGGAGAACTAAGCGCGGTGGTCCGCAGACCAAGCGGCTTGCGACCCGCCCTAAGAACCTGCTGTCGGGGCTGGTCAAGTGCGGGCGGTGCGGCTCGGGCTACATCGTCGGCGGCCACGACAAACGCGGTTCGCTGCTGCTGTGCTCGCGGATGAAGGAGACGGGCCTTTGCGACAACAAGCGCATGGTGCCGCGCGCCACCGTCGAGGCTATCGTGCTCGAAGGGATCGAGGAGAAGTTGGCCGCGCCTGAGGTGATCGCCGAGTATGTCCGGGAGTATCACCGGATCACTCGTGAACTCCACGGCACCTCCGCGCATCGCCGCCGCGACCTCGAAAAGCGGTTGGGCAACGTCAACGGCGCCATCACCAAGGCCGTGGACGCCATCCTTGCCGAAGCCCCCAGCCGCGCGCTGCGTGACCGGCTAACGGCCTTGGAAGCGGAGCGCGACCAGCTCGAAGCCGAGATCGCCAACATCGTCCCGCCAACGGTCGAGTTCCACCCGAACGCGGCCAACGCCTACCGCGACAAGGTGCGCGACCTGAAGCAGACCCTCGCCTCGGCAGACGAAGACAGCCGCTTGGCGGCCCATGAGGCAATCCGGGAGATCGTCGAGAAAATCGTCATCCACCCGCGTGAGCGCTACAAGCCGGTGGAGATCGAGATTTACCGCCAACTCGCCGCCCTGCTCAGGATTTCTGAGAGGGCGGCTGGCCCCCAGGAGTCTGGGGGTGTGCTGGTTGCGGGGACCTGCAACCATCTCAAATTGCTATTTGAGGCCGTCGCCTAGCGCTGCCGTCCGAAGGCAAAGGTCACACGTTCGAATCGTGTCGGGTGCGCCAGATTTTCTCGATTTTATAAAGCGATATGTCCGCTCCAAGGGAATCTGAAATTCCGCTTCGTTGGCGCGAGTAAGCAATCTCTCGGGAAGAACTCTCGCTTGACGGAGATGGCGACGTGGCCGCAGCACACCCAATGAGGTTGTCGACCGTGCTCTTTCTCGAGCTTCGCGGCGCTGATCTCGGCCGCCTCTTGGCCCGGTGAGCTAGCTGCGGCAACAGCGATTCCGGCTCGACGGGCTCGTGACCCTCGCCGACTCCGCCGCTTGGTCAGCACTCGGGCGCGCCTCGATCAATTCCAAGACCTTTTGGCCCTTGTCGGTGGTCCCCCCGGTCGCGCGCTCGACTGTGGCTAAAATGAACGGCATCCAAGTCGTCCGAATACCAAAACGGCGACTCCGCCTCTCGTCCGATGAAAACGGCCAGAACTGAACTTTGAGCATATCCGCTGCGCGCCTGGCGCCGCATGACGGCCGCGAGCTCTAACCGTTCACTGCTTAACTTAAGCTACCTCACAGAAGCCCCGGCGCCCGGGGGCGCCGTTAGCATGTCTTGATTACGTGATGTCACGACCCTTGCGAGCCCCAGTCTCCTATCAAGAGACCCGGTATTCAAAGAGAGCACGAATAGTGGGTCGCGGTGTGGCAACGAAGCACGACGGAAATCAGCTCCTGAAGTGGACAGCTTGGTCAATAAATGCACTGTGGCTTTCCGCGCTATTGCTGACCACCGGGCCAGCGTTCGCTCGGACCGATTTAACCGCCGCGGCTGCGAATACGACAGATCGCGCCAAGGACGGCATAGATGATATTTCTATCCAGCGAGAGCTGAATGTTTTCAAGAAAGTGGCCATCCTGCTGGTTGACGCATTGGCGAGCGCTCAAAAGCTACACCGCAATGCAACTGTAGTAGACGCAAGTTTTGATGGCTCTCCTCCTTCTCCGGTGTTTCGCGTCAAGTCCTTCAGCGGCGCCTGGGTATGGGAAGATGTCATCGACGCCTCTTCCGGAAAGCCCGTCGGCGCCGCAATTCCAACCGCCGTCAAGGATCTGGACGAACGGGATCGACGGATATTGGCGTCCCTCACGTTCGTAAAGCAAGATGTGCTAGATGCTGTGCGCGTCGCGGAGCGCAATATCACAGGCAAAGCCATCAGCGCCGGGCTCGTCGAAGAGAAAAGCAAGCTAAACTTCATCGTAGTTGTCGTGTCGGGAAACGATCTCAAGCAGGTATTTTTGGAACCGCCAGTTAGTCTTACTGAGTCAGAAAGCCGCGATCTGGAGGGTTGAGAATCGCATATTAAGGGAGATTCAACGTGGTCGAGGAGGCCGAGATGGATCGCCGAGGGAGAGGAACCAG
>NZ_JBUYWT010000093.1:0-17595 GCF_055264925.1 Bradyrhizobium sp. KZN70725
CGAAGCTGCCGCGGCGCTCCCTCAAGACGGTCGGCGACCGCTTCAATCATATGGAAGGTTCTAGTTCCAGAACTAGGCGCAGACATAGAAGCTCACATCGGCTCACAAACTTAGCAGCCGATAGCCGATCGTTCACCCCATGCGCCAGACGGGGTCTCTTTGCCGCTTACGAACCTCGGCTACCTAGCCTCGGTACACAGTCCGCCCTCGATCAGCCACGGCAGAGCCGGCGCTTGCATGACGCCGTCCTCGCAAGCCCCACAGGCATACCGGGGACATCGGTGAAAAGGATTCCGGAGCTGCGCCGGCACCATCTCCAGCCCCTCGCTTGGATCCTCACCGATCCGGGTGCAGCTCGCCCTTGCAGCAGGGGACAGGTCTTGTCCTCGATGCCGATCACCGTCTCGGTGCGCGCGCTGGCAGCACTCCACCTCTGGTGCGACGCTGGCTTGCCCGTGCCGCCCGGCCTTGAGCAGTGTTCTGGCCGTGCGCTCTGCTTCACCGCAGCCCGCAACTTGCTCGACGTCTTCCACAGCCAGAAAGCTGCTCCTCGCGAAGCGTCAGTGTCTGCGCGCCCGGCAGCCAAAGCGATGGCGTTGCAGCTCCTTGATGATCTGGCTCACTCTCGCAGCGCTCGGCGAGCAGCATCGCTTTCAAGAGCTCGAGATCATCGGGCAAGGTGTCGTTGGCCACACCTCGATCAGATCACAGTCCGCGATATTTGGGGAGTAAGCGTAGCTCTGCGGCCCTTTTGAATGGCGCTTGACGCCTATTTTGTTCGCGTGGCGCGTCGCCGCGGTTTCCATGTGTCGGACAACGCGTTGACGGCGGCTTCGAGCGCCTCCCGGTCGACGACGTTGGGATCGAACCGCTCCGGGCCCCAGAGGCGCATATGTTCGTGTTCTGGATGGGTAGGGTCGCCGATGGCTTCGAGGTATTCGGCATAACCCGGCGCACCGCCGACGTCTTCCGGAGGACAACGACGGGCTGCCTCGAGCAGGAGGGGCAGGCCCTCTGTCGTGGTGTTGTCGAACCATTTTTCGAGCTTGATCACATGGTCCCAGCTGTCGCCGAAGTCATAGAGATAATGGATCGTCTTGGCGCCGGTCTCGCGAACGACATCGCAAAGCCGCGCTTTACTGGCATCCATGGGCTGGTGGCCGTAATCGTTGTGGGGATCAGGAATCCCCCAACGGACCTCACCAGCGAAGAACTCGAAGAGGTGGCTATTCGTCCAGCCAAATGCCTCCTGAAGCGCCAGATGCAGCCGATCAAGGCGCAGAGTGACGGGTACGACAAGGCGACGCATCACCTCCGGTTTCACGTCCTTGAGTGTCACCTTGATCCGGATCGCGGTCGTGTTCAGGCTCATGCTGCCAGCCTCGGATCGTGAGCATGCATCGTGTACGTCGACGCCCAAGGGAACAGTTCGTCCAGTCGCGCCGCAGGCCAACCATTGACGAGCTTTGCGAGAACGTCAGCGAGCCAGCGCTCGGCATTGACGCCATTGAGCTTACAGGTCTCGATTAACGAAGCCAGGACTGCCCAATTCTCGGCACCTTCGTTGCAACCGGCAAAAAGGAGTTCTTGGCATTGAGCTTGATCGGCCGCATCGCTCGCTCGACCGCATTGGTGTCCATCTCGATGCGCCCGTCATCAAGGTAGAACGTTAGGCCGTCCCAATGACGCAGCGCGTAACGCAGGGCCTTCGCCGTGTCGCTCTTCTGCGCAAGGTGAGCAAGCTTGGCCTCAAACCACTGCTTTAAGGCTGTAGCCAGAGGCCGGGCATGCGCTTGTCGCCCCGCGCGGCGCTCGTCCGCAGATCGGCCGCGGAGTGCCTTCTCGACCGCGTAAAGCTGGGCGATGCGCTCGAGGGCCTCGCGGGCGACCGGAGCCGGCGCCGGCGCAGCCTCCCGCTCGATCTTCACAAACTGGCGCCGCAGATGCGACCAGCAGAAGGCGAGCGTCCCGGACAGGGCGTCCGCACGCGTCTCTCGGGTCATGGTCTTGTAAGCCTGATAGCCGTCGCAGTGGATGATGCCGCGATAGCCCTCAAGCAGCCGCAAGCCATGAACGGCGCCGCAGCCCGGTGCATAGGCATAGACCACCCCAGGCGGATCAGGTCCGGCCCAAGGCCTGTCATCGCGTGACAGCGCCCAGAAGTAGCCGGTTTTTGTCCTGCCGCGCCCCGGATCCAGCACCGGCGCCGGGGTCTCATCGACACAGAGCTTCGAGGAGGCCAGCAGAAGCTGGCGCAGACGATGCCACAAGGGCTTCAATTCCTGGGCGGCATAGCCGACCCAGAAGGCGAGCGTGGAACGGTCGATGGCGATACCGTGCGTCGCCAGCATCTGCGCCTGGCGGTAAAGCGGCAAATGCCAATGATACTTGGCATCGATGACATGCGCGACCAGTCGCTCGGTAGGCAATCCTCCCCTGATCAGTCGCTCGGGCGCGGCGTGCTGGAGGACGACGCCATGACAGGCGCGGCAGGCCAGCTTGGGCCGGCGGGTGACGATGACGCGATACTGCGCCGGCACGACGTCGAGCCTCTGGCTCTCATCGTGGCCGATCTCAAAGAGATCGCCTTTGCAGGACGGACAGCAGGTTGCAGCGGGCATCAGGGTCTCGATGATGCGCGGCAAATGCTCCGGAAGCTGACCACGGTTGGTTCTACGCTCGGCCGCTCTCTTCTCGGAGGTTCTGGGATTGACGCGATCCTCGGCTGCTTCGAGAGCTGCGACCGCCTCTTCGATGTCCTCCAGAACAAGCTGTAGCTGATCAGCATCCAGCTTTTCCGAGGACCGACCGAACTGCGCATCTTTTGCAAGCTTGAGCAACCGCTCGAGCCGGGCGCAGCGATCCAGCAGAGCCGCGGCAAAGACACGCAACTCGGCTGGATCGCTCGGCAGCTCATCGGGCAAATCACTCATTGGCCCGAGCTTGCCATGCTTCGCGTCACGATGCAGCGATGATTTGCGTTTTTACGCAAGTGCTTTCGGCTGCGGGATTCGAGGCGCGTGCATGCGCGTCCAATCCATGCCGGCCAGAAGCGCGGACAGCTGGGCGGCATTCATCCGCATCACGCCGGCCACGATGGGAGGCCATTTGAAGCCGCTGCCATCGAGCCGCTTCCAATACATCACAAGGCCGCTGCCATCCCAGACGACGATCTTCACCCGATCGGCGCGCTTCGCACGAAACACCACCGCCACGCCCTTCATCGGGTCATGGCCCAGAGTCTCCTTCGCCAACAGAGCCAAGCCCTCCGCACCTTTTCTGAAGTCCACAGGTTGCGTCGCCACGTAGATCATGAGGCTCGCGGGCGGCGTCAGCATGAACGTGTCCGTCGAAGCGCCAAGAACACATCACTCAACACAGCAAGGCCAGGCGTCCCCCGCACCTCCACTCGTGCCCCCTGGAGCTCAACCGTCACTACGGCTGCTTCCGGCGACCCGGTGGGCTCTGCGGCCGCCGGTAGCGCCGATTCCGACACCAACGGCACGAACGACAGCGTGTCCGCCGAAGCCGGCAGCACCAACTGGCCCAAACGCGCCCGGCGTCGCCAGTCGTGCACCTGCTGGGGCCGGCACCCATGGCGACGGGCGACGTCTGTGACAAGCGCCCCCGGCTCGAGGCTTTCCGCAGCAATCTGCGCCTTTAAATCGTCCGGCCAGCGCTTGCGACCTGCGCCTGCGAACACTTCAATACGCGGTGACAACGGTCGTCTTATGTCGTCAGAATGGTCGTCCATTATGAGCACCCTTGCAGAAGATGACTCTTCTAACGGTGCTCTCAAGACTCCGCACAAACAATCCAAAGGGCCTCGGCGCTACGCTTACTTTGGGGACGATCTCGCTGCGCTTGAATCACTTCGCCGCAGTGTCGACATCTATTCGGGCTCCGTCGGTCGTCTGTCCCAAGCCTCATGAGAGCGCGCCGCCAGTCCAGAGAATTGTGCTGCCGATAACCGCATGACGTTATCTTTGCCGGCCAGCGAAGACGCCATCCTTCAGCCGCTTAGCGAACAGGCAAGCGCCCATTCCATCCCAACAGATCGGCTTGATTCGGTCCGCTCGGTTGGCTCGGAGCACATATGCCGCGCCCGAGAATGGATCGGCCAATATTCGCTCGTGCACCAGGGTGGCCAGTCCTTCCACGCCCTTGCGGAGTCGAATCACCGGCGCGCCTTCAGCGCATGGACGAGGCCCCTGATCGTGTCCACATCCGCTCCTCGGCCGGGGAGATGGTGACGTCGGCGACCTCAATCTCGCGAGCTCGGCTTCCCTCAGTTGGTGGCGCCAGCTGAATAACTGCTGCGCAACCAATCCATGCTGCGGAGCCACGGCACAGACCGATTCACCGCTCGCTGTGATCTCAGCAACAATTAGCGCTTTGTCCTCGCTGCATGCTCCACGTCCGCCGGCGACCGGCTCCGGTGAAGGCGTCCAGTCGGCGCACCGGGTCCGCGATAGCTCTATGCGCTATCTCCCTAAGCCTAACGGTCAAAGCTACCCGCAGCCGGCTGACCGCCTCCGGAACGTGGCCGCACAACATCGCTCTGATTCTCCTGTCAAGGATTAGAACGCGAAGCGTCGTCCGATCGTCGATCGGCTGTTTATTCATACAGCTGATCGTGCATGCGTGGAGGCGGAACCGAACGAAGTCGGTAAGCAAACTCTGATGCGCGGGTTGGCTACCGCATTTCCGATTGTGCGTCAGAGTCTGCTCCTATCCTATTGCGGGCATGGGCGTTGTTCCTCTGCCGTGGTGCCGCCCATGCCCATGCACGATGATCAGAAGGGCTCCTATCAGGCTGGCCGTACTTGCCTAGCGGCCGCCCACATAGTCCCGACCGCTTCACGAGCGATAGCGGTGCAGATAACCGTCGTTTCGTTTGCCGCGTTCAGCCAGTTTGTCCGGCGGCTCTGTGCTTTCCCCGCACTTTTTCGGACGCCGCGGCGCCTGTTCGAGTCGGTATAGCTTTGTCTTGCCGATCTTCGGCGGGTGTCGATATGTCGAGGCGTTCTCGCATAACATGTGGCGCACGCGGCCGTTGCAGACCTTGGTGATGCCGCCCTGGCGGTCTTATCATCCAAGTCTCACACTTAACTTCAAGCTGAGTATGGCCTCCGGCCCTTCCCGCAGGCGGCAGCTAGAGCCTTCTATCGAAAACTGTAGTCTCGACTCTGTCCCTTCCTCATTGTCCGGAATACTGCGCAGCAGCTGCAAAGTCGCCAAATGTCTGCGTAGATCGCGCCAGATTGCAGGAAAATAGATCGTTCTTTCTCTAGAAAGCATCGCTCAAACAAAATATCGCAACGTCTTCGCGTCGCTTACACAAACCATAGTTCCCAAGAAGGGGGATTCTATGCAATTCGGAGCTTCGTCGCAAATGGCTTCTGATTTCAACGCAGAGGAATGGCAGGCGCGGATCGATCTGGCTGCAGCGCATCGGCTCGCATTTATGCACGGCCTAAGTGAGGGCATTGTCAATCATCTCACACTGCTTGTACCGGGTCGCAGCGACCGCTACTATCAGCTCCCTTTTGGACTACATTGGTCCGAGGTCAGGGCGTCGTCGTTCATGGAAGTCGGAATCAGCGATGCCGAGGTTAAGCGAGGCGACGGTAAAGTTGATCCCTCTTGCTATTGTATCCATGCGCCTATCCATAAAGAGCTGCCCCATGCGAAAGTCGTATTTCACACGCATATGCCTTTTGCGAGCGCGCTGACGCGGCTTGAGGATCCTCGGATCAAAGATATCGGTCAGACCGAAGTCTGGATGCGCGGGCAGATAGCCTACGACGATGAATATACCGGTCCTGCTTACGAGCCGGAGGAGGGGCTGCGCCTTGCAAAGGTGATTGGTGGCAAGACTATCTTGTTTATGGCAAATCATGGTATCACGACGATTGGCGAAACGGTTGCCGACGCCTATGACCGACTCTACTTTATCGAACGCGCCGCGCAAGTGCAAATCTATGCCATGTGGACAGGACGGGGGCTGAAGAAGCTCCCAGACCATGTGGTTGAAAAAACTGAGCGCGAATTCGCGGGGGTCTCTCGCCAGGCCCCAGCATCGGCCCAGCGCCATTTCGATGCGTTGAAACGCATTCTCGACCGCAAGGAGCCAGACTACGCAACATAGCGGCCCCGGGTGGAATGCGGCCTTCTCGTTTTTGGGTCGGTCCGAGCAAGCGCTGGAACAGTATCCTCGTTTAATCCCCAGATGGAAGCTCGATTGGCACGGCAAATCCAGCCTTTACGCGGTCCATTATGACCATTGTCTTGACCGCCTTAATGTCTGAGTTCTCGTAGAAGAAGCGCCGAGTGAACTGCTCATAATCTTCCATCGTACGCGCGGTAACGTAGAGAACGAAATCAGCGTCGCCGGTTACGTAAAATCCATTAACGACCTCAGCCGACGATTTGATGGCTTTCTTGAACCTGTCGATTATGTCTGAACGCTCTCGCTCCAAACTCACCAGCACAAGCATTTGAATAGGCCGTCCCACCGCTTTCGCAGAGACGATTGAGACATCGGCCTCGATGATACCTTCCGAGCGGAGCCGTTTCAGTCGTCGTTGGCATGCCGTGGCTGATAGCCCGGTACGTTCGCCAATCACTTCGGAGGTGAGGCGATTGTTCTTTTGCACGATCTCGAGAATCCGGGCGTCTATCCGATCATATTGCATGTTCGCCTTCAGTCTTGAGACGATTTTCGTCGCGAAAGGTCTATCTTGTGCAGCGAAACATCTGAGTGGCCGGAGAAATGGGGCGCAAAATGTCTTTGCGAAGCAGTATCTTGAATCGAGGAGAAATTTCAACAAGTCACCACTTGGGACTTTCAAATGGACCGTTCAACTGCTCGACGCAATAGTTCGCGCCCGGTTGGTCTTGCGACCACGTACCTGCGAAATCTGCTGCGTCGTGATTTTGTAACGGGGGCCGCCCTCATTGACGGCCTCTGGATTGCGAGCGAGCAAACGGACGTTGTGGTCGATCCTGCGACCGGGGAAGTCATCGCGAATGTTGCTCGCTGCAGTGCCGCGGAAATGAATCTTGCGATCGCTGCAGCTGAGCGGTCGTTTCAAGGCTGGAAGGAACTATTGTCAGGACGGCGTGGGGCGATTCTTCGGAGCTGGGCGTCATTGATGCGCGACCATTCGGAAGAGCTCGCTATCCTGGTGACGTGCGAGCAAGGCAAGCCGCTCGCTGAGGCGCGTCACGAAATTGCCTACGGTGCTGGATTTCTTGACTGGTTCGCTGCAGAGGGGGAGCGCGCGTATGGGGAAACGATCCCCAGCCACAAACCTGGAAGTCTACTTCAAGTCCGAATGCAGCCAATCGGTGTCGCGGCGGCCATTACTCCGTGGAACTTTCCTGTCGCCATGATTACGCGAAAGGCGGGGGCCGCTCTTGCAGCCGGTTGCCCGATTATTGTGAAGCCGGCTCCCGAGACGCCGCTCTCCGCACTTGCCGTGGCGAGATTGGCTGAAGAGGCCGGGGTACCGCGGGGGGTGTTTCAAGTGATCGTCGGTGATCCGATCGAGCTTTCGACGCCTCTATTGCACGATCCAAGAATACGAGCTCTTTCGTTCACAGGCTCTACGCAAGTTGGGCGTCTGCTCCTGCAGGGAGCGGCCGCCACTGTAAAGAAAGTGTCCCTCGAACTCGGGGGGCATGCCCCTTTCCTCGTCTTTGACGATGTTGAACTCAAGAAGGCTGTGGATGGGGTGATGGCGGCGAAATTTGCGACTTCAGGCCAGGATTGCTTGGCTGCTAACCGCATCTACGTGCAACGAGGCATCTACAACGCCTTCATCGAAGGATTTATTGCGGCAATGGCCAAGCTCAAAGTTGGTCACGGTCTAGAGCCTGAGACGGATATCGGCCCAATGACCAGGTCGTCCGTCGCCGATAAGTGCAAAGCTCAAATTGATGATGCGGTGAAGAAGGGGGCGCGACGTTTTACCTCTGATCAAGGCGCTAATCTCGGTCCAAACTTCGTTCCTCCGACGCTCCTTAGCGATGTCACTGAAGAGATGCTAATTGCGCGAGAGGAAACGTTTGGGCCGGTAGCTGCTGTCCTTCCTTTTGATTCTGAAGAAGAGGTCGTCGCCCGAGCCAATGCGAACGAAATGGGGCTGGCCGGGTATGTCTACACCGACAGCTTGCGTCGGGCGCTTCGAATTTCCGAGCAAATCGAATGTGGGATGCTCGGCATCAATACGGCGTCATTCACGGGGCCGCCCATTCCGTTCGGAGGCTGGAAGCAATCCGGGCTTGGTCGCGAAGGTTCGAGACACGGGTTGATGGAGTACATGGAGCTAAAATACGTCTGCTTCGGCGACTTGGCAGCTTAGGAGAACCGGCAATGATTGATATTGCGACCATCGCTGAACAAGACCGCTCGAGCGTGCTACATCCGTTTACGCAGTTGAAGGACTTCGCGAACGGTAAGATCGGTGACCCCACGATTGTCGTGGGAGGCAAAGGCATTAGGATCAAAGATGCAGAGGGGCGCAGTTATATCGATGGCTTTGCTGGTCTTTATTGTGTAAATATCGGTTACGGTCGCACCGAGGTGGCGGAGGCCATCGCACGGCAGGCCTACAAGTTGGCATATTATCATACATACGCGGCCCACACGACTGAGGAGCTGGCGACCCTCTCCGATCGGCTTGTACGCATGGCGCCAGGCAAGCCCAGCAAGGTATTCTTTGGACTTTCCGGATCTGACGCCAACGAGACACAAGCAAAGCTCGTCTGGTACTATAACAATCTGCGTGGTCAGCCGAAGAAGAAGAAGATCATCTCGCGCGAGCGCGGTTATCACGGCTGTTCAGTGATTTCCGGCTCGATGACGGGCATGTCTTTCTACCATGATCATATGGATCTTCCGTTTCCGGGCATTCTACACACTGGCGCACCACATCACTATTGGGGAGCTGAACCAGGAGAAACGGAGGAAGCCTTTTCTCGCCGGCGTGCAGCTGAGCTCGATGAGCTGATCGTGCGAGAGGGGCCCGAAACGATCGGGGCATTCATCGCCGAGCCGGTGCTGGGTACGGGGGGGATCACACCGCCGCCTGCCGGATATTGGCGCGAGATTCAGACCGTGCTCAGGCGGTACGACGTTCTTCTGATCGCGGACGAGGTCATTTGTGGATTCGGTCGAACCGGAGCTGACTTCGGAAGCACGCTTTATGAGATCGAGCCCGACCTGATAACGATAGCCAAAGGGCTGACATCCGGCTACATGCCCCTCTCGGGAGCCATCGTTGGTGAAAGAGTTTACAGGGTGATCGAGGAGGCCGCCGATCGGGTCGGCGCGTTTTCACACGGATATACCTATTCCGGCCATCCGATTGCGGCCGCTGCTGCCAACGCTGTCCTCGATATCGTTGAGAACGAGCGATTGAGCGACCGCGCGAGGATCCTCGGATCGCACTTCCTAAAACGACTAAAGGAACGGTTTGCACGGCTGGAGATCGTTGGAGAGGTGCGAGGAGTAGGCTTACTCGGCGCGGTCGAGTTCGTGACTGATCGTCAGAGAAAACGGCGATTTGATCCGCAGCTCAAGGTGGGCGCCCGTATCTCAAAAGCTGCCCGAGATCGGGGACTTATTGTCCGAGCAATGCCGCATGGAGACATCCTTGGTTTTGCCCCACCGCTCGTTGTATCCGAATCTGAAATAGACGAGATCGTTGATCTGGCGTATCGAGCGACCAAGCAGGTCATGGATGAGCTAGCGAAAGAATCGGCGATCGCTTGAGAGAAAGCTGCTGTGGGCGATTTTCCCGTTCTTCAACTAACGTTTGCCTAACTAAGGCCACCAACAGAAAAAGGACGGCATAGACTGTTCAGTGCACGGTCGCGCTACGGTACTCCAGATCCAATGAGACGGAAAATCGTTGGGTGGGTATCGCACGATCTCTGCGGCCAGAGATCGATTCAGTCAGTACTTGGAGATAGACCAGTATGAAAAAGAAACTGCCGTTTGAACGCGCTGAGTTCGCCATACGTTTAGCAGCTGTAAAAAGAGAGATGGCCAGGCGAGGAATCGATATTCTTCTCCTCTCAGAGCCTCCAAACCAAAACTATCTAACCGGGTACGACAGTCTCTCCTTCTATACCCCACAAATGGTGATTGTGGCGCTCAATCACGAGGAACCAATCTGGTTTGCGCGGTTCATGGAACGGCCCCAAGCAGTCATGGGCACGTACCTTTCTGACGATAACATCAGAACCTATCCGGATGAGTATGTAAATTCACAAACTGGATTATCGGCGTACGACATCGTAGCCGACATCGTAAAAGAACTCGGTGGTGAAAAGGCTAGAATCGGCGTGGAGATGGGAGGATACTACTATTCCGCGCGCGCACATGGTGATCTTGTCCGAGCCCTGCCGCTTGCCGAGTTTGTAGACGCCGACCTGCTGGTCAATTGGATCCGGATTGTGAAGAGCCCGGCCGAGCTCGTTTGCATGCGCCAATCTGGTCGCATCGCCGACGCGATGATTAAGCGGGCCGTCGATACAATCGAACCAGGCGTGCGTGAATGCGATATTGCAGCTGCGATCTATCACCAGCAGATATCCGGTACGCCAGAGTTCGGGGGAAGCTATGATAGCTCGTGTCTGTTCCTTGGCGTTGGCGAACGCGCTCTAGCACCACACCCCCAGTGGACGGACGAGCCGCTCCCCTCGTCAACGACAATCTATATGGAAGTTCACGGAGTTCGGCTGCGTTATCAGGTCAATCTCGCTCGTACGGTTGTAGTCGGAAAACCCGACCCGGCCTATCAAAAATTTTCGGAGATCGCGATCGAGGCTTTGAATGCAGGACTCGAAAGTGTCCGTCCGGGTCGCACCTGCTCCGAGGTCCAGGCCGCTTACGCGCAGGCACTCGCGCGCCATGGATATGAGAAAGAGGCAAGGCTCGGTTATCCGCAAGGAATAGGTTATCCGCCAGCGTCGGCGGAGCGGACGGCCAGTTTGCGCAAAGGAGATAACACTGTCCTTCAGCCGGGAATGTGCTTCCACATGATGGCTGCCCTCTGGCTAGAGGACAAGAGCGTCTGCATTACGCAACCCTTTGCTGTCACTGAAAACGGCCACGAGCCGTTGACATCGACGCCGCGCAAGTTGTTTATGAAGTAGTTGAGCAAGAACATTTGCAACGGTTGATGTTCTTCTTCTTCTTCTTCTTCTTCGGGCGGCCGTCCCGCTACCGCCGGCACGGGCGAAGATTTGATCGCGGTTGGGCCATAGCATTTACTCCAGACGCAGCCGTCGAAGCAGACGAGAAGTTCGCTCCCATTCGATCAAGCTAGTAATGGGATGTTCGCATTACGCAAGCTTTATCCAAATGGGGGCGGGGCGAGTGGTCTTGCCGCCCTGGTTGATCGTTGTCGTGCTGATCGGAAACTCGATATTCAAGGAGTTCGTGAAAGGGATTGGCGGTTTGTAGTCCCGCTGGAGTCGGATCGGGCGGAATGTCCGTCGCGACCGACCAGCCTCGGTCCGGAGCCTGCTCTCGCCGCAATGGCAAAAATAGCCCATCGAGATTCGAGCAACCTGGCATCGGACGACCGCGTAATCGCCATCACACTTCCGTCCAGATCAATCCTAACATCGAGGATGATTTTAGCACGTTTTGGGCCGTTACGGGAAAAAGCGGAACATCGGGCTCGATTATGTGGATAAGGTTATCGGGATTCGGCAGTAAGAGGAGCGCGAGCCGTCAGGTAATTCCTGGCTCAAACGAAGGGCGGCAAGCAAATAGATGACACATGCGGGACGCTGGATGGCGACTCGTCAATTTGCGCATTGGCGTTTGTCGACATTATTTCTGGAATGCGTCATCGTATCCGATGGCATAAAATCATCGTGCCTTGCTAATTGTGCGCGGAATTTCTGCTAATTCGGCGCCATATCGGTCAAATTCAGATTTGAGGCGCCGGTAGCGTGTCCGAGGGATGGAACTCGTTTGTTAATCAAAGTTCGGCATCAGAACACCCTAAGGGAAATCGGAGTTGCAACTCAGCAGGGCATGTGGGCCCGCCGCTGAGGTCAGGGACGTGTCGCCGACTAAGCCAATCGGACAAGACCAGAAGGCTGATGCTGCTCGCAGGCTTCGAGACATTTAAGGAGGACCACTTTAGGCCGTCGGAATTTTGATCGCTGTAGTCTCGTCTTGCCGGCGATCAGGTTCATTTTCCGGGGCTGGCCCGGTTCTGCAGCTTATTGGCCGGAAGCTCGCCTGCTCACAGTGCGTGGCCTGATTCTTGCCGGGAGGGACAGCGGTCACCAGCGAGGCGGGACGCATCATGTGCCAATCGCTGATCTTCTTCTCCAGGGAGGGCGTCGAAGTATTCTCCAACGTGGGGAAGCGACCTATTTTGTCGGGCGAGAATTAAGCGACTGTCATCTTCACGACGCACAAAAAGAGAGAGCAGATGGGGAAATGAAAAGGCGGGCTTTCCTAAAATGCGCGACTGCGGCTGCAGCCGGCGCTTTGACTGCACCCTATGTCCATGCTCAGTCGAAAAAATTTTCCGGCATAACATTGCGTGTGAACGGGTACGGCGGAATCTACGACGATGCCCTCAGAAAAGGTGTGGCCGCGCCGCTCGAAGAGAAGTATGGGCTAAAGGTTCAATTCATAGCCGGCGCAACGTCGGCCGATATCATCAAGCTGTACGCCAACAAGGAAAATCCTCCGTTCGACATACTCACAGCCAGTAGCCCCTACATGCCCGAGCTCATCAGGGCCGGGGTCATCGAACAGGTTAAGGCGTCAGAGGTTCCCAACGTCAAAAGAATCCTTCCCGGATTTCGCGAATTCGGCGAATACGGCGTGCCGTTCAGCGTCGCAGCCCTCATTCCGGTGTACAATTCAAAGTACATCAAGCAGCCACTTACTTCGTACTCGGATATTGCTCGCGCTGACCTGTCGGGCCGCGTGGTTGCGATGGCCCCGGCGACAAGCACCAGCCTGCTGATGATTCTGGGTCTGGCCGAGGAAAATGGCGGCTCGCTCTCGAATGCCGAACCGGCCTTTAAGGTGCTGGAGGCCGCCAAGTCCAACATTGTCGCGCTCGCACAGACAACCGTTGCCGAAGTACAGATGTTTCAAAACGAAGAGGTCTATGCAGGTATTTTCTGGGACGGTCGGGCCCACGAATTGCGCACCAAGGGGGTTCCCATCGTAATCGTTGTCCCACCTAAGGGCATTTATGCATCGATAGACTATGTTAGCATCCTCAAGGGCGCGAAGTATCGGGAAGCCGTGTACGCGTATGCGGAGCAGTTGCTCTCCGATGACGGCATGCTCGCTATACCTCGCGCGCTTCGATACGGTGTAACGACCGACGTCAACTTGCCGGAAGACCTTCGGAAAGATCTTCTCTTCAACTCGTCCGAGCGTAATGCTCTGAAAAAGAAAGTTGATTGGGGGCAACTGCAGGCAAAACGCAGCGAATGGATCGAACGGTTCAATAAGATAGTCCGGATATAGGCGGCTGCGCGCTTAATATCGTGGGGTGCTAAGTGGTACTTGGTGTTACGCGGTTCGTTGAGGCTTCGCGTCGTAGCGGTGTACGCTTAATAGATCCAGTCAGGGTATGAAGGGTATATCGTGAAGCAGTCTCTGCTCAATCGCCGCCTCCTAAACCTCGTGCTGATGCTGGCACCAATGGTCTTGCTTCTCACTGGCTTTCTGGTGGTTCCGTTATTGGGATTGCTGCGGGCGAGTTTTCTAACTGGCAGTCACTTTCTCGAGGGAAGCGGTTTCACCCTGAGCCACTATTTGCATTTCTTTTCGGATTCTTATTACTCATCAGTACTGTTAGAGACGTTTGTCGACGGATTTGTCGTCAGCGTAATCTGCTTGCTGATCGGTTTCCCGACCGGATATTCGCTCGCCCGCCTCCCGCCACTGGCGCGGCGGTGGCGGACGATTATCGTCATCATGCCGCTCACACTCAGTCTCGTGGTCGTTGTCTTCGGCTGGTTGATCATTCTTGGTCGTAACGGACTGGTCAATTCACTTCTCGTAAGTCTTGGCATTTTCTCGTCTCCGAAAATCCTCCTCTTTTCGCGGCCTGCCGTGCTAGTCGTCTTAGTGCAGCAGTTTCTGCCATTCATGATCTTGTCTGTTATGAGTGTGGTTACTCAAATTCATCCAGTGCTCGAAGAGGCGGCTGCAAATTTGCGAGCCAACCGGTTCGTTACCTTTCAGAAGGTTGTGGTTCCACTCGCGCTTCCTGGCATTCTGGTTGGCTTCAACCTTGTCTTCGTGCTGTCGATTTCAGCGTTCGTCACGCCTCGGCTCATCGGTGGAGGTCGCGTCGCGATGCTTGGGAGTCTCATCTATGAACGCATCATGACCGAATTAAACTGGCCGTCCGGCGCGGCGATGGCATTCGTGCTCTTCGTGGGCGGCCTTGGATTCACTGCGGCACTCAATGCGTTGGCTGCATCACGTTTCGTCATGAGAGGGGGGCGGCGTGCGCTCTGATCGCATTGACGATGTGATGGCCCTATCCGGCTCGTTTGTTCGAGCGCTGGTGTACCTGATGCTGGCGCTGCCGGCGATTCTTGTCGTTGTGTCATCTTTCACCAGCAGCGACACCATGAAGTTTTCCCCGAGCGGCTTTTCGCTGCACTGGTATGAAATGGCTTGGGACAATGAACTATTCATGACTGCGCTCTGGACTAGCACATACGTAGCCGTGCTCGTCGCCATCATCGCGCTCGTAATTGGCTTTGCCGGCGCATTCGCGATCAATCGATTTTCGTTTCCAGGGAAGGTATTTTTGCAAGGCCTTGCCTTCTCACCATTGATTGTCCCGGCCGTCGTACTCGGTATTGGACTGTTGCAGCTTTTTGCGTCGCTGGATCTTACGCAGACGATCTATCCGTTGCTGCTCGGGCACCTGGTGCTTGCCATCCCATACGTCGTACGTACGATTCTCGCGAGCCTTATCCTGCACGACCGTGTGCTCGAAGAAGCCGCGATGAACCTCCGCGCCACGCCCTTCCGAGTCATTCGGCGTATCACACTGCCGCTCATTATGCCTGGCTTGCTATCCGCTGCGATCTTTGCCTTTGTGACATCGTTTGGAAACGTCACTGTTTCCGCGTTTCTCACCTATGGCGGTAATGTAACCCTGCCTGTACAGATCTTTGCGTATGTCGATACAAGCTATGATCCACTCGTTGCTGCCGTATCGACCATTATGATTCTGGTGACGCTGATCGTTATCTTGGCGATCGAGCGCTTGATCGGTGCGGAAAGACTAGCGTAGCGAGGAGTAAAGATGCCGCCTCTATCGAAAGAGTGTGAAAACACTGCCCGGGACGCTAGCGAGTTTGTCGTGGAATTACGCTCGGTTTCCAAGCACTACGGTGAAACGATTGCTGTCGCGAACGTTTCGTTGGAAGCCCGTCGTGGCGAGCTGATGTGCTTGCTTGGTCCATCGGGCTGCGGCAAGACAACGACCTTGCGCATGGTTGCCGGATTTGTAGAGCCGACCTCCGGCGACGTGATTATCAATAACGTCGATATGACTCATCAACCGCCTTATCGGCGGGATACTGGAATGGTGTTTCAGAGCTACGCCTTGTTTCCGCATATGACGGTTGCTGAGAACATCGCATTTGGCCTGGAAAACTTGAAGTGGACGCGCGAGAAGCGCGAGAAGCGCGTTGAGGAGATGCTCAAGCTTGTCGAGCTGCCGCAGTTGGCCGAGCGCCTTCCAAGTCAGCTATCCGGCGGGCAGCAGCAACGGATTGCACTCGCGCGTGCGCTGGCGATGCGGCCTGCGGTGCTTTTGCTCGACGAGCCGTTTTCGCATTTGGACGCACAATTGCGGGTGCGCATGCGGGAGGAACTGCGTGATGTGATCCGTCGCATTAATGTTACAACATTGTTCGTAACACATGACCAGGAGGAGGCGCTGACAATGTCAGATCGCATCGTGGTCATGAACGCCGGTCAGGTCGAGCAAGTCGGCACACCCGGTGAAATATATGAAGCACCATCGACCTCCTTCGTGGCGAAATTCATCGGTTGGTGTTCTCTGCTGAAGGGAACGGTAGGAATTGATGGCACTTTCACCTCAGCGGGTGGTTTGCGTCTCGTTGGCAATTGGAGTGTTGGGCCTGCGACCGCAGTGATTCGGCCGGAACACGTCAAGCTGTCAGCTGATGGCGCTGCTGGGTTATCCTATCAAGCCCGCGTCCTTCAGGCGCACTATTACGGTGGTGCGACACGGATCGTGCTTGACGTCAACGGAGAGCAGTTGACGATGCAGGAGCGCTTTCCGTTCGGGCGCCATCCGAGGCCCGGCGATCTCCTCAGCGTAACAATAAGCATGAGCGACATCTCCGTCATTTCTGCGAATGAAGGCAATCCCTAGGTCAGCCCCGGCGTGGTCTTGGCGTGCACGCCTTTGCTCCGGAATTCGGGAGCCTGAGACCGCCATTAGCAGATATGTCAATAAACGCGGGACGATACCCTCATGGGTCCACTTGGCGGCATTACAATTCTCGACCTGACGACCGTTCTCATGGGGCCCTACGCCACGCAGATTCTCGCAGATGGGCGCGAACGTTATTAAGGTGGAAAGCCCCGAAGGCGATGTCGTCCGGCAGATCGGGCTGGGCCGTAGCCCGGGCATGAGCGGCATGTTCCTCAACGCCAATCGCGGCAAGCGCAGCATTGCCATCGACCTGAAGAAGCCGGATCGATCGGAGCCGCAGAACAGCCAGGACTTTCGCCCCAGAGCGATGCCTCGCAAGCCTCGTTCGGCGGCATTGTTGGAGAGGCACACGCATCCGTCCTCCAGGAACAGGATGAAGCTCGCCCATCGCTTCAGGATGTAGTTGAGCGCCTTGGCGAGGTCATGCCCACGGGAGAGCTTGGCGAGTTGGTCGATGCAAGACCGCCGCCGCCAATTCGACGAATCTTCTCGCAACGCACGGCCGGACCATACATTAAGGTCAAATCCTCGGGCCGCCTCTCAAACTACGCAAGGCGGTCGCCGCCGGAGGGATACTGCGAACCGCGCTGCGCGCCACAAACACATCAATGCCGATGCATACGCTAGAAAACGATCCTAGATGATCCTCACCTCAATGCCGTCGGCTTCTTCAAGATCGTTGAGCATCCCGTCGAAGGATGTGTTCGCCAGATGCAGGTGCCTTCAACCTAGAGCGCAACCCAACCGCAACCGGGGGGCCCTGCGCCGACGTTTGGCGAGCACGGGCGGATATTCTCTGTGAAGGCGGCTTCTCGGCCCACGAAATTGAGCGACTGAGACAACACGGGCTGTGATCTTTCCTGCGCCCCAGTAACGACCGTAATTCGGCCGAGAGAGGCTCCTAAGGAGAATGCACATTTTGCAGACTTAACGGAACTCGGACAGCGGATTTTCAGCAGCCTCTACCCGCTCGGCATATCGGGATGACGTGCCGCGCGGCAATCAGGATGGAAGCAGAGCGTCAATCAGGATGAGAGAGCGTCGCCGAGCTCGTGACGCAGGGAGGGCGTAGCCCGACCGGAGTTACGAGCTCGGCGAC
>NZ_JBUYWT010000094.1:0-16582 GCF_055264925.1 Bradyrhizobium sp. KZN70725
ACTCGCGCCCGTATCAATTGGATGTTCACAACGGACAAAGCTCGCACCAAACTGGGGCGCGCCTATCCAGGCATACCCAAAGAGTCAAAATCACTGTGACGAGCTACTAGTGACGGCCTTACGGGGATTGTCGACCGCAACGACCTCCTGCGAGCCGCCATCGAAATAACGTTTAGGGTCATTCAAACGTCTGGCGGCTGGATACCTTGGGCCACGCGTCTTCACGGCCGCTGGTCCTTCGAACTTGATTGCATCGGGCGACGTCGATGCGTGCGGACCAGGCTGCTGGGTTCATTGCCGTCTCCCTGCGGGAGCGGGCTGTTGGCTGGCGCTGAAACCCCGGCTTGTGCCGGGTTTTCACCCTTCGGGCTTCCATCCCTGACGGTAGCTGCGGCGGCGCGGAATGTCATGGGCCTCGGCGGCCGATGAAAAGGGAGAGGCAGAGTGGAGTGGCCTTGGCCATGACGGGTTGAGGGTCGGAGGAGAGTCTTCCGGCGCCCGTCATGGAGGTTGCTGCCATGAATACGCAGATTGTTGATGCCGGCCGCATTGCGAGCGGCGGATATAGAGTGGATGTGAGTCGCGGCGAGCGCGTCGGTCGGGTGTCCTCGGAGTGGTTTTCCCGCCCGGCGGATGAGCGTTACCTGTCGCTCGACGCACTGGCGCGCACGGTGCACGATCGCGCGAACCGCAGCCGGACACGCGTGGTCGAAAGCGCGCTTATCCAGGTCAACGCAAGCCGTGCCGACCCTGAGCGGCTGGCCTTGATGTTGCCCGGCTCCGACACACCGGTTGCGCCGACGCACTGGAGCTTCGGTCAGCTTGCAAGCCAGGTCGGCGCTCCGGCCGCTTACCTGCGGCAGCTCCCTGCGTCACTCGCAGCCATCAACCTGCAATATGGCTTGAACGCCAATCGCCTCGAGCAGATCAAAACGCTCGAGACCGAGGATAGCCGTGTCGAGCTTCGCGCCGTCACCGGTCCCGACTATGGCCGGATCTACGACCACGAACTGGTCGAGGCCGTACAGCGCATTGCCGGCAACGGCACAGGCGATACACGGTGGAAGGTGCCCGGTGTGCTCGACTGGTCGAGCGGCATCTACAATCCCTGCGTCGACATTTCCAAGGCCACGACGACCCTGTATGCATCAGACAGGGACGTTTTCCTCTTTCTGGTCGATGACTTGAATCCGATCGAAGCTGGTCGTCTTCGCGACGGCTCGCCCGACCTCTATTTCCGAGGCTTCTATTGCTGGAACTCGGAAGTCGGTGCGAAGACGCTCGGCATGGCGAGCTTCTATCTTCGTGCGGTTTGCCAGAATCGCAATCTGTGGGGCGTGGAAGATTTCGAGGAGATCACCATCCGCCATTCCAAATACGCAGCCGCACGCTTTGCTCACGAGGCAGCCCCGGCGCTGTCGAACTTCGCCAACTCCTCACCCATGCCTTTCGTCAACGGCATCAAGGCCGCTCGCGAGCGGATCGTGGCACGCAGTGACGAGGATCGCACCGAGTTCTTGCGCCGCCGCGGCTTCTCCAAGGCCGAGACAGGCAAGGTGATAGACGCAGTGCTGGCGGAGGAGGGCCGTCCGCCTGAAAGCATCTTCGACTTCGTGCAGGGCATCACCGCCGTCGCGCGTGACAAGCCGCATCAAGATGTCCGCCTGGACATGGAGGGCAGGGCCAAGAAGTTGCTCGACCGGGCAGCGTAATGTCAGCCAGGCCGGAGACCCAGGTCTCCGGCCTGGTACGTCTACCCTTTGGCCTCACAGGTGATGGGCACTGCTTTCTCGCCGTCATGTCCATCGCGGGCCGACAGGTCCTGGCGGTTTCGGATTCTTGCGCGATTGAGACCTGCGAATGGGATTGCGACGACGACATTCGGAACATCTGGCTTCTCGGCACAACACGATCGGCTGACTCATGCGGTCGCCGCCACCAACCCACGTCCGTGCGTTCAGCTTCGTGTCCACGAAAACCTATTGGCTCAGGGGCAGTCAACATAGGGCGCCTCTGCCACCGCCGGCTGCCATTTTGAGCTTCATCCGATCCGGGATGTGAACGGCGCGACCTGGTTTTTCCGATAGCACGGCAGCCGCCAACAAACGCCATTTGCCGCCGAAAGCCAGAGCGAGAGCAGGACGGACTTGTCCACGAACGGGTTGGAGGCCGAGAGAGAGGCTCCCGGTCGCCCGGTTCGGAGAAGCTGACATGGCAAGCGCCGTTCAGAAGATCAAGCTGTCGCCGTCGCGCGACATCCTCTTCAGCAAACTCGTCTTGAGCCGGAAGAATGTAAGCCCGGTCAAAGCCGGCATTTTCACCGACGCAAGTAGTGTCGCCGTCGTGGCGAAGGTGCTCGGTGGCTACCCGGCTGCGCACCTCGTTGAGCGGGAGGGCGCGTGATGGTCTTTGATGCCTCAGAATTGGCACGCCGCCTCGCACGCGAGGCCGAGGGCGTATGCCGACACTATCTGTCCAACGGCAAGCGGGTGGGGCGGTACTGGGTGGTTGGCGACGTCCGCAACACGCTAGGACGCTCGTTGTTCGTGCGGCTCCAAGAATCGACGAAGGGGCCTGCCGGAAAGTGGACCGATGCCGCCACCGGAGAACATGGGGACCTGCTCGACATCATCCGCGAAAGTATGGCTTTACGAGATTTTCGCAAAGTGGCCGAGGAGGCGAGACGCTTTCTAACGCTACCTCGTTGCGAGCGGCAACCCGCCCCGAAAGCCGTCAGTCCAGCAGCGCGAGCCGGATCGCAGCAAGCCGCCCGTCGCCTGTTCGCAATGTCCAGCCCCATCGACGGTACGGTGGTTGAAGCTTATTTGCGGCGTCGCGGAATAGTCAGTATCCACCATGGCGGCAGCTTGCGCTTCCATCCACGTTGCTATTATCGGCCGGACGAGCATGTGCCTATGGAAACGTGGCCAGCGATGATAGCAAGCGTCACGAATCTTAATGGGCGGATCTGCGGCGTGCATCGCACCTGGCTCGATCCGGACGGCTTTGATCGCATTCGGCTCGGCAAGGCTCCCATCGACACCCCACGGCGGGCCATGGGCGAACTGCTCGGTAACGCTGTTCGTTTCGGCCTGGTGGATGGCGTGCTTGCTGCCGGCGAGGGCATCGAGACGATGCTGTCGCTGCGCTGCGTCCTGCCAACCTTGCCGATGGCTGCAGCGCTTTCGGCCAATCATCTCTCAGCCATGTTGCTGCCGCCTGGCTTGCGTCGGCTCTATATCGCCCGCGATGCCGATGCCGCCGGGGACGCCGTACAGGCCATCCTGACCCGGCGCGCGGAGGAGGCCGGCGTTGAAGCGATCTCGCTGTCGCCTCGGCTCGGCGACTTCAATGAAGATCTGCACATCTTCGGCCTTGAGGCCCTCCGGGCAGCGTTGTGGCTTCAACTCGTTCCTGACGATGCCGCCCGCTTCCTGCGCTCGTCCACGATCGAGGCGGGGTAGTCGCGGTAGTTCGACCGATGGCGAAAGATCGGTCATAGCCGAGGCCAATTGGTGGAGAGGACGCGACCTTCGGCCTTCTAGCGGGCGATCGGACGGCAAGCGGCCCGGGCCGGCAATGGCTGCGTCCGGCTATTTTCCGCCGCGCGCAGGCAATGAGAAGACATGATCGCGATTTGGCGAGCGCGCTTTGCATCGCGAAGCAAAATAGCCGGTCTTCGCCATCCTCCGCTGCCGCTTCGGCCCTGCGCTATCGCCCACGCCCTGCGGGCCTGGGCGGACAAGCCGCTCCGGGTTCTGGCCCGTTCCGCCCGCCGTCTGAGTGATCGCCACGAAGGCCGCGATGGGCGCGGCCGCTCCGCCAAAAGGATCTCTTGCGATGACCGACCACGACGACATCGAACCGACGCACGCCCCGTCTCCGACCGAACACGTCCTCAGCGAATTGCGGCTCTTCGGCTATCGCCCCTTCGACGATCAGCCAGATCCAAGACCTCTCCCCGAGAGCCAGATGATCGCCGCTACCATCGTCGATATGTTCGACATCCTGGTTGCCGCGCTAAGCGATACACGGCTCGAACCGGATCTCAGCGAACTCCTCTGGTCAACCGTCAATCTGTTCCATCGGGCCGTCGATCGCATCGAACGCCAGCTCGACGACAATGAACAAGCGCAGCACAAGAGCCAGCGGGAGCAGAATGGGTCAGAGGTGCGATCGGTCGAGCTCGAGCGCCTCACGGCGGAGGGCATCACCTTGATCGAGCGCCGAAATTGCCTGGAGCTCTTCCGCGACCAGGCGATGGAGCAATTTGAGGTTCACACCGGCTCGTCCTGGCGTCCTCGTTCGGGCTCGCTGGTGAGCCACCGCACGCTCACGGCAGCCATGATCGATTCCCGGGACTTCATCGCTGCCAAGCGCCGTTCCCAGACCGAGGTCATGTTGCCGGCAGGACCGAAGATCGCACTCACCGGCGGGCTCGACTTCAACGACCACCACCTGATCTGGGATCGCCTCGACAAGGTTCACGCCAAGCATCCCGACATGGTCCTGCTCCATGGCGGCTCACCCAAGGGGGCCGAACTGATCGCTTCCAAATGGGCGACGACCCGCAAGGTGCCCCAGATCGCCTTCAAGCCCGACTGGACGAAGCACGCCAAGGCGGCACCCTTCAAGCGCAACGATGCCATGCTCGAGCTCTTGCCGATCGGCGTCATGCATTTTCCGGGTTCGGGAATCCAGGACAACCTCGCCGACAAGGCGAGGCGTTTCGGCATCCCCGTCTGGAAATTCGGCGACGCGTGAGCGCCGCCTTTTTCAAACCATCGATCGCAGTTGGACGCCTGGCACTCCGGCGCGTCCAGCTTTGTATCCGAAGTTGCGGCTTGTGATGGGTGGAGATGCGATCGTAATCCATCCGGATGAAGCCGCCACCCATGCTCGCGCCTGGTCTTGTTGTTACCACATCACGCGTTGGTTTGTTCTGCCGGGCGGCCTTCGGGCGGTCAGTGGTGGCCTAGCCCTTTTCGTCGCACCTGGTGCTCACGCGGGCTGTTGACGCGTTTTGCGTTGGCGGCGTGATATGGACGCAGGTGGCTGATCCTACTTGCGAAGACCCGCCTGTTGGAGCCGGCTGAACTGGTGGAGCAACAGTCTCAACGATTCTCATGGCCGCCACGCGCGAATGATGATCCATCGTCACCTTCCTCATCGAACAGGTTGCGCAGGCTCGCCATATTGAGCCGGGGGCAAGTGACACGAGGGAGAGGTATCGCGGCCCTCTTCGGAACACTTCGACCAGACTGCACCGATCTCGGCCCGGCCCACCTCGTCGCTTGGCACGGTGAGTCGTTCTCGATTGTTCTCTCATGACGACACCGCCCCTTGCGGCAGGTTGTTTCTCTTTGTTCGCCGAGCCGTTCCAACCTCTTGTGCAGCCGAACCGAGATTTGCCAAGTCTTCTCCCGAGCTTGCGATCCAGCCCGCGGACGCACGTGGCCTCTTGGATGGCTTGATCTGGCCGAAGACCGGCTCCGCCTCGATCGTCTGAGCCGCAACGCCGTTGATGCGACTTTCTTCCCCTGGGCTTCGCCCATTCCTCGCGAGGCAAGAAAGTCGCCACAACGGCGTCCTCCGCTGCGCTCCGGCCCGCAAGGGTGCGTCGCCGATCGTCCTCGGCCTTTAGATCGCCATCGAGGCCGCGGTGGTCGCGGGTTCGAAACACAACAGGAGAAGTGACATGGCTAACATCGGTTCTTTCAAGAAGGTCGGCAACGATTTCCAGGGCGAGATTGTCACCCTGAGCCTGCAAGCCAAGGGCGTCCGTATCGTCGCCGAGACCAACCGCTCCAACGACAACGCTCCGAGCCACCGTATCTACGTGGGCCGGGCCGAGATCGGGGCCGGCTGGTCCAAGCGCTCCAACGAGGGTCGCGACTATCTGAGCCTCAAGCTCGACGATCCGAGCTTCACCGCTCCGATCTTCGCCAACCTGTTCGCCGACGAGGATGGCGAGGGCTTCAGCCTGATCTGGTCCCGCCCCAGCCGTCGCAACGGCGACTGACCCGATCCACGATGCCTCGCCCGGCTCGTCCGGGCGGGGCATTACCTCGCGCAGGAGCCGGCTGCGATCTTGCGGCAGCGTCGCACCAGGACCATGCGAGCTTCGCCGGCCGGACGCAGCGATCCCCTCAAGGAGCTCTAGTCGCAAGTCACCGAGGGCGCGTCGTCGTGCTTGAGGTGTCGCTTTCGGACATTATAACTCACCAGCCAGATGACGCCGACCGCGATCGGCACGAAGGCTGCGGTCAGGAACGAGGGCTCTACTCGCAGTCCGACATCATGCGCGCCCTTGGCAAGATAGCTAAACAGGCTGACCACATAATATCCTATCGCCCCGACCGACAATCCTTCGACCGTGCACTGCAGCCGAAGTTGCTGTCTCGCGCGCTCGTTGATGGCCTGCAACAGGTCGCGATTCTGTCGTTCGATTTCGACGTCGACCCGAGTTCGCAACAGATCGGCGGCACGCGCGAGCTTGACCGAGAGAGTCGCCTGACGATCCTCCACGGTCGCGCAGGTTCGCATCGCCGGCGCCATGCGGCGCGCCAGAAACGACGACCAGGTTGGATAGCCCGAGACATCGTTGCCTTCAATGATGGACAGTCGCGATTGGACCAGCTCGTTATAGGCCCTGCTGGCGCCGAAGCGAAACAGGCTGCCGGTCGCGCCTCTTTCGAAGGATGCGGCCAGTGCCGTCAGCTCGGCAAGCAGATGGTTGTTGAACTGCAGCCCTTCACCGCTTTGCATTTTCTCGAGTGCCTCAACAAGACGGCGGTCGATGCGATCAACAGATGGTGCAAGCTCAAGGGCCGTCGACAGGCCAAGAAGCGCCAATGGACGGTAGGTCTCGATTTCCAGGAGCCGTTGCACCAGCGCTCCGAGATCGTGTGACGTCAACCCGAGGTCGCAGACGAGGATTTTCGTGAAGCCTTTTTCGTCTACGCGGAAGTCTGAGGCCGCAACGCCTGCGCCGCTCTTTGTGGCAACCATGGCCAGGCTGTTCTTGTCAAAAATCTGTTCGGCCCGTCTGGTCGGCGAGGCGTCCTGCTCCACTTCCAGCCTGATCGCGACCAGCAACTGCCCGGTCTGACGCAACGCGCGGATCAGCGATCGGACGGTACCATCAACCTTGTCAAATCGGTCTGCGGCAGAACAATTTGCGTTGGTCCAGATCCAGGTGAATGTTGTAAATTCCGAATGCTGCTCCCAGCGTAGCGTAGCGGGACCGATGACAATCTGATGAAGTTTCGCCGACTGCTCAGGCGGCGCAAGATTACGCTCGAGGCAAAAATCGATAAAACGGCAGCGATCGCTTGTGGCCGCCTCGCCCTGTGCAAGAAAAGCGAAGTGGATCACGCTGAAGGGCGAAACAAGGCGCGTGAAAGGGCGCGCGTGCACTTCGCCGAGCACAGCGTCGCGTTGCGGATGTGGCGTGAACGTTCGCAGATCCAGTTCATCGATCATGTATTGACGCCTTGCTTCAGGGTGAGCAGGCAACCGTCAGCCTTGACGCGGGAGGCAATGGCGGTGTCGGGAAACCGTTGCGCGCGGCCAGGTTGCTGATCAAGCCATGTCGACAATCATTACCGAGGCCGCCTTGAACTCGGGAAAGAGGTCTTGCGGGAGGAGGGTTAGGCCAGGCAGATTGACATGGAGCAGCCTCATCCAGCTTTCGAATGACGCCATCACCGGCATCTGCCGAGTATGGTCCGGAGTCTATGGCGAAATGCCGGCGTCGCGGCTCAATAAGTGTAGCGGTGCGCCAGCAAGCCGTTCCGCGACCTTGACGATGGCCCGCCGCACCGTCCGACGAATGCCTGGAGTTACGCGGACAGGGTTGTCTGTCTCCGAATCCCACCGACATCGCCCGCCACCGAAGGGGAGCCGCGTGCAAGTGAAGATAGGCCGGCCCTCTTCTGAAAGCAGTTGTCCGGTCGCATGACCGATGCCGTGCGAGGTCGTGGCAAGCAGGAACGTCTTGCGTTCTCCCAGCGTGGTGCGGACAAACGACCCCGGGTGCGGCAACCGCATTGTCGATTGACGGATCGAGGCCCAAACGCGACTCCCATCTTGTTGCCGTGGTCAAACTTCCTGGCGCTGAGAGCCGGTGCAGGATTTGGGCCAGCACTATAGAAGGGGCACTCCCGCGTCGTTTTTACGCAATGTGGCTTTCGAAGACAGTCGGAGGCGGGTTTCAGACATGAAGCGCGCTTGTATTCTGACAGAATGCGCACGTGGCACAGGCCGCGTTAATGCCGTGGTTTCGGCAAGGCGATCGCTCGCCCGGCCGCTGCCATTGTCTGAGCGGCCACGCTCTGGCTGGATTTGTCGATGCAGAGCCCTGCGAGTGACCGCGCGCGGACCCGCGGGACATGGGCTCGGCGATGGGCTGATAACGTCACATCGAGTGAGGTTGACTGGATCACGCAGCTGGAGCTTTCGCCGTCCTCGTCTTTGATGCGTCACTCAGAGCAGCCCAAGCGTCGCGGCTTGACCGAATACTCGTTATAGCTAAGCCCTACAGGAGTGAACAAAAGCGTAGACCGGTCCTGAGGTTCACTCAACCTGATGTCTATCCCGCTACACGCTGACACATGATCATTGTCGAGGGATTGAGGGTCATTCCGTATGGTCGATTCCGAATTGGCTGCCCTATTGCGAGCGGTTCTGGACGAAGTGTGCGAAGATGTATCGCGTGACGAGCATGGTGCCGAACTCACGTCGCCTGCAAACTCCTGGAAGCCGCCAGCCGCGGAGAGACGTCGGTCGATGCTCTCAGGAAAATTGGCCGAGCGGCATTGGCCAGTGCACCTCCGATGTGGCGTTAGGACGCAATCGGCTGGGGAGACTTGCGCAGAGTTCCATGAAGGCGTCCGCTCGGCGGGTAAGCGATCACAGGTGCGGTTCGTACGTTTCATGCAGACATCGCGCTTTGACTCATTGCCCGTCGGGCTAGACTACATAGTTAGCTGCGCGGTCTGTTCACGCAAACGGGTTGTTCTGAGGTTGATCGTGCTATCGGAAAGAATCTATGGCGGGGGTCAAAAGACCGTATGCCTTTCCTTCCGTTCATAGTTGTTGTCACCTTTTCCGTCCTGGTCGGCCTCGCATCGGGAGTGACCGCAGCCACACCAAACCGCGCGAAGCACATAGCGCCGCCACCGCCGGACCTTTACTGTCTGCAAGGGCGCAGCTGGGGCTATACAGGCAATTGCCGGTTCTCAACCTATAGACAGTGCCAGGCCACTGCATCGGGCACGTACGCACATTGCGGTATCAATCCCACCTATGCTTTCGAGCATGGGTGGCGCCCGAGCTGATGGCGGTCACTTGCAACCTGCGTCAACTCGGCCGCGCCAAGGGCGCGATGGTCGTCGGCTGCTCGATTGCAGCGCGCATTGTGCCGAGCGCGGAAAGAATGTCATCAACAATAGCTTGGGCCGCTTCCTGCGATTGCGATCCGACCAGCAGCCGGAGGATTGATCGCCACACGGCCATAGAAACTCAGCGCTGAGATCTCGCGCGCTGGCGGCAAAATCATCCTATTGCTTGGCATGCCAGTCGTGAGGCCCGCCAAACACCAGCACGGCAATCAACGCAGATTGCGGTCCGCCGGCAGGTTGCGCCCCAGGGTAAGAGAGCTGCAGTGCGATTTTGACGCGCTGAAAATCGTTGGCACCTTTGCCGAAAGATCGCCCCTTTTAGTGGCTGGCGTGCCGTGCAGCAGGACAGCGAACCGCGAGGGCGCACCCAAAGAGAAAGTCGTCGGAGCACGCGCCCCAACCGCGGAATGCGCGCGGCCGCCATCCCTTCGTCAGGCCCGATCGATCTCGCACCCCGTCGTTCCATTCGGCGGTGCTGAGGCTTTCCGCATGCGTGTAAGCTCTGATTTGCGATCCGATAAAGCAACGGTTCTGTACGAAACGAACGGAGCTCGTCTTCAATTTTAACCGGTCCAAGCCTCAACAATGAATCCGGCGCGCCGCGAGGTGTCGCGAGGCGGCTGGTACAATCAAGAGTTTATCTTTTGTCAAAGATTTGCCGCGACCTTCCAGAGCTGGCGCCAACGCTACAACCAGTCCTGCAGGGTCCCGGAATGAGGACATATCTGAACTCCTGGCTCTCGAAGCTCCTAGCCGGAGATTTGGTGGCATTTGGTGGGCCGGCCACCGATGAAGCGGTTGCAGGATACATTCGTGCCGAGCAGATCTCCCTCGTGCTTGGTTATTCGCTGGGCATCATGCTGGCCAACGCCTGCAATGCGACCGTGCTCGCAATTGCGCTTTGGCATTCGCCCGACAGAAACTTTGCCCTGATCTGGGCGGCGACTGTCGTCTGCGGCGCGCTATCGATAGGCCTGAAAGCGCGTTCATCACGACTGATGACGAAGCCCCAGTTCGTGTCGCGCCAGGCCATGCACCGGCTGGTACGGAATGCGCTGGTTCTCGGAACCGCCTGGGCAATTGTGCCGGTGGCTTTCTTCGCGAACGCCTCCAATGGCGGGCAGCTCGTCATTACATGTCTCTGCTCTGGAATGCTTGCAGGTGGCGCATTCGCCTTCGCCACGATTCCGGTGGCGGCAGTTGCGTTCACGGCTCCGATCTTTGTGGGTACGGCAATTTGCCTCGGCAGAAACGACGATTTCGCCTATCTGCTCGTCGCTATCCTGGTCGTGGCCTATGGCTTCGTGCTCCTGCGCGGCGTTTTCGCCCATTCCTTCGAATTTACCAGACGCGCCATTGCTCAACTGGAGGCCGAAAGGAGGGGCCGACGGGATACCCTGACCCAACTTCCGAACCGTTTTGCCTTCAATGAGAGCCTAGAAGGTGCCCTCAACGGGCTCGCCCGCACGGGCGAGGAATTCGCGGTTCTTCTTCTCGACCTCGATCGCTTCAAGGACGTGAACGACAAATTCGGCCACCTCGCTGGCGATGAATTTCTCGTGCAGGCGGCGATGAGACTACAGCGATGCGTACGCCAGACCGACACCGTTGCGCGCATCGGTGGCGATGAATTTGCGCTTGTTATGACCAATCTGACCAAGGTGGAGGACGCCTTGGAAGTCGCCGAGCGGTTTGTCGGCGCCTTCGCCGAACCATTCGCGATCGAAAAATGCGAGATCACGGGGGCGACCAGCGTCGGAATCGCAGTGGCCCCGCGCGACGGCGACGTACCTCATGTGCTCCTCAGGAATGCCGACATTGCACTCTATCGTGCCAAGCAAGCGGGGCCGGGAACGATCTGCTTCTTTGAGATCAACGACGACAAATCAGCGCACGAGCGCAGGGCGCTGCAGCGGGATCTGGAGCTCGCGATCGACAGAGACGAACTGTTCCTCCTCTACCAACCTTTCTTTGATATTCACGCGAACCGAATCACCGGCTTTGAGGCGTTGCTGCGCTGGCGGCATCCCGTCCGTGGAATAATTTCTCCGACCGAGTTCATCCCAATCGCCGAAGAAACCGGACTGATCCACGGAATCGGCGAGTGGGTGGTCCGACGCGCCTGCGCGACGCTATCGAACTGGCCGTCGGACCTCAGGGTAGCCGTGAATTTTTCGGCGGCTCAATTCCATAACACCAGCATCCTGCAGACAATCGTGCAGGCCCTCTCCCAAGCCAGAGTTGCTCCTCATCGTCTCGAAATTGAAATAACCGAGTCGATGCTGATCTCGAAGTACGCGCCGGCGTCATCGATCCTGACGTCACTCCTGCAATTGGGAGTGACGGTGGCACTTGACGATTTCGGAACGGGATATTCGTCGCTGACTTATTTGCTGAAACTGCCTTACACTCGCATCAAGATCGATCAGTCTTTCATACGGGACATGCTGAGGCGACCGGATAATGCGGCGATCGTAAAATCGATCATCACACTGACGCGGGACCTGCGGATCGGCGTGGTCGCCGAAGGCGTCGAAACAACCGAGCAACTCGACTATTTGCGTCAAACCAATTGTGATGAAGTGCAAGGATACCTCATCGGTCGACCGGTCGCGGAGGATCACATTTTCGCTCTGCTCCATCAAGACAAGCAATGGTCGACGCCCGCCGCTTGAATGACGTGGTCGCTGCGTTATGCCGATAGTGGTGAACATCCGCATCCCGAGGTGGAGTAGACGCTTGGCCTGCTGTAGTATTCTCGAAGATTTGCGAAGCACTGCGGCACCGGCCGCATCACCCCGCGAATTGCTGTGCAAGCAGCGCTGACCAAGGCTCCCCCATTTTGACTGTGGATTAGTATTGTCTGATTAGAGCGATGCCACGAACATCACGTGGTCGACCCTTCCGGTGCAGAGGTCGTTGCAGACAACCTGATCATTCGCAAGCCATTCGGACTTGATGAACTCGCCAGCCGTTTCAAGTCAACTTCGTCGAAGGTCAACGAGGGATTCCGTGCAGATAGGCGATCATGGTCATCAGCGCTGGCGATGAAGACCATGCCAGGATCGTCCCTCGAAGTGATCAAGTTTGAGTTCTTCTTTCAGCTGCTGATGGGCCTGTTCGCAAATCCATCGTGCCTTGATGGTGGCGGCTAGTGTCCGCAGATCTGTCGCGGCGGGCAGGTTGGCGCGATAGTATTTTTTGTCCCCGGACGCGTGTTGCTGGTCGATGAGCCAAGCTTCGTCGCCTGGCAGATGCTGTTGACCCTTGTCCCATATTCGCTGAGGAGGTTCGTCGGCGGTGCGCACACGGACAGCAGCAAATCGGGCTTTCAACCGACCTTTGGTCCCGCTGCGCCAACTCGCAGTTTTCCACTTGGTGGCCAGCATGTCTTCGGCCGCGATCGATAGAATATCTGGCACGTGGCGCTTATACGAATTCGGCTGGTCAGCAAGGGCAAGCTTGAAGTATAAACAATTTGAAGTCGCTAATGATCAAAGGTGCTACTATTAGTTGGTAAATAGGCCTCCCGTCGTTCGTAGCGCCACAGGGCGGTACATTCTATTCTTGATCGAAACGACCGCTCTGTGGTTGACTGTCCGCAGTCCTAGGACAGCGGACGACGGCGAATTTTCATGAAAAGTCAAGACCTTGTTATATTGTTGAAGCTCGTGAGCCTCGAGCAGGCCAAAAATGAGGACGATGCGCATCCCGGAGAGGTTGCCCATAACGATGACCCGTACTCAGTACGCGGGTTGGAATCGGCCCTGGGTATCAGCAAGACAGAGGTTAATGCCTCGATCAAGCGGAGCGTTTCGTCGGGACTTGCAGTCAAAGATCGGGAATCCGGTCAGGCCAAGCCCAACCGCCGCAATCTCTATAATTTCGTCGTGCACGGACTAAAGTTCGTTTTCCCGGCAAAACCGGGTGCGATGACCCGGGGCATCCCCACCGCCTTTGCGGCCGCCCCACTCAAGAACCTTCTGATCAGCGCTGGCGAGTACATCTACGTTTGGCCGTACGCCAAAGGCAAAGACATGGGGCAGGCGGTAGACCCGCTGTTCAAAAGCGTGCCACAAGCCATCCAAAAAGACGATCGCCTGTATGAGTATCTCGCCCTTATTGATGGTGTCAGGCTTGGAAATCAAAGGGAGGCTGGGCTCGCGGCCGAGCGTCTATCGGAAAGGCTTCTCAAGAAATGACCACCATCAAAGGCCAATTGCTTCACATGTTGGAAACGGTCGCGCAGTCTCTGGGAGACGAACTGCGCGAGCGGCTCGTGTTTGTCGGCGGTTGCACAACAGCCCTTTTCATTACTGATGAGATCGTGCTCGAAGGGGTTCGGGCAACCGATGACGTGGATCTCATCGTTGATCTCGTTGGACATGCGCAATGGGCTCAACTGCAAGACCAGTTGCGTCAGAAGGGGTTCGTGGAATCTCCCGAAGACGAGGTCATTTGCCGCATGAGGCTCGGCGACCTCCAAGTCGATTTCATGCCGGATGATCAAAGCATTCTCGGCTTTAGCAATCGCTGGTACGCCAAAGGCATCGAAACGGCGGTCACATGTCCCCTGAATGTGGTACTGAACATCAAGCGCCTCACGCCCGAACTGTTCGTGGCGACAAAGTTGGAAGCATATCTCGGCCGCGGCAACGATGATCTCTTAGGCAGCCGTGACATCGAGGACATCCTTCTCGTCGTTGACGGTCGAGAGGAACTCGTGGCTGAAATCCAAAACGCAGACGATGATATTCGTTGCTACATTGCAGAGAAGTTCAAAGCGCTCTTAGGTAATGAGGATTTTGATCATTTTCTCGATGGCAATATCAAGGGACCTGAAGGCCGGGTCGATATTGTGCGAGAGCGGTTTGTCGCCATAAGCCAGAGCGATGCTGGCGAGCGAGAGGGGAATGGGGATCAACTGGCGCAGTGAGCAAGGAAAGAGGACGCGCGATAACCGGGATTGCCGAGGAGTCGGAGTGCGCGCCGATGCCGTGTTATGTCTCCTTCTCGACAGTTCAACCTCTGGCCCAACAAGCGGTGACCTTGCTCGCCAGATTATCCGCGATGTCGTAGACCGGTACGTCGCGACAAACCAAGCCGCAACGGCAGAATGCCTCAGCGCGCAATTGCGCCGCACTCATCTCAGTTTATCTCGGCGATTTCCGCGGGACAGCGCGTGCTACGTGCTCGCCCATATACCGAACACAGGGACGGCGCTCGTTCTGCACGCTGACGATTGCTTGTTAGGAAGCCGCGAGCAAAACGGCGCGGTCCATTGGTTCACCAAGCCCCATACGCTGGCCAATCCGATAGGTGACGTTCCGTTTGACGAAATCGTCAGGAGTTCTGCCCGGAACCGACTGCCACGAAGCTTCCGAGGGAGGGAATTCATTCCGGCTGAGGTAAACAAAATCACAGCAGAGTCAGGCAAATCATTTGTTGCCGCAATCGACGGGTTTTGGGCGGAGTTGTCGGCGGGAGAGCAAGCCATGTTCTTGCAAGGGGACGATGTGGCGATCGCAGCTGAAGGCGATGATCGAAGCACCCTTCAGATCGGATATACGAGCAGCCAGTGACTGCATTTGTCGAGAGGCGCTCACCCGGCGCCAGCACGTTGACATGAGACAGGCTGCGAAGGGCGCCGAGGCGAGGGATGGCGTGGCCGGCTTCCGGGTCCCTGACATGGCTCGCCTCGAACGAGGCGGTCGCCGCATCGCCCTTGCAGGTCGCGACGAGCGCTAGATGTCGGCTGCCTCGGGCTTTGTCTGCCGCCGGTGATGGGGCTCGCTGTCGCTGGCTCGAAGCTGTGAAGGAACGTTCTCGTCATTGCGCCAGCGCCCGTTTTAGATCCTCGTGCTCGAAGGCGCTGGCCATGCGGTTGATTTCGGCCGTGCGGGCGCCGACCGTCTTAGCGGTTTCGCGCCAGGTTGCCGTCACGACGGCGACGTCTTTGATAATCGCGCGGGCCTGCGGCAGATTGAGCGCGAAGAACGTATCCCTCCGTTGAGGGCCGCCTTGTTTGACGGACGCGAGCGCTGCAGGTCCTAGGGGTAATCCTAGGAGAAGCGCTATGACGATTTCGCGGGCAGAGGTGATCACATCGGTCGAGCGGCGGCGTCGGTGGTCGCAGGATGAGAAGGAACGGCTAGTTGCAGCATCGCTCGAGCCCGGAGCCACCGTTTCCGAGGTGGCTCGCATGGCCGGCCTTCATGTGAGCCAGCTCTTCAGGTGGCGCAAAGAGCTTTGCAAGCACGGTGAAACGAGTGTAGCGCCGTTAGTGCCGGTCGAGATTGGGCCGCCTGTGCCGCCGCGGGATGTGGCCGAAGCGCCATTGACGACGGCGCCGGCGCGTCGACGGAGGAGCCAGGGCATCATCGAGATTGATCTCGGTAGCGGACACCGAATCCGGGTCGATGGTGACGTTGATGGAGACGCGCTGCGACGAGTTCTCGATGCCCTGGTGCGCCGATGATCCCGGTTCCGAGCGGCGTGCGAGTGTGGCTCGCGACAGGCTACACGGATATGCGCAGAGGCTTTCCGTCGTTGGCACTTCAAGTGCAGGAGGTGCTGCGCAAAGACCCGCTCAGCGGTCATCTGTTCGTCTTCCGCGGTCGGCGCAGTGATCTTGTGAAAGTGATCTGGCACGATGGCCAGGGAGCATGCCTGTTTACCAAAAGACTCGAGAGAGGAAAGTTCATCTGGCCATCGGTTGCCGGTGAATCGGTAACGATCTCTCCGGCGCAGTTGAGCTATCTGTTGTCCGGGATCGATTGGCGCAACCCTCAAGAAACCCAGCGTCCGACGCGGGTCGGATAGCCGTTTTACAGTTTGAATCTTCTGCTTGATCTGATTCAATGGCTTCATGACATCGAAGCCGGACGATCTTCCATCGGACCTTGCGAGTGCCCTGGCGGCGCTGCAGGCCGAGCGTGAGGCGCGGCTGCGAGCTGAGGCGGTGGCTGCCAGCGCGCAGGCGGAGCTGTCGGACAACGAGGCGCTGGTCGCGCATCTCGAGCTGCGGATCGAGAAGCTCAAACGCGAACTGTACGGGCAGCGCTCCGAGCGTAAGCGGCAAGCTGAGGCCGTCAGGCTGCGTGGTTCCATGGCATAAGCGCGTCGATTTGGCTGCTCGGCCAGCCGTTGGCGATACGCTGAAGTGTTAAGGCGAGCCA
>NZ_JBUYWT010000095.1:0-16257 GCF_055264925.1 Bradyrhizobium sp. KZN70725
CGTCCCGCCGATATTGCTCCCGAGTGATCTTGGTCCAGGGCATCGTGCTCTCCCTCGAATCTTTGCAAATCCGATGGAATCACACCCCACTGAGATCACTCACCCATTTTTTAGTCAGGCTCTGAGGCGGTGCTGGCATATCTCTCGCGCTATACACACCGCGTCGCCATCGCCAATAGCCGCCTGATCGCCTTCGACCAGCACCGTGTCACCTTCAGGTGGAAAGACTATCGTCTCGACGGCCGCGACCGTCAAAAACGCTTGACGCTCGCCACAGACGAGTTCATCCGCCGCTTCCTCATCCACGTGCTGCCAAAGGGCTTCCACCGCATCCGCCATTACGGCCTGCTGGCGCGCGGCGCCTGTGCCGGCAACATCGAACGCGCGCGCGAACTGCTCGCCGTCAAAGATCGTCAGGATGGGCTCACGGAGACCCTCGTCGACATCGCCAAGCCGCCGTGTCCATCCGTCACGCGGCTCACCAACATACGTTCACTGGCGTGAGCCGCCAACCCCAACCGGTCCAAACCCGACGCCATCGCGTGCAACCACCATACGCCGCGTAACTCCAACCGGGCGCTCCCCAGCCGGGCCCCCAGCCAGGTCCTCCCCACCCCCAGCCAGGACCCCATGCGGCCGCGCTGGCGAGCCCGAGGCCGATACCTATTCCTACCGCTGGTGCACCCCAGCCACCCCCGCGCCAACCGCCGCCATGCCAACCGCCGCCGTGCCATCCACCGTGAAAGCCACGTTGGGCGGACACCCCAGTAGGAGCCAAGGCAAGCACGGCTGCAACAGCGAGAGCGAATAACGGCTTCTTGACCATGACCACCTCCAGTTTGAGTTGTGCGGCATAAACGCTGCGCGATCAGCTTGGTTCTTGTCGCGTCAATCACCAGGACGAGATTAGTGAGTTCGGTAGGCTGAACACCTGCTTATCGGTAAGTGGCAACCCAGTACCCGGTGGGCTCTCCGCACAGCCCCTATGGGACATGGATGCTGTCCTATGCAGCAGGCCATAGACGGACCGCGACGATCGAACGATATTGGAAGATCATCAGCTAAATAAAACGCTCGACGATCAAGGGAGCTTGCGAATGTATGCCAACATTCTCTTGAGCACGGATGGATCGGATGTCGCGAGAAAAGGCATTAAGGAAGGCGTCGCCCTGGCGAAGGCGTTGAATGCCAAAGTGACAATCATCACCGTGACGGAATCGCTGCCGGTCGACTATGGAAGCGGACACGCCGGGGGATGGTTTCCCTCGCAGGAAGAATTTGATCGCTTTGACGCGGCAAAAAAAGAACGAGCGGCCAAAATCCTCGATGAAGCGCGGGCCATCGCCGCGAAGGTCGGGATGTCTGCCGAGCTCTTGCATGTTCCTAATGCACACCCCGCCACCGCGATTGTCGACACAGCAAAGTCCAGAGGTTGCGACCTGATCGTCATGTCCTCTCATGGGCGTCGCGGCTTCAGAAAACTGTTGTTGGGGAGTCAAACGTCGGAGGTCCTGGTCGACGGAAGCGTGCCCGTGTTGGTTGTGCACTAGCGAATGGAGTGCTCGGCCGTCTTCTCTCTACAGCTTTGTTAAAGCGCGCGAGCTGGCCTGATCGTCATCCACTCAGGGACCCGCATGTCTATCGCAATCTCGGCCCTCGGCGGCGTGGGGCTCTTCCTGCTTGGTATGACCGTGATGACGGACGGCTTGAAGTTGCTGGCCGGCTCCGCCCTCCGCACTGTGCTCGCCAAGGCGGCAGCGACTCCGCTGCTCGGCTCCTTCTGGGGCGCGATCGTGACGCTCCTGGTGCAGTCCTCTAGTGCAACAACCATGACGACGATCGGACTTGTGAGCGCAGGTTTGTTGACGTTCCAGCAAGGGTTGGGACTCGTCTTCGGCGCGAATGTCGGCACGACCGCGACGGGCTGGCTGGTTGCGCTGGTGGGCGTGCGTGTCTCGCTCACGTCAGCCGCGCTGCCGATGATCTTCGTTGGTGCGTTGACCAAGCTTTTGACGCGCGGACGAATATCTGGGGTCGGCGCCGCGGTTGCAGGATTTGGGCTTGTGCTTTTCGGGCTGACCACCCTGCAGCAAGGCATGGGCGGACTAGCCGAACGATTGCATCCGGCGGACTTGCCTGCAGTGCTTGCTGGTCCCGAAGCCCAGTGGTGGTCGGGCCTGCTGGGCGTGCTGGCGTTGGTGGGGGCCGGGCTGGTGATGACCGCGCTGATGCAGTCGTCAACCGCAGCGGTCGCGGTTACGTTATCCGCCTACTACGCCGGTGCGATCGGGTTGGACCAGGGCTGTGCGCTGATCATCGGCCAAAATATCGGGACGGCGACGAGTTCCGCATTGGCGGCGATTGGTGCGAGTACCACCGCCAAGCGGCTCGCCATCGCCTATGTCCTTTTCAAGCTTGTCGCCGCCATCATCGCGCTGATGTTCTTTCCCGTCGTCATCCCTCTGCTCGTGCGTAGCTCAAACAGTATCGACGGCGTCACACTGCTGGCTGGGTATCACACCGCGTACAACGTCGTCGGGGTCGCGGTCCTATTGCCTCTGGTCGACTGGTTCACGCGACTAGTCGAGCGCATTTTGCCGGAGCGTGGCTCGCCGCTCACGCGATGCCTCGATACCTCGGCCCTGGCTACACCTGTCGTCGCGGTGGAAGCGGTGCGTCGAACGATCGCGCGTGTGCTCGCAAAGCTATGTGGTTCGATCGAGGCGGCATTGGCCGGCCGCGCTGAGCCAATACGTCTTGGGGAGGCGGCATCGGTACAAGACGCGGCCGATGCCCTGCGTCAGGCGCGAACATTTTTATCCGACGTCAGGGGACCATCTGAGACTGGCGACGAGCAACGGCGGCGCACGAGCACATTGCACGCACTCGACCACACGTCTCGACTGACGGAAATCGCGAAGGCAGGAATTCACGCCAATTCGAAGAATGGCGGACCGGAGGAAATCCGCGCTGCGGAGCTGTGCATGGAAGCGATGCGAAGCGCCGCCACGATTGCGCAGGAGGTGGCGGGCTTGCCCCGCACCACTGACTCGCCGCAAGTCATCGAAGCCGAACTCCGCGCCGACGTCGGTCGGCGCGTGACCTCGACTGACCAGGCCCTGGCCGAGTTGGAGCATTGTACGACACAACTTCGGGGCGTGTTGCGCACTCACCGCAGTTCGACTGTCGGGGCAGTCGCCAATGCAACACTCACCGCCGACGCGGCGCTCACTCGCGTCGAAGCGGTCCGAAACATCGAAGCGCTCTCGCATCACGCTTGGCGCTCTGCAGCCCATCTTGTCGGTCGCGGCTAGAGGCTACGTGGCGTTACGTCGGATGATCTTCAGCAGAAGGAGACCCATGCCAAGGGCAAGCGCGATAATTCCGGCGACAAGACATCCGTTTGAACCGGACTCGAACCCGATCGCGATACCGAGGACGCCGAACGATCAGGACCAATCCCCCGAACTTCTTCAGTAGTAGCGTCGAGCTGTCAGCAGTGTACGCGGCCATGATAAATCTCCCGCTCTGCAGCACTAAACTATCATGCTTGCGCCCCGAGGCTAGACCCGGGTCGCATGTTACTGCACGCGGGGCTGCGTTTTTCGCGCAAATTCGCGCATCTGGACGCTCGCACCAGCTCCATCCCCGCATATGACAGTTGGGCTTACTCAAACTGCGGTGAGAGGGTCACATCTCTTAATTGTGAATGGGCGGTCGGCGTTTGAGGCGGCGCCGGATTTATCAGTTCTGTGTTAGATTTTGGGCTCACATCAGAGTGCGTGAAGGGGCGGGACATCACATCGTTGCGGGAGAGCTCCATGTCGGATCTAGTCGCGATTGTGTATCCATCCGAAGCCAAAGCAGAAGAAGTTCGGCAGAAAATCCTCGAGCTCCAGAAAGAGTATCTGATCGCGATCCAAGATGCCGTGATCGCGGTCAAGACCGGCGAAACGGTCAAACTCAATCAACTCGTGAACACCACCATGGCGGGTGCCGCAGGAGGAAGCTTCTGGGGACTGCTGTTCGGAATCGTGTTCCTTAATCCCCTCATTGGCGTGGCGCTTGGTGCCGGCGCCGGCGCACTGGGCGGCGCGCTGACCGATTTCGGTATTAACGATCAGTTCATGAAGGACCTCAGCTCGAAGGTGAAATCGGGAGATGCCGTTCTGTTCCTGCTGATCAAGAGCATGACTGCAGACAAGGTCCTCAACGAAATCAAGGATGCGGGAGGGACCGTCCTGAAAACCTCTCTCGACGAAAAGAAAGAACAACATCTGCGCGACACCCTTGCCGTGGCTACTCAGGCCAAGGCTGCCTAGGCGTGTGAGGCAAAGCCTAGGGTTGGAGCTCAACGCCGCGGCAGTCTTCGCCGTCGCAGCAGTCGCTCGACATTTCTCCGGGACGCCGGGTCAGCGCGCGAGCGGTAAAGATGGTTGCGCAGTTTCGCGTGCGAAAGGGTTGGCCGAGCTCCGTTTGGCGAGTTCTCTTCCTGGGCGGTCAAGAACCAAGGTGGAAATCATGCGGAAATCGATTTTTTGGATGCTCGCTCTCGCGGCTGCGTTGGCGGTGGTGACAACGACGGGCAGTCGCTCGCATGCCGCAATTATCGGAGGACCGCTCGGCCTGCATGAGGCCGCCGATGAGCTTGGGCTTGCTGAGACTGTCCAATTCCGCTGGAGAGGCCACCGCTACTGTTGGTACACCCGCGGGTGGCGCGGCGCGGGCTGGTATCGGTGTGGCTTTGACTGGCGGCGCGGCCAGGGCTGGGGTGGTCCTGCCGGCTGGCATGGATGGCGGCACCCAGGCCGCCCGGTGGCTCGTCCGCCGAAGCCGGGCCGGCCGGGAATCCAGCGTCCACGACCGCTTCCCGACAGGGTGCCGGGTCGGCCGGGAGCCCGGCCATTGCCTGACAGGATCTGACGTGATGGAGACGCTCTCGCCGCCTAAGCACGCGCACTGGCCTTACATATCGACCGGGCATCTGCCTGAAGCCGAGACGGTGCAGGACCTCGTGCGCGAAGGGCACGCCCGCTTTCGATCGAACAATGACGGCGAGAACTCCAAGGTCTACCCGGCGCTCGAGCGAGCGCCGAGCGACCTGTTCGGCGTGTGCATTGCTGCTACCAGCGGGCAAATCTACGCCGCCGGAGATACCGACTACGAATGAGCGTGTCCAAGCCGTTCGTCTTCGCGCTGGTGTGCGAGGTCAAAAGACCCCGCTGCTTTCTCTTGAGGTCCTCGAGTCGGTCCAGGAACGCGCCGCGGTATATGCGATGTTCGCCGTCGTCGCGCTCGAGGCCTCCCTCAATTTCACAGTCCCGCTGTACATCCAGATCGTGCAGGGCCGCACGGCGATTGCGACCGCGATCGCGATGATGCCGTTCAACCTCACGGTCTTCTTCGCCGCGATGCTGATCGTGCGGCTTTACGGCCGTCTGACGCCGCGCCAGATCGGCCGCTACGGCTTCACGCTCTGCGCCATTGCGCTGGTGTGGCTGGCCTTCGTCGTCCGCAATAACTGGAACGAGTGGCCGGTGCTGCTCGGCCTGATCATTTTCGGTATCGGGCAGGGTTCGCTGGTCACCCGCGAGCGACGTCGGACCGCTGCGCGGCACCACACAAAATCTCGCTTCCGCCGTCGGAACGGCCACAGCCGGCGCATTGCTGGTTGGCCTCCTGAGCGCGATTGCGCTCGGCAGCATCGCGGCGAGCCCGAAGCTGACGCCCGAGCGCAGGTCGATCTCGATAGCATAAACTTCGTCAGCAATGATCGGCTGCAGGCCGTATTGTCCGGCACCACAGCAACGCCGGGGCAGGTCGCCGAAGCCGTGCGGATCAACACGGAATCTCGACAGCGCGCTTTGAAGATCGGTCTTTTGATCCTGGCCGGTCTGGCGCTGCTCTCGATCATTCCGGCCGGACGTCTGCCCGACTATCGGCCGGGCGAATTGCACGGTGGATTTGTGAGCAGGCGCATCAGCAGTTGAAGGAGGAACTTGGACTTGATCACTTCGAAGGGCGATCATGGCAAGGTCTTCATCGCCACGCCTTGATGACAATGATTGCCTACGCCTTCCTGCAACATCGTCGCCTCGCATACGCGGGGCGGAAAAAAAGAATCAACGGGCCTCCGCCTCAGCCAACCATGCCAGCCGTACGTCACGCCATCGTCGATCTCATCCTTCGGCCGCCGTCTCAGCAGTGCCCATATTGCCGAAAGCAAATCCGTGAAAAACAGCGGCGAAAACACAATCTGCCAAAGTAGTGCTAACTAATCGCGAGCATTGCGAAGCCGGGCTCCACACGCTGCACTGCGGCCGCGCGGCGATCAGGCCGCGGCACACGGAGCCCGGTCGGCATGATAGGATAGGGCACGGCCCACCGAGGCGGGGCCATTGAACAGACAGCGCGAGATTGTCTCTGTCTCGCGAGAATGTCTCCGTCCCAATCTCTGTCTTAAGAAGGGAGGACACTTCATGCCGAGAAAAGAGATTCTCGACCAGATCCAGAAGTATATCCACCCGTTCCGCATTTCCAGCGGCAAGGGCTTTCAGCTGAAGGACTTCGACCCCGGCGACACGCGCGGTCTGAACATGGAAAAGGACGAGGCTGCCGACCTTCTTCAACGCGGCACTCGGTGGCTCGCAGAAGAACAGGACATGCTCTATGCCCAGGACCGTTGGTCGTTGCTCCTCTTGTTCCAGGCCATGGATGCGGCTGGCAAAGACGGCACGATCAAGCACGTCATGTCGGGGGTGAATCCGCAGGGCTGCCAGGTCTTTTCGTTCAAGCAGCCCTCACGGGAGGATCTCGCACATGACTTCATGTGGCGCTACGTCACGCGGCTGCCGGAGCGTGGTCGAATCGGAATCTTCAATCGTTCCTACTACGAGGAGGTCCTCGTTGTGCGCGTTCACGAGGAAATCTTGAAGCGGCAGAGGCTGCCGCCGTCGTTCATGGGCACGCGGATCTGGGACGAGCGGCTCGCGGACATTGCACACTTCGAGGATTACCTTACCCGGCAGGGCATAATCATCCTCAAGTTCTTCCTGCATGTGTCGCGCGAAGAGCAGAAAAAGCGCTTCATGAAGCGCCTCGAAAATCCAGAGAAGAATTGGAAGTTCTCTCCATCGGACGTGCACGAGCGCAAGTTCTGGCGCGACTATATGAGCGCGTTCGAGGCGGCGATCGCGGCCACTGCATCGGAGCAGGCGCCGTGGTACGTGGTGCCGGCCGACAACAAGTGGTTCACCCGTCTTGTCGTCGCCGCGGCGATCGTGGAGGCTGTCGAGAAGCTCGACCTTGCATATCCCAAGGTGAGCCCGGAGCAGAAGAAGGAGCTGGCGGCGGCTCGTGCGCAGCTTGCGCGGGAAGCCTAGTTTCCAATCTCGAACGTAGCTCGGCAAGAGATCGAACCACGCGCGCAATCGTGCGAAAGAGAGAGGTTCACGCGCCGGCTTCCGCGGCGACAACAGCTTTCCGCAGAATGCCCGACGAGCGAATGACAAGCTTCTCCGCCTCCACGACAAGGAAGAGCAGAATCCCGCCCGAAAGAAGCCAGGGCCACACCCAAAGCGGGATGGCTTCGTTGCCAAACATTGCCTGGACCGGTGGTGCGTAGGTGAAAATCAGTTGCAGGATCACGACGGCAATGATGCCGAGCGGCAAATACGTGTTGCCCATATGCGCCTTCAAGGAGAGCGACGAATCGAGCAGGTAGCGGCTATTCAGCAAATAGAACACTTGGCCGATTGTGATGGCATTGACGGCCACCGTTCGGGCAAGCCCTTCCGATGCGCCTTGCGCCTTCATCCAGAAGAACGCGAGCAAGGTGTAGGCAAGCAGCGCCGAGCCGACAAAGATGATCCGCCAAATCCCGAAGCCGGTCACGATCGGGCGATCAACTGCCCGCGGGGACCGCTGCATCACATCGATCTCGTGCGGCTCGAAGGAGATGACCAGGCCAAGCGCGACCGAAGTTACCATATTGACCCAGAGTACCTGTGGGGCCGTGATCGGCATCGTGAACCCGACCAAGATTGCCGCCGCAATGACCAGCGCCTGCGCGACGTTGGTGGGCAGCAGGAATAGCATGGCCTTCTCGATGTTGTTGTAGACAGTGCGCCCCTCCTTCACCGCCGCCGAGATCGAGGCGAAATTGTCGTCGGCCAGGATCATTTCGGCGGCCTCCTTCGTGACCTCGGTGCCTTTGATACCCATCGCAACCCCGATGTCGGCCTTCTTGAGAGAGGGAGCGTCGTTCACACCATCGCCTGTCATCGCCACAATTTGACCGTTGGCCTGGATCGCTTTCACCAAGCGTAGCTTGTGTTCGGGGCTGGCGCGCGCGAAGACGTCAACGGCGCGGACGCATTCCTGCAACGTCGCGGTGTCCATGTCCTCGATTTCGGCGCCCGTGATCGCGGTCCTTCCGTCGCCGAGCCCAAGCATCTTGGCGATGGCGGCGGCGGTGATCTTGTGGTCACCGGTGATCATGGTGACCCGGATGCCGCCACCGTGGCACTCCTTGACGGCTTCGATTGCCTCTTTTCGCGGCGGGTCCAGCAGGCCGATCAGGCCGAGCAAGACCAGCGTCCTTGGCAGGTCGGTCGCAGTGAGAGCACCAGCCTTCAGATTCGGATTCTGCAGCCAGGCGAGTGCCAGCACACGTTCGCCTTGGGCCGCAAGCCTGTCCGATTGTGTGAGGAAGTGCTCGCGGTCAAGCGGGCTCGACTGGCCGTCGCCTGTCTGCTGGCGATCACAGTGCTCGATGATCACTTCGGGGGCGCCTTTGACGAGCAGGACTTGCTCTCCGCCCGCGGTTCTTTGGAGCGTCGCCATGAACTTGTGTTCGGATTCGAACGGAATGACGTCGATGCGCGGAGATGCAGCCTGCTCCGTCTGCCGATCCAGACCGAGCTTGGCCGCGAATGGATAGAGCGCGCCTTCAGTCGGATCGCCCTCCACCTTCCAGGTGCTTTCCTCCTTGAACAATTCCGCATCGTTGCAAAGCACGGAGACCCGGCCCATCAGCGCAAGCACGGCGTCCTTGCCCGCGGGCTGTCCGTCCTTTCTGATTTCCCCCTCCGGAGAATAGCCATCGCCCGTGACTTGATACGCGGAATTAGCTGTGACGGCGGAAACCACCATCATCTCCATGAGCGTCAGCGTACCCGTCTTGTCCGAGCAAATCCGCGACACCGAGCCGAGTGTCTCGACTGCGGGTAACCGGCGGATAATGGCATTGCGCTGGGCCATGCGCTGGACGCCGATGGCCAGGGTGATCGTGATGAGTGCAGGCAGTCCTTCCGGGATGAGCGATACGGCGATGCCGACGACCGCCTGGAACAGCTCCACAAAGTCGATACCCTTCACCCACTTGCCGTAGGCGAAGATCAGGACGCTGATCACCCCGATCGCCATGGTGATGGCGTAGCCGAATTTTTTGATTTGGCGCAGCAGCGGAGTCTCTAGAGGGCTGACATCGGCAAGCAACTGGTTGATACGACCAAGTTCCGTCTCACTGCCGGTCGCGACGACCAATCCGGCCGCGCGACCGGATACGACCATGGTGCCGGAAAATGCCATGCATTCGCGATCCCCGACTGTCGCGTTCGCAGACACCACGTCGACGCTCTTTTCCGCCGGCACCGATTCGCCAGTGAGGGCCGCCTCTTCGGTCCGCAAGTTCTTCGTCTCGAAAAGGCGTAGATCCGCTGGAATCTTGTCGCCTGACTCCAGGAGCACGACGTCCCCCGGAACGACCTGCTCCGCGGGAATCATGCGGGTCTCTCCACCGCGTACCGTCCGCGCTTCGGCGGACAGCATGTTGCGGATGGAATCCAGTGCCTTCTCGGCCTTACCCTCCTGAATGAACCCGAGGAGCGCGTTGAGAACGACGACGCCAAATATGATTGCCGCGTCGACCCATAGGTTCAGCATCAGCTTGGTGAATCCTGCGGCGAGCAGCACATAGACCAGGATGTTGTTGAACTGCGCGAGAAGCCTGGCAAATGGGCCCCGTTTTCTGCCTTCCGGCAAACGGTTCGGCCCGTATTTTCGAAGTCGGGCCGCTGCCTCAGCCGGGTCAAGCCCGTTTTCGCCACTGGTAGCCAGCCGCCTAATGACCTCGTGTTGAGGTGTCGCGTGCCAAGGCCGCAGCTCATTGGCCGTGTTCGCATTCGCTGTTGTGCTCATGCTCATGCTCGCCCGATGAAGAGGTGGTCGCCTTAGCGGGCGCAATGGCCTCGAGGGGGCTGTGCGCAAGACGTCGGTATCGCTCATCGATCGATCAACGCGCGGGACGGCAAACACCCGATATCGAAGCTCGCCCTAAGTGCGAACAGGACGGCTGCCATAGTGCGGATGACGACCGCCGCGATGACGCCAGTGGCGATGCTTCGTCGGGTTTGTATTTCTGTTAGGTGTCGCGCTCCCGGTTGCAGGTGTGACGGATTGCTTTGGCGTGGGCGTGCCCTGGCCGCTTGACTGGGCCAGTGACGGGATTGCGGCGACAGCCGTAACCAATCCGCCAACGATCAAAGCGCCGCAGACAGTCCGGATCTTCATGCTCGCCTCCAGGTAGCAGCGGGACGCCACGACTCTAAATCGAGATTGCTCCGACGGCCAGCAATTGAAAAAAGCGCGCTTGGCGCTCCAGTCACTCGCTGGCTCTCCACCTCTGGCCCGGTGCGATTGGACAAAGATGCTGTCCTATGCAGTTTGTGCTGGCCATCTGCCGTTTGGGACGAAGATGATCCTTACTCGCTTTACCATCAGTCGGATTTCCGCTTTTGGGCCCCATCGCGACATATTGCGCTGCCGCACGAAGTCGGTCGCTATTGGGGCAAAGCAGACATTGCTTTAGTCGCATCACGCCGCCGGGTTTATGGGTACACGGCCTGGCCGTGGGTGAAAACCGGATATCCATTGACGTAACGAATCGGCCGTGATTCGATTCCGGCACTGGCTGCTACAGGCCAGGCAAGCGGCCCGCACAGATGCCGTGAGGCCATTCACATTTGAAAATCGCGAGTCGATCTAACGACGAGCAAACCTCGGTGTCGGAGAATCGCGATGCCATTATTCAATAGCGAAAGCTGGTCGGGAACAGCCACCGCTTCGGTGGTCGGCATTCTTATCGTAACAGCGCTTGCCTTTGCGGTCGTTGGTTATGTGGAGTGGTCATCGGACGCCAATCTGGCCCAATTCACGAACCGATCGACGACCGCGGTGGCCATGGCCAGCTCAACTCCGATTCTGCCTCTCAAGGGACGAACAGGTTGCGGGCAGGTCAATAAGTCGTTGCAGTCGCTTATTCTACCGCTCGAATGACACCGCAGAAAAGCACGCCGTGTCGTAACGAAGAGTGATCGCCGCGCTTGGGACTAATCCCTATGAGCCCGGTGTCCACCGAAGGGTGAAGGAGCGAGTGGCTTTGTCGGAGATAGTCTACCTAGCTCCCGGCTCTTACGTCCCCAACCCGGTCGGGAGTTAGAATGGCGACCTCCGGCGCGCCGCCGGTGTCGGGGGCGTTTTTCATGGAGCTTATGTAGCGCAGCGCGATTTTGGAGTGATTGACCGCAGGAAGCTGTCCAATCCGCTCTGGCTGCAGTTTTTCTTCTCGCTGGTCTGTTGCGGCGTTTCGGGACGTACTGGCGGCGTTCCGCTGCTCGCTCGGACGGGGGCGTGACAGCGAATTGGACGGTGGCTTTGGGGCAGTCGTTGCGGGTGAAGCATCGATGCCATGGTGCCGTACGCCATTGGCTCGCCCGACATGAGCTTTTAGTTAGGACAATCGAGCTGACGAATTAGGGCACCCGAATGGCCTCTTATGACCGGAATCCAGCGATGAAAGGGGGTGCAGATTTCCCCTTGTCCCCACCGAGCTTTACCGGCCCGGTTGAAAGCCCGGGGAGCAGGCGGACCCGCCAAGCTCCTCCGCTAGATGGGGGCGCTGCATGTCGGAGGTGCCTACCAGAAGCTGGCCCCCGCCAATAGCAAAACTGCGCCGATTGCCATCAGGAGCATGCCCGGCCAGTTCGCTTCGACCCCTAAGAATCCTAAGCCGCGATGTGACGGCTCGAGAGTGTCACCGGCCGGTCGACTAAGTGATCCGCGCCAAATAGCGGCGCGCGCCATGTACAATACTCCACCGAGAACGAGCAGCGCACCAAGTCCCAACAGGAACATTCTCCGCCTCCTCAGTTCAGAGCTACGGATTCAAGCGCCGGCAGCCGTGATTCGTTCTGGGTCGCCAAAGTGGAGGCAGAGGCACTCGACATCTCATGCCGCCGACCGATCTCCGGACGTTCAGCCGGGCGCCGACACCGCGCTTGCCGCTATCGTTGCAGGCTAAGCTTGGTCCTCTGCGGTCATCGGATGGACGCTCAACCTCTGGTGCGGTTGGCCGCTTCAGCCTCCCGCGCCAGCCGTTCTGCCTTTAGACGCTCCCGGTTATCGTGGAACGCTTTTTGCGCTTTGGCGTAGTCGGTCATAATTTCCTTCGCCTTGACCGCTCTGAATGCCTTGTGGGCATCGCGTTCCGCAGCTGTCGGTGCCCGTCGGTCTCGGTCGCTAATCATCGTTGACCTCCCATTTGGGCTCAACAAGTCAACGCGTAGAGCTGGCTTTCGATCCTGTCGGCTAACCGGGGACATCTGGACGGCAATATTCACGCCGTTCAGTAAGTCAGTACGAGCAGGCGCTGCACAATGGCACCCAGGCAAACGAGCACCACCAGCAACTTGAGAAGATTCGCTAATCGGCCGTCGGGCGTGGGAGATGCGCGATTTTGGCGTTTCTGCGAATTCCGCCGCTTCCGCTCGATACTTCGTCACCTTTGACGTGGATATCCAAGAGTGTAAGAGCTGAGCGGGTGAACTGCCTCAAAACGATTGGATGAGATATCGCAGGTTTGGCTGGTGAGGGAAAGGCGGCTGCGCTCCCCCGCTACTGCGGGCCACGATTTTGTACGCAAACTACGATTTTCAACGATCGCGTTCGCTGGATGGTGACCACGCATCGTGCCCCCGTCCTGCTAGCCCCCAGTGTGTCTCTGTGCCGATGCCGGGTCGACATTTGAGCCACAAAAACGCGACCCACTGTCGACCCGGGGTCGATCCGGCTAGCCGATCTTGATCGCGGCAGCGCGCGCCCTAAGGGCAATAGCTAAGGGCAATATAGGCTGCGAATTCGTTCGCTTCCTTCGCACCGCGATGGCACCGAGCTCCGCCATCATCAGCACGGTCTCCGCTACTTCATGAAGCTCTGGCGTTCAGTTGCCTCATTCGGAGGGGAGGGCGGAGATGCCCCAGAGCTGAAATGGTCCTCAGTGCCTCGGGGCTGGAAGACTCAACATCTCGGCCAGGAATATCGCGGAGGCCCTGCTGTCGTGGGCTGACGATAGATGGATGGCAATGTTGCTCCTCGCAAGAGCAATCGGAGCTTTCTCGCTCCGTCGCTCATTCTTCGTCCGGCTCGCGCACGACCGGCAGTTCATCGGCGTGGTTCTCTTCCTCTTCTTCCTCCTCGTCCTCTTCTTCCTCCGGATCTCTGGGTGGCATCGCGTTGCCCATGATCGGACTGCAGTCGATCAACTTGGTGGAAAATTCGTCGGGGACGTGTAGCCTCATGTTGTTACCTCCTCGGTGCTTCTGGAGAGATCCGTCTTGGGTTGCGACATGGCGCTATTTGGGTGGCTGTAGGCCGGAGGAGGAAAGCCATTCCTGCATGCGAGCAGCAGCTTCGGCCTTACGTGCCTGGCGGATTAGCTTCTTGCGCTCGACCCCGGGCGGGACATCCTGAGCTTCCTTACGCAGACGTGTGGCCTGTTCTTCCAAGTGCTCATTCGGTGGCGGTGTTTGATTGAAAACACGTCTTTTCATGACGGCGCTCCTTTTCCGATTCCGGCAAGGGCGGGAGCGCCATGGCGTTCTCATCACCGATGACGGAAGGACAGTGCGGTGATGAGCACTAACGTTCTGGAACCCGGATGGTCGCGGCTATCGCCGAACTGTTAATGTTCAGATTGGGCCAGGCGTTGCTGTTCCGTGGTCGCTCGGAAGTCGTCGACGCCGACCTTGCGGGCTCCTTCGGGAGCATTTCGCAGCCGATCTTCTCAAGTCGGTGGCGCGCCGGATAGGCGAAAGGAACCTTGCATTGTCTGGTCAATTGTTGAACAGGCACCCTAGTGGCCGAAGCTGACGAGCTTCGATTGATTATCCATGGCGAAGGAGATCAGAACGACCGCTGGATCAACAGGGACGGTCGATGCGGCCGCCGAGCCGACTGCGCCATCGGCCCGCGCTGAGCTGTTCTACGCCCAGGCCTTGCGCGAGCTCGCGAAGCTCGATCTTCCGTTTCTGTTGGCAGGCACGTATGCGCTGAGCGCCTATACCGGCGTGGTGCGCGCGACCAAAGATCTCGATATCGTGTGCAAGCCGACTGACTATCCCCGTATTCTCGACCACTTTCAGAACCTCGGATACAGTGTCGCAATCGAGGATGAACGCTGGCTCGGCAAAGTCTTCCAAGACGAGCACTTCTTCGACGTGATCTTCGCGTTCTGGCATGGCATGGCTCCCGTGAACGACCAGTGGTTCGAATCCGCGCCGCGCGTCAAAGTGTTCGGCACGCCGACGCGCGTCATCGCCCCGACGGAGTTGATCTGGTCCAAGGCCTTCGTCCAGTTGCGGCACCGTTACGACGGCGCGGACATCGCGCATGTCATTCTCAAGCAGCACGATCAGATAGACTGGCTGCGTCTGCTTGCCTACATGGAGTTGCATTGGGAGGTGCTTCTGGCACATCTACTCAACTTCCGCTGGGCCTATCCGAGTGAGCGCGATTGCGTGCCGCGCTGGCTGATGGACGAACTGGTCGCCCGCCTGAAGACGCAGCTCGAGCTTCCTCCTCCGCGCGTGAAGATATGTCGGGGCCGGCTGTTTTCGCTGGTCGATTATGAGCCGGCCGTGGAGGAATGGGGGTTTGTCGACGCAGGCGGGGGCAATGAGCAGCGCGATGTCTGAAAAACCTGACAAGTTCACCTTCGCTGCCATTGGCGATCTCCACATGAAGGAGGACCGTACATTGTCTTTCCGGGAGCTCTTTGCCGAGGTCTCGACCAAGGCCCAGGTGCTTGTCCTTTGCGGCGATCTCACGGACCTCGGCAAGCCGTCCGAAGCGGAACTTCTGGCAGAGGATTTGCGTGCCTGCTCCATTCCCGTTGTCGGCGTGCTCGGAAATCACGACTACGAATCCGGCCAGACTGAAGACGTAAAGCGCGTTTTGAAGGGCGCCGGGATGCACCTGCTCAACGGGCAGTCGTATGAAATCAACGGCGTCGCCTTCGTCGGGGTGAAGGGCTTCATCGGCGGCTTCGGCCGTCGCATGCTTGCTTCGTTCGGCGAGGCCGTCGTCAAGGACTTGGTCGCCGAAGCCGTCAACGAAGCGACACGCCTGGAAAATGCGATGCGCGCTGTGGCGAGCAAGCAGGCTGTCGTCGTTCTTCACTATGCGCCGATTCCCGATACGGTCGAAGGCGAGCCACTGGAGATTCTTCCGTTCCTTGGCTCGTCACGTCTCGGCGAAACGATTGATCGATTCAAAGTGAGCGCGGTGGTGCACGGCCATGCTCATCAGGGGCGCTATGAAGGCCGAACACCCGGAGGCGCACGGGTCTACAACGTGGCCCGATCAATTGAAAAGCCCACCGGTCGACCCTATGCCTTGATTGAAGTCTGAGGGGGCCGTGATCGATGGCAGCAAAACCAGTATCTCGATTGGTACGCTCACAGCTCAGGCGCACGGATTCCATGGACAGTGGGCGACTACTTTGGTCACATCGAAGGGGTTCCTGAGGCCGCTACGGATAGGCAGAAAGGCACTTATGGCAGGAACGAGCGAACGAACTATATCGGAGTCGATAAGAAGAATTTGCCGGGTGAACGGGATTGGGTTCTTCAGTTTGAATACGACTACGATAAACGACGGGTCTCGGGCGCAATTCAGGGGATGACCGTTGATACGTTTCTAGCGGGACTGCGTGCGTCGTAGGCGAGGGCTACCACCGGGGCGAGGACCTATCGCAATACTTCGTGCCGGAGCACTGTCGCAGAGGGCCACGCCGAAGAATAGACCGCCCCTAGCAGGCTGTTGAAAAAAGGCGGTCGCCGCCGACCGAGGATCATGATTCATTGGCTCCGACGAGATTCGGAGATGGTGCGTGCGCGGCGGCGACAATCGAACGGGCGA
>NZ_JBUYWT010000096.1:0-15898 GCF_055264925.1 Bradyrhizobium sp. KZN70725
CTCAAGCTTCTTCGACGGCTGGCGCTCGACACCAGGCACAATCCCCGCAACGAGCCAGCTCGACAGGCTCATCTCGATCACAGCGATCAGCGTACCGTCCGGTTTGAGGGGCTGTGAGGGATCGGCTCAGGTCGTTCAACTTCTGCATGGGGTGCTCCATCGGTTCACATCAGCGCCAATGAATGCCATATCCTCACCGTCCTCACCGCCGCCGCCCGCACCATAGCATCTCCCTTGGAGGCTTTCGGACGCCGGCCGCCGAGCACGCGGTGACGTCCCTCAAGCGGCCGGCATCCGAAACCCTTCACAATAGGCGCCATCCTATTTTGGCGACCTCGGGCGGCAAGTAGCTGGCATTTGCCAAGGCTCTAATCGTCGCTCAACAGTTCGCCCGTCGACGAACTGACGAAGTGCAGCCGCAAACACGAAGGACAGACAGCGCGGCTTCGCCCTCTTCCCCTTGACCTTCGCAGTCAATGCACCGGATTTCTTTTCGAGTGAACGGACAGTGAAATCGAAGTGCGCGCATTGCGGGAGCCCTCTCGGCAAAAATGAATGACACATGAGCGGCATTCTCAACCGCTCATGTGTCAGCTTCGTAGATTGTATAGCTTAGGCTGCACGCTCCATGCGTTCGATAGTCTGGCTTATATGTTTGCCAGCATCGTCAGCGACCTTGAGCGATACGTCCGCCATCCGACGACTGCTCTGAAGTGCACTGTCGATCGTATCGCGCACCAGATCGCTGTGCACGGCTGCGACGTCATGCGGCGTGCGGCAACGCATGAGTTCGGTCATGCGATCCATGTTCCTGTTAATCTGCTGGCGAAGAAAGTCACGATACTCTCGAGCGACTCCATCCATCCCTTTAACGACAGCCGTCGCAGAGTACAGGATGGTCTCAGCGTTGCGCGCCGACCGTTCGGTTGCTTGCTGCGCCTCGTCTCCCGACAGACCGAAAGCCCGACCAATTTGGTCAGTGGAGCGCCCCAATATCGCCGTCGTCATCTCCATTCCGAAGCGCCAGCTATTCTGCAGCATCTCGGCGTTCTGTTGTAGCAGACCGGCGCTGGCTTTGGCGACTTCCTCGGTGGCCTGGGCCGCAGCTAATCCGATACGCCTCGTTTGCTCAGTGGTTCTCTCTCCTGTGCCCTGGATCGTTTGCTCAACGTTTGGGATAGACTTCTGCTCTGGACGCGGATTGGCCATTTTTGTTGCTCCATCGATGTTGGTTGTTGGGTGATCGATGCGATTTTTTGGCAGCAACGTGGTCCCTTGAGGCCCGTTCCTTAACAATTCGAATTTAATGAATGTTTCGGATTTTCTCGGGGCAGGAACGAGTGCCCGAAGCCACACCGTTTAGCGGTCGCGGTGGGTGCGAACGCCCCGTTGAGGTACGAGACAGTGGACCTGTCCCAATATAGCCGCTTCGGGTCTCACAAACCGAACCCGGCGGCCCGCTTGATCTTGGTCGACTTCCCTCCCAAAAGCGGAAATTGCAGCCTTCGGACGACGGGCCAGAAGCAAACATACGAGCCACACTTGGCGCATGTTGGGGAGATAGGCCGCTTTCGGCGGGCCATCGGCCATGCGCCGCACGTGGGGTATTCACTAGCGAGGTTTTCGATTCGATCATCGTACCAGCTTCGTGGCTGCGCCTCATCGTCCGCACGCGCACGTGAGTGTCTCACGTTCCGGAGCGGCCCGACCCGATCGGCTCAGGAGCACAGCGTGCCCTAGCCGGCGGCTTCGTTGTGGGACTCGCGCGCGCCGCCTCTGCGTTCGCTTCTATTTCGGCCGCGACCGCCTTCGCCCGTTCCTCGCTGCGGGCCCGCAGCTCCTCCAGCTCGTCCGCTGAGAGATGCTCGATGCCGACGAACGAATTCTGGACGGTGCCGGTTCGAATCAGTTCGTCCAGCTTTACCTGTATGGCGGCGCTATCCCGGTTCTGTGAGTTCTGTATCAGGAAGACCATCAGAAAGGTCACGATAGTCGTGCCGGTATTGATGACGAGCTGCCACTTGTCGGAGAAGTGGAAGAGAGGTCCGGTGACGGCCCAGACGAGGACCACCGCGCAAGCCAAAACGAAGGTGGAGGCGCGTCCTGCGGCCTGCGAGGCCTTGTTTGCAACGGACGCGAACAGGTGGCGCGGGTGCCGATCGTGATGGCTGTGACGCATGTACTCCTCAAGCAGGTAATCCTCGACCCGGAGCGTCGAAGGCACCATGGGTCCAAGTACGGAGGACAGGCGCGAGTTCCTCCAGTGGCCCGCTCGATGACACGGAAGATCCGCGTGCCGTCACGCTCGATGTCCGACCAATGGAAGATCGGCGTGCGTTCGGGCGCCACCCCGGCGATCGCCCGCAGCGCCTGTTGGTGGCGAGCGATGGATATCCGCCAACGTACATCGTCGTTCCGGATCCATCCGGATCTGCTTCACCACCGGTCGCCCGCCCCCAGTGCGCGACGCGCCGAGGCCGCTGGCGCCGCCTCGAGGCGAGGCTTGACACTGGAAGTGGACTCTCGGGTCCGCAGCCGAGCGTCGTTCTGTCAAGATCTAAAGCCGGAGACCCAGTGCGTCGGCCTGTCGTCAGGAACAAAACTCGAAGACCGGCCCACCGATACCGTCCTCGATCGCAGCAACCCGCTCGTTGGTTCAGCATCAAAGAAAGCTGACGCATCGGTCCCTCCCCTCACCGACGAAGCCGAACCACGCAAATGGGAGCGCTACGACACAGAGAGCCGCCATCGGGAAGAATGCGGCTCCTGCATATTGAGCGTAGAGGATACCAGACAACGAAGTCAGTGCGGCAGTAACGACGCCTGAACTAAACGCATAGAGGGCCTGGGCCGTTGCGGCCAGCCTTATTGGGACAAGCTTTCCCATCATGCGCATGCAAGCGAGATGAAGCAACGCGAAGGTCAATCCGTGTAAGGGCTGAATTATTGAGAGAAGCACGACAGAGGTCGTCACGCCAGCAATCAACCAGCGTATGATTCCGGCCGCGGCAGCCAGGGTCGCCGCCCCATGCACGCCAAACCGGTCGATCAATGCTGGACCAACGAGAAAGAATACGAACACTTCTGCAGCCACCGCTTCCGACCACAGGATGCTGATGACGGAAGTGCCTATTCCAGCATTGCTCCACCGGATCACAGCAAACGCATCGTGTATTGCGTGGCTCCCATAGACCAGAGCCGAAACAAAAATAAGGATCCGAAACCGCCGGATCGAGAAAAGTCCGTGCACCTTACCCGCGGCAAGCGACTGCTCCGTGTTTGGAGTGGCTTGGGTAGTCACAGCGGGCACCAACGCTGTGGCGCAAGCCGCCGCGATCAGCAGCGTGGCATTGATCCAGATGATTGGCGTAAGGTCACCAGGACCTATGAGTTGTCCAACGAGCAGCGTACCCAAAACGAAGGCCGCCGACGCAGAGCCCCGTATCCAACCATACTCAAAGGGCTTTCCAGCTATCTGAGGCTTCGCTGCATTCACCGACAAAGCGTCAGCAATCGAGGTGGTGGGAGCAAGTGCCGCAGCCTGGGCCAGCGTTAGAAGAAGCAATAGCCAGAATCTATCTGCCCAGATCAAAGCAAGTGCCATTCCCGCTGCCAACGCAGCACAGCTCGCGAATACAAGGCGCAATGAGCCGAAGACATCAGCGAGCCTTCCAACACAGGGGCCAGAGACAAGGCGCACTAAGATTGCAGCAGCCAGAATTGAACCGATCTGCTGAGGCGTTAGAGCTCTCGTCTCGAAAAATTTTGGCCAGTATGGTGAAGCCGCGCCGAACGCAGCGTACAGCGCAACGTAAAGAGCAATATAGGCGATTGGTCCAGTAATGCGCATAGCCTAAAGGCCCTGAAATCGCGCCGACGGCCCCTTTCTGCAACTTCCGGCCAAAGACTGAAGATATTCCGCAGGAGGCAGCAAACCCAACCGATCGACGGATATCCAGTTTCTATCCGAATTCACTGACTTGGCGCTGCGCAACGTGGAACCAAGCCACATCGTCCTTGTTTGCCGCTAAGGCAATTCGGGATATTGCCTGGAAGGCGCAGCTTCGAATCTGCAAGCGATATCGCATTTTAAGCGCTGCAAGGAAGAAGCCAACTGTCGTGGTTGCCGCGATCGCGCGAGAGCAACGGCATAGTTTCGCCCACTTCAGCATGCCGTCCTGCCGGGCGAAGATCGTGTGCTCGACCCAGTTGACCCGGTCCACCCATTCGCCGTCCTTCTTGTAGCAGGCGTTCGAGGCGATTGAGATCATGAGGTTCTGGCCGACTTCCTTGATTTTGCCGACGCGGCCGATCTGGTTCACTTCACAAAGCTGGGTCATCGTTCTCTCCATCGTTTGGGACATCGCACTGTTGCGATAGCGGTCTCAAAGCGCCGGGAAGAAGCGACGGAAGCCGCAAAGGCCGTTAGGCCGCCGCGGGCGAGCGCAGCGCTGCGCCCCGCCCGCGACGGGGAATTTTGGAGTGAGCGTAGCGAACGGCCGCGGGGAATTGCCGCCGCAGGCGGAAGGGGACAATTCTCCGTCGCAGGGGCCGAAGCCGCTTCGACGGCGCTAGACCAGGCCATCGTTGCAACGGTGCATGGCACTCCAGGCGATGCAGAGAAAAGGCCCGGCATTTTCTGAGAAGAACCGATGGTCGTCGGCTTGGTCGAGGCGGGCTTGAACTCCGGCTCTCGGCGCCGAAACGGCGGTTCAACGAGGAAACGGGAAAAGCGGGACTGGGCCAACTGGGTCAAGCACATCATCGCAAGGTTGCGGCGCGGCGATGCAGAGCGGGATGCACGATCTGAGGCCCGGGACCTCGACAGGATTTGTCCGCTGCCCTCGTCACGCGGGTGGGGGATGGCCAAAAGCGTCGGCCGATGCACCGCGCGTTCAACTGGAGCGCTCCGCTCGTCGCCGCGGCGTGATGGCGAGGGCGGGATCGAGGATGTCGCCGGCCTGCGAGCCAGGTCGTTCCAGTCGCGATCGGGTTGGCGGCGGGTGCGATCGATGATCTCGATGCGCGGACGGGCCTTGGCTCGACGATCGGCATCAACAGGCGGGCCTGGCGTCCAGCGGGTCGAGCCTTGAAATTCGCCTCCTGAAACTATATATTCCGATCGATCGGAAACTTTTTCAGAGGTGCGATCATGGCCGCAGCAGCGGAATTGCTCAAGCCGACCGAGGCCGCGGTTGTCGCGCGGGTCAACCTGCGCGACGTCAACCGCGCGATCGATGAACATATCCTCTCGGACGCCTTCATCTCGCTCGACAATGGCCGCCAGGTCCTCGCCAGCGCCTGCTCGCTGATCTCGTTCTACTTCGACAGCGCCAGACAGCTGACATCGGAAGAGCGGCTGCATGCGATCCGGCAGGCCGAGCCAAAGCTGCTGGCCGCTCGTGCCGAGGCTTGGGTGACATTGCTGCGCAAAGATTGGACCGTGCGCAACGACTTCCTGACAATCGACCTTGCACCCTTCCTGCGCAGGACGCTGGAGCGCTTGGACGTGCTGACTGCCGCGCGTGATATGGTGACGTCCTCGCCCGATGTCCTCGGTGGCGCGCCCGTCATCAGGGGGACCCGCATTCCTGTCTACGACGTCGCTGCGGCGCTTGCCGCCGGCGCCACGCCGACGCGCCTCCTTGAGGCCTATCCTGGCCTCACCGAGGAGCAGGTCGAGCTGGCCGCTGTCTACGCCGAGGCGACGCCGCCGCGCGGGCGCCCGCGCGCGACAGCCCAGCTGCCTGAGGGGGCTGTCATCGTCAGCGACCGCCGTGTCCCACGGAGCAAGAAGTCGGGATGAAGTTTCTGATCGATGAGTGTCTGAGTCCGGAGCTTGCCAAATTGGCCATTGAGCGCGGATACGGTGAAAGTAGCCACATCGTCTGGATGAAGCTCAGCGGCCGCAAGGATTGGGAGCTCAAGACCATCATCGTCGATGGTGATTGGACGTTCGTAACCAAAAACTCGGTCGACTTTCGCGGTCCGAAAGACGAACCGGGGACAAAAGGGCAATACGCTGACGTCGCCATCCATGCCGGTCTGGTCTGCCTGAACGGATCGACTGGCATGGACCTCGACATGCAAGTCGAGCTGTTCGAGCAAGCCCTCGCCGACCTCGAGGCGGACGCCGATCTCGTCAACCAGGTTCTCGAAGTCACCGCCGAGGAGGAAGACCTGCGGGTCCTGCGTTACGCCTTGCCACGCGATTGAACACGATGCGGCGCCGCCTTTGGACGCGGCCGTGTGAGGCAATGCGCCTGGTTGTCTTGGGCCGAGCGAAGCGAGGCGCGAGATCCGGCTCGCAGCGACGTAAGCCGCGAAGTGAGAACGAGGAGCGGAAGCCGCGTTGCGGCGATGCGCGACTTCCTTCCTCGATGAAAAGCACGCTATGCTGCAGACTCTTGCGACTGGCTGCTGAACGCCAGCAAATAGGCTGTCGCAGCGGTCGCGGCGGTTGCTGCTTGAAAGATCGCTCGCTTGTCCTCTTTGAGAATTGCGAGGTACTGAGCGATATACTGAGCGTGATCCGGACGCGGTTCGTTGGTGATTTCGAGTTCGGCGCACAGGAACGTAGCACCGAGTTCCGCAATCAGCTCCTCGAAGCAATAGGGTTTGTCGGCAAAGCGCTTGCCTTTCTCGCGGTTCAGGCGATGGAGGGCGCCGCTGAAATGCGTCAGTTCATGCAGCACTGTGGAATAGAAACTCTCTTGCGGTGAGCTCGTGGGCGAGCCGAGGAATGCGCTCGGATCGGGAACACGGATGCGATCGGTCCTGCGATCATAGAAAGCCTGCGTCCCGCCGTATTCGATCACCGCGCCCGTGGCAGCAATCGCCTTGTCCGCCTGGCCCAGGCGTTCGAACAAGGGCGCTGTGGGAAGCTCGGGCGTCGCGGCCGTGACGCCGTCGACCTGTTCGGCGTTGAAAACCCACGAGGCGCGAGCGAACGGGATGGAGTGGGCGTCTTCACCCTGCCCTTGCTCGGGGTCGGGGTTCTGGATCTCCAGAGTCTTGTAGAATACGATCGGCGTCCCCTTCTCGCCCTTGCGGACTTGCGCGCCACTGCTCTGCCACTGTTTGAAGGTTGCCCATTGATGCGAGCGATAGCCGAGGGCTTGGGCGGTGATCCACAGCGACAGCACATTGACGCCGCGATAGGCTCGTTTCGTCGAGGCGTTGACTGGCGTCCTCGTGCTGGCACCCTGATGCCATGGCAGAACGAAATTCCCGGCGCCGGCCTCAATGGCCTGAACAATGCGGCTCGTGATGTTCTGATGAACGTCGAAGCGATCTCTTGCAGGTTTGGTCATTGCTCCCTCTTGAAATTGACGCAGCGCGTGCATGGCGCTTGCCATGCCGCCTGCCCGTCGGCGAGACCGGGGTTTCGGGGGGGCAAGAGCTTGTTTCGGCGCCGGCGATGCCGGCGCGCATCCGATGGTGCGCAACGCGGTTGCACCGAGCCGCGCAGCGCGACGTGCGACCGACTTGCTGCCTCGGAGGGCGAAAGAAGATCTTGCTGGGGGTGAGGGGCAGTGCCCCTCATGTCCCCCGCTCTATTGAGCGCAGCGGACGGGCTGCCCGCGAAGCGCGGCATTAGCCACACAGCGGCGGCTTCGCGACAACGATCGTGACCCAGGGCGGCGACGGCGCAGGCGGCTCCCACGCCGTCCCGCATCATGTGCCGGTCGCCGAAGTCCCGCGCGGGCTGCCACTTCGCCGCCGCCATCGGGCTCCGGTCCATGCTCGAAGATTTCACGCCGACGATCCCCGATTGGGCGCAGGATCAGCACACGATCAAGGACAAGGCGATGGGGGGTGGCCTCGATCACCCCCGCAAAGCGGGCGCGAAGCTGATCCCGCCGCCGCCCGGCGGTGACCCCTTCCCGGGACGATCGATCTCGCGGCGAAGCGGCACGCGGATCGGCGTACCGCGCGCCTTGGCCTCAGGAATGGTGCTCGATCTTTTGCAATAAGCTCGGCCTATTCGTTGCAAACCACCGCGATTATCGTCGTCGATCATTCGAGCGAGGGCACGTCATGGCGAACAGCAATCAGCATCAGGCCCTTGGTTTCGGCGCACGGCCGCACGTCGGGAACGGGGCCGGCTTTCCGACAGGCGATGCCAGCGACGTTGTCGCCGGCCCATTGTTGCCCGGCATAATGGCGATGAACATCGGCGATCCGATGGATATTCTACCGAACGAGGCGCGCGGGAAGGTCGAGCAAATGCGGCTGCGGCGCGAAGAACCTCAACGCTATACCTCAGCGGCTTCGAGAGCGAGCAAGCGGTGCGCATTTCGATCGTCAAAAATGAGCAGCGCATTGCCGAACTGCAAAAGCCGCGCGGTATGGTGGCTACGAACTCGACGATGACGCGCCGCAGGTTGTCGCGGAGCGAAGGAAGCTGGACCGCGCGCGCGTGAACCGACTGCTTGCCGCGCTAGAGCCACGAGATTCTGAGAGCACGCACCTCGGCCGATTGCTTCAAAATAGCGAGGTGGCGATCCGCTCGCGCCCTGCCGGGACGGTCGCCCGGATGGTTGAGACCGAGGTGCCGAGTTTCAAAGGCGACCTGACGACGGCGATCGAAGCGCGCCGCCGCCGGCTGCGCGAGTTGCAATCTGATTTGCAGCGGACACGATGCGCGCCGTGGCCGTCGCCGGATCGGAAGCAGGCGATGATCGCTCAAGTCGAGGCGCTGGCCGAGGCGGGCCGGCCGGACGTGAACGGCAGCGTCGCGTACGCCGAGGATGTCCGTTGGCCGCTCGCAACGCACCGTGTCGATGTTCACAACAGCGCTCCCGGTGCGGTGGGCTTCGTGCAGATGCCCGACACTCTGATCGAATTGGCAAAGTCGCAAGGGTTGCCGGCCGAGTATCGGGACACCACCGATCCACTTGCGATGCTTTCGATCAAGTGGGTCGCGGCGCCGTTGCCTGCACCGCGGGCGGCGCCGGTGAAGCCGGTCTCGTGCGCCGAATTGGCCCCTGACACATCCGGATGCGCTGCCGGCTCGCATCGGCACGGTGGCGCGGCGCCCGGCGGGGTCGGCTTCCTATGCACCCATCCGCCGGGAGCACCACAGGCGCTTATCTGGGATCGGGATGGCCGGGCGCGGTGATTTACCCCAGTCAGGGACCGTTTACGGGCCAAGGAACAAAAACACCCGGTCAAATACGCGCGAACCGGACCCCGGCCCCCGGCGTTCGGACCCTCTCAAAGTCGCTTTTTGCCAGGGGTCTAGCCGATTTTCTCAGCAATCCTTACCAGGGTCTCTTATGCACTGTTATGGGCATATAGATTTCTATGGGACGCAATGCGTTCTACGCCTTTGAGTGGCGGCCTACCCTATCGAGCCCGATTGATCGCAATTGCCTCGAATTCATGGTCCCATCAATGGGACCTCGTTCATCGATCGGCTACCAATTCCTGCCAATATCCCGCCATTACAGGCAGGTCGCGGTCAGCGGCAGCATTCCGAAATTTCTTTTAAACCCTTCTTTTTCCGAAGGCGAAGGTCATGCTCAAAGGCTTCGCAATTGCAGTCATAGCGCTGTCCAGCGCATCGCAAGTCGATCGGTACTTCACCCATGGCAGGTACACCGACGCCATCATGGCAATGCTGAGCCAGATGAGGCACTCGTTCGGTATTTGAACCGCATCGGCCAGTACGCGGACACATTTTCCGATCGCCAAGGCATACGAGCAAACGCTGCGCGCGCTCTCCGTCAGGGATGGTGATGACCCGCTCACGGAAATGATCGCGAAGACAATCATCGAGGTTGCGCAGACCCGAATTGCCGATCCGGCAGAGATTTCGGCGCAGGCGATCAGGGAATTGGAAATTCGGTGACCGATCCGAGTTGGACGATGATGACCACCGAACCAAAGGAGATCATCGTGTCCCCCCTGATACTCACGGGTGCTGGTGTATCTGCGGATATAGGCTCATTTGTCGCTCTCGAAATCGCCGATGAAAAAAGAGCTTTCGAGACCGCGCGACGGATCGCTGAGACTACCGGACGTGAGGTGATCATCCGTGATGCGAACTGGGTTGAGCTACTGACCATTTCGGGTGGAAAGAGGCGAAATCCCTCGACGAGGGATGTCGCCGCCGCCAAGCCGAATCGCCTTGGCCGAACCAGATCAGGCGTTGACGTTGGTGCTCGCCGCGGTTGGACAGGGGAAGTTTTGGACATCAACTTGACGGACCAGCAGCAAAGGACATTCGAGGAACTCAACCTCAAGCCTGGCGATGTTTGCAGACTGACAAAGTAAGGCGCCTGCATTGCGATGCCTACGTAGGCTTACGCCGTTCGCGCTCAGCCCTGTTCGCTGCTTTGAGCAGGTCTCCGATGTAGTCGGAGATGTCGCCGATCTCAGCTTGCAAGTCGGCCGCCGAGAAACCCTGCTCCTTGGCAGCCGCGACAAGACGGCGGGTCAGTTCGGCCAGTGAACAAGCCCTCGTCGTGGTGACACTCAGCACCGCAACGCTGATCGCGTCCGTCGCCCTCTTAGTATCCGCATGGTAAGGCCGTCTCAGGTTAGCGCCTCCATGCTGAGATCTTGAGTCCTGACCATTTTCGTCGGCCTGCCTCGCAAGCTTTCTCCATTCTTCTGCTGCCTGCAACCAAGCTTCCTTCGCGCTCGCTGTCGTGGCCTTGGCCGCCTCGATGTCGCATTCAGCGGCCTTCTGTCGGTAACGTTCAGCGTCCCGTTTGGACATGTGCTTGGCGGCTACTTCGGCGAAGGATCGATCCTAATTAGCGTCCCGGAGCGCTCTTGCGCAGCCGTATGACTACGGTGCTGTCGCCCCGGGGCGCGTGGAAACCGCCGCGTGCCCTTAGGAACCCACCGCGCGACTCTTTCGTTGTCGTGTATCCCGGACAGCAAAGGAACACGACCATGGATCGTGAACACGTGAAGGGCGTTGCCGACAAGGCAAAAGGCGCCATCAAGGAAGGTGCCGGTAAGATCAGCGGTGACAAGGACCTCAAAGCCGAAGGCAAGATTGATAAGGCCAAGGGTTCCGCGCACAAGGCCGCAGGAGACGTAAAGGATGCATCGCGCGACGCAGCTGATGCCCTCAAAAAATAGACAAGATCAAGCCGCCTTCGGGCGGCTTTTTTGCCACCTGGATTAGCGGCTCGGAAGACAGAAATTGATGCAACCCCTGTTCGTCGAATGGAATGAGAAATTTTCGCTGGAATGACGAGGAAATAAATCGGCTGAAAGCATTGATTGCTTCAGGAGCAAGCGCGGCTCGGGCCTCTGCTGCCCTACGCCGTCCACTCGCGTCTGTTCATCGACAAGCCCGGAAATTGGGGATGCGATTTCCATCAATCCCTGAAGAGCGCAGGCGAATAAAACTATTGCTCAAGGATTAAGCGGTCAATCGAACGCCAGCGCCGATCGACGGCGCGAACTCGGCCGCGGCGCGCGCTGCTGCAGCATACCTCCGATGACCTGATCGAGCGTTGCGATCGGGTCCGCCATGCCGCGCGAAACGGCCTCACGCGCTACCATGCGGCCCTGACGAGCTCCTCGCGGACCTTGGTCTTTGAGACGCGACGGCCGCTCGCGACCGCCTTGACGAAATCGGCGCCAGCCTCGTTTGCCCGGTCTTGCGGATAGGCTCGAGCCTCGTCCGACAGTAGCGCAAACGGATGCGCCTCGTTTTTATTCGGCGATTCTCGGAACGAACGATCGTCATCTTGATCCCCACCCGGTCGAGCCAGCCGGAAATATCCTGGTGCATGATGATGGCGCCAATCGAGCCGACGTCGGCGGACGGCGTAATCACCAGCTCGCCGGCCTGCGAGGCAAATCCAATACGCCGCCGAGGCCGCAAGCGTATTCGCGACCGCGATGACAGGTTTCTTTGCCGACGCCGCGGCGACCGCAGCTGCGGCCTCGACCGTTGCCGAGACCGTTCCGCCTGGACTGTCGACGTCGAGGGTGATGCCGGCGACGTCCTGGTCATCGGCTGCGCGCGTAACCTGCGCGGCAATGCCGGTAAGGCTCGAGCCGAACCAGCTGCCGCGCGGCGTCAGGCCGCCGGCGACCGAGACCAGCGCGATCTTGCTCGCCGAACTCGAGGCCTGCGCCGCGGCGGCTGCAGCTGCGGCCTGCCGCTGCTCGGCGCGCGCGAGGCGATCGGCCAGCGCCGAGACCTCGAGCGCGACCAGCGCGTCGATCGTCGTGATCTGCGAAAGCAGCTGACACAGATCCACCTGGGACGGACGGTCAGGCGCATCCGGCTGGCGACCGAGCGCAGCCCGCCTTTGGACAGCATCGCAGTGCCGCTGCCCGCGCCGCCCTACGCGACCGGCGGCGCGTCGGACCTGGTGGGTGCCAAGGCTCGCTGCCGGGAGGCCTGGGAGCGGTTCTACGCCGAAGAGCATCGAGCACTGGGCATCATACCCAGGACGCGAGTGAGGGGCGGTTTGGCCGATCTGAGGAACGCCGACTGGCCTCGATTGTTAGAATGCATTATGGCGCCTCCCGTCACCGTTCATTTCACCTGCATCAGCTGCGGCATCGTCTATTCAGCGAGCCAGGAACGCAGCGCAACCGATACCAATACTTCCGGGACCTTCGATTGCTGGCAGTGCGGAAAGCTTGTTCATCACTGGGCCGGGATCTACGACTATAACGGATGGAGAATCACCTGCGTGCTGCCCAAGCAACCCAAGATGAGAAATGAAATACGTGGGTGACCGCCCCTACTCCGACCCCGAGCAAGCCGCCCGCAGGATCATGGAGCACGCCCGCGCCTTTGAGCCAGTCCAGGATGGCAGGATCTACATCGAGAAGATCAACTATCCGATGCTCTACCAGGACAAGGCGACGCCAGCCGAGTATTGGGCTGGTCTGGAGTACGCCAGGGGTCAGGGCTGGCTCGAGTACCACGAGAGCGGGACGTTCGTGAGGATTCTGCAGCCTGGCAAAGACCTTGTCGCGTGACGGCCTAAAGAAACGGCCCAGCGAGCGGTTGGGTGAAGGCAGGGCCCTGGGTGAACCTTTTCTCGCCCCGGCAAGACCGATCAATATCCGGGATTTTGTTAGTACCCTCTCGGGCTGGAAGGCCACGCCGCCTGTAAGATTTTCAAACGGGCGGCGTAGCTTTGTGGCCTTCTCCTCTGGAACGACACTGAGCACTCCGACGATTGCAACGATCCCTTCCGCCAGCTCCATGCGGAGCTCATTGTCCCAAAGAAACGGCCCCAGCGAGGGGGGCACGTCGCCGGGGCCTGGTCTTCCGTTGGTGTTGTCCAATGCCATTGGCGGGTAGCATCTGGACACCCCGGTAACTGCCTCAGCGCCGGCCTGTTCCAAAAATCCGCCTTGGTTCTCTGGCTAGAAACAATCCGCTCAGGCATCGCTTTACGGTTATGCAGCTCGCTACCGAAATTCATCTGGTTCGCGTGACGACCGATGACGGTGAGGTCCAAATCTGGCTCGCCGCGACCTCGCGCGAAAAAGCGGTTGATCGAGTGCTGGACGAAATCCCGGAAGGATGGGCTGTTAGCCTCATTCAGCGACAGCTTGCCGCCGATCACGTCCCAATCCTCAACATGGCGGTCGGAGAGGTCCGCCGCCACCGCCTGTCCTGAAGAAACGGCCCCAGCACCCTTGGAGGTGATGCTGAGGCCGTTCCTCATTTCCAGCCTTGCCGAGCCGCCGATGCAATAACTAGGCGCCCCTCTGGGCTCTAAAAATTGTCCTTAATGGAAACCGCCATGCCCAGTGGGCGGATGATCGAATCAAACTGTGAGCCAGTCAATTAACTTGGGTGAATCAAAGGTAAATAAGCTGCTGCTTTTGCCCGGATGCTTAACGGGTGTCTTAATTCACCGCGCGAGTGTCCTAATTGGCGGTGCCAGACTTGAAAAATTCGAAATGCGTCATGATGCCACCTTCTCGTCATGGCTGCAGCGCTCTCTGCGAAGCACCTCCAGCGCATGCCACATCTCTGGGGTGAAGCTGGCGCCGAGCGCGAGCGATGCAATAGTCACTTCCGCTGGCGTGCGTTCACGTAGGGAGGCTACCAGCTCCGTCACGCGCTCGTTGTCAAGGCCGGTCGCTTCCACGTTGTTCGCTCGGATGGTTGCAGTCGCGGTGAGCGGAGCCATTCGCTCATGCGCGCGCCGGCTTCGGCTTGCCGGGCTAGCTTGAGAAGGGTTTCTCGCTCAGCGCCTGCGGAAAGCGCTTTGGCACGTTCGCGAAACTGACTCGCTCGTTCTTGGAGCCGCTGTTCCAGCGAATGAGTTTGTGGCTTGTACCGGCGACGATGCTGCATGGCACACCTCGAAATACGGGGTCCTAATCCGTAGGGTTTCAAATAGGGAATCATCCCTATTATGCCTCAGCAAGGCTGACCGTTCCCTCCCGAATCTACATTAAGTACAGGATCGTGGCCTCCTAACCGGAGGCGCCGGTTATCCCGGCGCGCGGCGAAGTGAACCAGTGAGCCGAAAGGGCAAGAGAACCGGGGCAAAATGTGCTTTGGTCGGGTCAATGACGCCGCCCGATCTCAGCCTCCCGAATGACGTAGAGACGCTGAAGGCCATTCACGCAGCGTGCACCACAACGTGCGTTACCTTCGGGAAACTCCCTTGAACGAGCTGGCGCAGTGCAATCGCTTTGAGCTAGTCGCGGGATTCGGTTTTCGCTGTAAACAGGCTCGACTGACGTTGCTTTGGGATTTCTGAGTGGCTTACTGAATCTACTCTTTGGACTGGCAACGCACCTGATTGGCGATGGCCGGCGCTTGAGGATGCGGGAGCGGCCCGCGGGATTCCAAGCAAATCGCTGACGCCGCCGTGGCGCGCAATGGCCTTCGATAACGTCGTTCTTACTCTTCGTCAGCGCGAAGCGGCCGAGTTTTTCACCAGGTAATCGCCCGAGCCTACCTTCTGGTGATCCGGCCCGAAGCGCTGAGCGCTTGGTGCCTCCTTGCGTCGCTTGACTGCGATCGGACAAAAGAAGTCAGTGCCGTTCGGCGAATATGTGGACGACGCAAATCGGGTTTGCGGCCTCATCGGTTACTTCCAGCCGCCATTCCTGGCCGGGCTTCAGCGCGCCATCGAGATCTTGGAGGAGTTGTCCGGCGGTGAAAGTAGCCTCCTTCCAGGCTGCGTCCTTGCCGGGAAGGTCCACGCCGGTTTCATCCGCACAGCGTTTCCCATGCTCAATGTGAAAAAAATACCGGGGCATTCCAGACTGTTTCGCGGCTCACTGCGTTGAAGCTGCAGAAACAATTGACCACATTGAAGGTCGTTCCATGTGTATCTCGGCGGAACCGGGCGGCCTCTGCCCGAACGCTCTTTCAAGGAGCCTCGGATGCCCATCGAGATGATGATTCGCAAGTTGCGGCTCCACTCCGAGTTGCCTGATGAAAATATCGAGGCGTTACGCTCCATCGTGACGCCGGTAAAGGATTTGCCGGAGGATTCCGTCATCGTTCGCGAGGGCGACCTCAGCACCCAATGCTGCGTTGTCATGAGCGGGTTTGCCTAACGGTCCAAAGTTTCGGAAACCGGCAAGCGGCAAATCCTGTCGTTTCACATTGCAGGCGACATGCCTGACCTTCAGGGTTTGCCCTTGAAGCGGATGGACCACGACCTAACGACGCTCTCGCAGGCACGGCTTGGCTTTATAAATCACGACGCGCTCGAGCGGATCCTTGATTCCAGGCCGGCTCTGGTAAGAGCTCTCTGGCGAGAGACGCTTTGCGCCGGCGCATGATCGAAGACATGACGATCTGCAAGTTGGCGCCGAGGACCCAACATGACTACGTGCAAAGGGTCAAGAACTTCGCGGCGTTTCTCGGGCGCTCGCCTGATACGGCGAGCTTCGAGGACGTGCGCCGTTACCAGCTCCATCTGGCTTC
>NZ_JBUYWT010000097.1:0-15019 GCF_055264925.1 Bradyrhizobium sp. KZN70725
GCTCGCGCCAGAGCCCGTTCACGAAGGTCTTCTGAATAGGGTCGCGTCATCCATGCTGGCCCCCGTTCTCCAGCACGGAGTTTGAATCAGAAATCGCTCCCGCTGGGAATCCCGATTCTGCGAAAAAACAACACGCTCTAGCTGGCATACAGGTCGTGCCCGTCGCGCTTTTTCCTGGAACTTAGACCCACCCCGCGATTGCTTAAGGCTCTGGTTACCGTATCGCGCCGCAACCGCCTTGGCTTCGACATCGTAGTTTGAGCTGTTGTTGGTCGCAGCCGCGAGCGCGGCCGCATCGGCCGCGTTTTGCATGCCGCGCGTCCTCATGGACCAGTTCGAAACCTCAAAGCCGATACCCAGGGCTCCGATCAGAGGAACGAGCAGGACACCCATGATCACATTGACGGCGCCGCAATCATCCGAGCGCAGGCTGCGGATATGAAAAAACATCGAAGAAACGGCCACGACAATCCACATTGATCATTCACGAGGACCGGAAAGCACAAATCAATGCTTCACCCGTTATACAAAACCATTAAGGGAATGCGTATTTTTCCCGGAATAAGGATGCAACGAATCTTCAGTTGCACTCAGAAACTGGAGTGAATTCAAGTTTGTTTGCTAAAATCTCCCAATGTCCATGCAACGGGCCCCACGGACATGTAAGGCCGATGATGTCTGCGCGAAGCGCCGACCACGCTACAGCCCGCGAACCCCGGCAGCAAACTCGATCTCGATCGACCCGTCGCGGTGGACCGGCGCGACGGGACCAGGCGTTACGCCGCAGTCCGGGACCACCCTCGCTGGTACGAAGCCCAATCGTTGCCGAGGGCGCGTGGTTGGCCTCAGCGTGTTTTCGGTGGGAGGCGTGATCCAGCGCAGTGACAAAATCCTCGACATCGTGCCCGACGAGGATTCGTTGACGATCGAAGCGCAGGTGGTGATCGAGGATATCAGCGACGTGCATCCGAACACGCGCGCGGAAGTTCACCTAACCGCCTACAAGCAGCGGATCGTCCCGATCATTCATGGCGACGTCACTCAGGTCTCGGCGGACCGCTTGACGGATCCCAAGACCAACAATCCCTACTACACGGCCTGCGTTCGGATCGATCAGGACGAGCTGGCGACCATGCCCAACATTCGTCTTGATCCGGGAATGCCGGCAATGGTGATGATCCAGACGATTCAACGAACCGCATTTGATTACATCGTGGGGCCGCTCGTGATGTCGCTCAATCACGCGTTCCGGCAGAAGTGACCGCAACGAACGACCTCTCAATGCTCCCGGTCGGTGTAGCAGCGGGGCTGGGCAACCATGGCCCCTGAGCTGATCAAAACTCATGACACGTTCGGTGATTGCCAAAACGGGCAGCGTGATCTGGGGGGAGAACATCCGCTGTGCGCTGGTTATTTGACCTCTATCTTGCGTGACCTGCCCGCGCATCAGGCCGCTGAGGAGAAGGCGGAGCCGGACCGCGAGTCCGGCAGCGGTCAGCCTGAACGGCGCGCGCGGAATGCCGCGGCGCGGTCCCGGATCAGATTGCGCCGGCCGAGCGAGGGCGTCCGGCGAGATCAAGGCGAACGGAGCCCGCGCGGCCGCTGCTGCCGTTTCCCGAATTGCTCGACCGGGAGAACGCCCAGCGAAAGGCGTTGGCAGGGCAAGTCCGGGCAAGGACAATGTCCCTACTCGAGCGAAACATGCAGATCCAGAAGCTTCATTCGCAGCTCCTCGATGAAGGGCGCAGCAGGCATCGGCCGCGCCAGCCGACGCGGGCTAGTCGCCGCTGGCGGTCACCCAGTGGCGGCAACTGCAAAATGCCGTGCCGAGCCGGCCCGGAGAGCTGGGCAAGCGCCCGCGCCGATCTGGGCAGCGCCGGCACCGTATTCGCACGGAGCAGCCGAACTGAAATGTCGTGAAATGTCGAAAGTCCTACAATTTAAGGGGTTTCGCGCATCGTTGTCGGAGCGCCTCGCCGAGGAGTAGGTGCGCGCCGCTACGCCGGTAGGGTTAATAAACGATTACCAATCGACAGTTTTCTCGCGACGCATTATAAGAAAATGCTAGTTGGCACCCGGATTTTGCCCCCCGCCAACGTATTGCGTAAATTTCATCGTAAAAGGGATATTTTCCTATGTTGAAGCTGTACATCCAGACTACCGAAGCCTTCAAGCGTCTGCGCTCGGACAAGGACGGCGTTGTGTCGTTCGAGTACGTGATCGTCGCCGCTTGCATCGTGGCCGCCGTCTCTGCTGCGTTCGGTACGGGTACCGCCAGCGGCATCGGCTCGGTTCTGAACGCCTCCATCACCACGATCGCCAGCAAGGTCGCCACCGCAGTCTCCGCTTAACTCCGGATGTTGAATGCTGTTGGCAGATTCTTTCTGTCAACAGCGGTCAACCGGATTGCGATGTGCGCGAGCCTTAAGGAGGCTTTCTCCTATGTTGCAGTCATATATCAAGGTCACAGAAATATTGAGGCGTTTGCGCACGGACAAGGACGGCGTTGTGTCGTTCGAGTACGTGATCGTCGCCGCCTGTATCGTCGCCGCCGTTTCCGCAGCGTTCGGTACGGGTACCGCGAGTGGCATTGGCAGTGTTCTGACCACCTCGCTCACTTCGATCGGCACCGCGGTTGCCAACGCGGTTAGCGCCTAAGTCCAGAGGGACGGCGCTCCGGAGGGGGGCATTATTTTTTGCCCCCCGCCATTTTTCTAAGGCGATTATTTCATGAATTGGATTGCGTCCACGACCTTGTGTCTGGAAATCGCATTGTTGTTGTATGTCGCAACGATCGATATCGCGACACGGTTGATCCGAAACGAAATTTGCCTGGCGCTGGCGTTCCTTGGGATCGTCGGCCAATTGGCCAGTCCGATGCAGATCGGCCAGTCGCTGATCGTTGCCGCAATCCTGTTCCTGGCGCTCTTCGTGATTTACCTGCGGGGAGCTATCGGCGGTGGCGACGTCAAGTTGCTGGTTGCCCTGGCGATCGGTCTGCCGCTGACCGGCGTGATTCAACTGTTGACGGCAACTGCGCTGGCCGGCGGCGTTCTGGCCGCGGTGCATCTGATGATGCGCCGTCTGCCCCAACCGAGACTGGCGCCCGCCGGATCATCGCTGATGCGCCGGGTCTACGCGGTCGAGCGCTGGCGTCATTTGCGACATGCACCGCTTCCCTACGGGGTCGCCATCGCATGCGGCGGTATCTGGGCCATTTTGAGCAAAGGAATTTGACATGTCGTCCGCTCTCCGTGTCTCGATCATCATGGTGCTGCTGCTTGCGGCTACGGCGCTTGGAATGATCGCCTACAGCATGAACCGACCCGCAGATCCGGTCGTTGCGCAGGCAGTCGAAGAGAAGCCTGCGCCTGTGCCTGCGGCCGCGACGGTCGGCTACTTTGTCGCGACACGCCCGCTCTCGAAGGGAACGCTCGCGCGAGACGAAGATTTCGCGGTGCGCCAGACAGCACCGAACCGTGTCCCTGCGGGGGCGATCCTTGAAACGCCTGACTCCAAGGCCGGGTTGCCCGGTTCGCTGGTTCGCAAGTTCGTCGAAGCCGGCAGCGCGATTACACTGGACGACATCCTGCGTCCGAAGGATCGCGGCTTCCTTGCCAGCGTCCTGGCGCCGGACAGCCGCGCCATCAGCATCAAGGTCGACGAGGAGACCGGTGTGTCCGGTCTGATCAGGCCGGGCGACAATGTCGACGTGGTGCTGACCCAGGTGTTCGAGAAGGCCGCGCCGGTGAAGCGAGCCGTCAGCGAAACCGTTCTGTCCAATGTGCGCGTGATCGCGATCGACCAGGAAATTGCGCAAGGCGGCCGTCCGATCACCAATGCCGTCCCGGGCAAGACGGCGCAGACCGTGTCACTGGAGCTCAAGCCGGATCAGGTCAAGAAGGTGGCCGTCGCAAAGCAGCTCGGAACGCTGTCGCTCGTCATCCGCGCTGCGGCCGAGCAGTGGGGCAAGGCCGACACAAGCGTAACGTCCAGCTGCGACGTATCGCCGGAGCTGGCGCGCCAGAGTGCGATTGCCGGCCAGAGCACGACGGTCGCGATCTATACCGGCAGCGAGGTCAAGCAATACTCGGTCAGGAGACAGGATCTTGACGACGACGCCCGCGCGGGCTGCGACGTGCCGTCCGAACTCGATCGTCAGACCACAGCGGCAGCGAGTGACGTCGGCAAGGGATCGGAGAAACGTTGATGAGTGCGAACATGGCAGTGGTGGAACAACCCGAAGAGACGACGTCTCTTGTCGCGCGCAACCGCATCGTCTGCTTCGTCAATGACGAACTGAGCGCGGCAGCCCTCCGCAAGGGTCTCGACGGCAGCAATCTGGTGATCCGGCGCGGCACGATCCGTCATGCGACACGCATGCTCGAGACCGACACCGATCTGTACGCGCTGGTGACCGACATCAGCGGGATCGATGATCCTTTCACTGAACTGGAACGCCTCGCCAGTGTCTGTCCGCCCGATGTGAAGGTGGCCCTGATTGGAGACAACAGGGAGATCGTCTTCTACCGCGAGCTGATGGAGATCGGCCTTGCTGAATACCTGCCGACGCCGATCACCAGGGATATGGTGCTCGACCAGCTGCGTCCCAAGCTGATCGGCGACGCCGCGCCGGCCCAGAATGACCGCGGCGGGCACGTGGTGTCGATCTGTGGCGCGCAGGGCGGCGCCGGAGCGACCAGCGTCGCGATCAACCTCGCGCTGCAACTGGCCGAAACCACCAAGGCCAAGGTGGCGTTGCTCGACCTGCATCTGCAGGGCGGCGAGACCGCGGTGATGCTTGGTGTTCGTCCTGGACCCGGCCTCCGCATCGCCCTTGAAAACCCGATGCGGGCCGACACGCTGTTTCTCGAGCGTGCGGCGATCGAGGTGAACGATCGGGTCTGCCTGATTTCCGGCGACGAGGAGCTCGATGCGAAGCTCGACATCACCGAAGCCGGCGTGCGGCACGTGCTGGGCCTGCTCCGTCAGCGGTTCAACTACGTCGTTGTCGATGTGCCGGTGCCGTTCCCGGCATCGATCTATCCGGTCATTCAGATGTCCCGTCATGTGCTGGTGCTGTTGGAGGCCGAAGTCACCGGCCTGCGCAATGCCCACGCGCTGCGCAACGCCGTCACCAACATCGCGGGCAAGGATCGCGTGTTTACCCTGCTCAATCGTGCCGACCGCGCCGGCGGTCTGCCGAGAGCAACGATCGTCAAGGCGCTGGGCGCCGAGCCGGACATGGTGATCCCGGATCTCGGCAAAGGCATGACCCAGGCGGTCAACCTCGGCGTTCCGGCTCTGAAGCACGTATCCGGTCTGCGGCGCCACCTTGCCCCGATCGTACGGGAAATCACCGGCGTCGGTGCCAAGAAAAGCGCCGGGTGGAAGAGGTGGCTCGGGCTATGAAAAAGTTCGGCAGGCGCGCAGACGAAATGCCAGTGCGGATGCCCGCAGCGGTGCCGGACGCCCCGGCAGCGACACCAAGCGCGCGGCCGGCGCCGCCACCCTTGCCGTCGGCGGAACCGAGCGTGGCGTCACCGGCGTCCAGCCTGTTTGCATCGGCGCCGAAGCATGAAGAACCTGCGACGCACCATCCGGTGATGTCGGCATCCCTGCGCGAACGCGTCATCGAGCAGATCGAGCCGTCGGTGGCCGCGACCGTTCCCCGCGACGTCCTGCGGCGGCAGATCGAGGAAATCATCCACGGCATCGCCAACCAGGAGCGGCTGGAGCTGTCGGGCCGCGAGCAGCTCTTCCTGGCGGAGGAGATCGCCGACGACATGACCGGCTACGGGCCGCTGCGTCCGCTTCTGCTCGACGAGACGATCAACGACATCATGATCAACGGGCCGAGCAACGTCTATGTCGAGCGGGCCGGCAAGCTGGAGCGGGTTGCGGTCCGTTTTCGCGACAACGACCATATCGCCTCGGTCGCACAGAAGATCGCCTCGCAGGTCGGCCGGCGGGTGGATGAATCCAGCCCGATGGTCGACTGCCGTCTGCCGGACGGCAGCCGTGTCAACATCATCCTGCCGCCGCTGGCGATTCATAGCCCCTGCATCTCGATCCGAAAATTTCCGAACCGGCGTCTGAACATCGCCGGGATGATCGAAAACGGCTCGATGACCGCCGCGCTTGGGCAGCTGCTGGAGATCGCCTCCCGCTGCCGGCTCAACGTCCTGGTCTCCGGAGGCACCGGTTCCGGCAAGACGACGCTGCTGAACGCCTTGAGTCAGTTCATCGACCATAGCGAGCGCATCGTCACGATTGAGGACGCGGCGGAGCTGCAGCTTCAGCAGCCGCACGTGATCAGCCTGGAGACCCGTCCGGCCAGCCTCGAGGGCACCGGCCAGGTGACGCAGCGCGACCTTCTGTGGAATGCACTTCGTATGCGTCCGGACCGCATCGTCGTCGGTGAGGTGCGCGGCGCCGAGGCGTTCGACATGCTGCAGGCGATGAACACCGGCCATGACGGATCGATCTCCACGGTGCACGCCAACAGTACCCGCGACGCGCTGACGCGCGTGGAGAACATGGTGCAGATGGGGCAGGTCAATCTGCCGTCGCGCGCAATCCGCTCCCAGATCGTCGCCGCCCTGGATCTGATTGTGCAGGTCGAGCGCATGCGGGATGGCCAGCGCCGCATCGTGCAGATCAGCGAGGTGATCGGCCTCGAGGGCGAGGTGATCACCACCAACGACATCGCGTTGTTCGAGTACAAGGACGAGGATGTCCAAGGGCGGATATCCGGCACCTACCGCTCCACCAATGCGGTTCCGAAGTTCAAGAGCCGCCTCGTCTATTACGGGCTCGATCGGGCCTGGGCAGAAGCGATGAGGCACATCTGATGTCGACGCCCTTGATCATCGTTCTGGTGCTTCTGTTGTGTGCCGGGGCAAACACCCTCTGGCTCGACGCACGACAGAGACGAATGGATCGCCAGCTCGAGATCGCGCTGCCGACGGCTGAAGCCGCAGCCTTGGTCTCCATCCGTCGTGCGGCCAAGACGTCGCGTTGGCGCGCGCTCCAGCGCTTCGCCAACTATCGCCCCGATATGGTGTACGTCGTGCGGCCGGTCTATGTGCTGCTTGCAGGGGGAATGGCAGCGGCGGGAATTCTCTACGTCAATGGATTCCTGCGGTTCCCTGGCTCCTATGGAGCCATTGCGGCTGTCGGCGTCGCCATCCTGGTCGTGCGCGGTCTGTTCGGATGGCAGCAACATCGCTTTGCAAACCAGCTCTTCCAGCAGCTTCCCGATGCGGTCCAGCTGGTGACGAGTACTGTCCGGTCCGGATTGCCCGTCCACGAAGCTTTTCGCACCATCGCCCGCGAGATGCCGCAACCGACATCCGGGCAATTTGCCATCGTCTGTCATGAATTGAACCTGGGCAGGTCGCCCGAGGAGGCCGTCGAGGAGATCTATCAGCGAACGCAGGTGTCGGAGTATGCGATGTTTGCGGTAACCCTCGCGGTGCAATTGAAGACCGGCGGCAGCCTGGCGGAAACGCTGCAGACGTTGGGCGAGACCGTGAGTCAGCGGGTTGCGCTGGCGGCGCGTGCGAAGGCCTTGGCCGGAGAGGTCATCTTTTCATCGCGTGCGCTCACCTGTGCGCCGGTCGTTATCGGCGGGCTGCTTTACCTGATCAATCCGCAGTCGGTCGACCTGCTGTTGTTCGATCCGCAAGGAAACGTGCTGCTCGCTTATGCGGCGTGCTCGGTCCTGATCGGGCATTTCGTGATCCGTTGGATGGTCAGAAGGGAAACCACCCTATGACGGCTGTTCTCGGTTTTGCCACGCTTGCCGTCGCGCTCGCGGCCGCGACCTTCCTGCTGCTCATTCGCGAGATACATCTGCGCACCTTGGACACGCGTGTCTCGAATGCCGTGCTGGGCATCTCCGATCGATCGAATTCGAAGGATCTGATCGGTTGGCTTTCATCGGTCGGCATGCGCTACAGGCGCTACTACGCCCAGGAAAATCTCGACCAGCTGAGGATGGTTCTTCAGTCGGCAGGGTTCAATCACTATCGAACCCTGCCGATCTGGATCGGCTTCAAGACGGTCAGCACATATGTGTTGCCGATCGCGGCTTTCTCCATTTCGCAGATTCTCGGACGGCCGTTCAGCGACGTGATGATCTTCACGCTGCTTGGCCTGGCGTTTGGAATCATGATTCCGCGCCTGATCTTGCTGGTCGTGAAGCGACGTTTCGATGCCGCGATCCGGCTCGGTACGCCGGACACCATCGATCTTCTTGTGGTTTGCAGCGAAGCCGGCATGGGCCTGGAGAGCGCGATTGAGCGTGTGGCGGAGGAGATGCGGGAGACCAATCCCGCTATCACCCACGTGCTGCGCGGTCTTCTCGATGATCTCCGGATCCTGCCGAACCGTGCCGACGCGTTCGAGAAGCTTGCGTCCACGTCGGAGGGCCTCCGTCGCTTCGGCACCATGGTCAGCCAGAGCCTGCAATATGGCACGCCGCTCAGTCAGGCGCTGCGCAGCATCGCAGTCGACCTGCGCCGCGAACGCATCACCAAGCTCGAGGAGCGGGCGCACAAACTGGGCGCCAAGCTGACCGTTCCGATGGTGCTGTTCCTGCTTCCGGCGATGTTCGTCATTCTGGGCGGAAGCCCGTTCCTTCATTTGATCCGTACATTCTCCAATCTCGGTAATTGAGCCATGAGCGCAGCTGCAATGAGTCTTTCGACGACCCTGGCCTACGATCGGGCGACCCGATTCCTGGGCAGCGCATGGTTCCTGCTGTTGGGACTTGCCGTGACGACCAATCTTGCGAAGACGGGGCAGCCTTGGCCCTCGCTCGTCTCGAATTTCCTTGTCGCGGTGTTTTACCTGATGCTGGCGCTGCTGATCCTGATCCGCGGGCCCGCAAAGGCGCAGGCCGAAGGCCTGCTGCCGAGGATTGCAGCGTTCGTCGGCACCTACTGGCCATGGACAATCACGTTTTTCGAGAAGACCGACGGCGCATTGCTGAATTTGTTGTCCGCGGTTTGCGTGCTGACCGGCATGATCATGATCCTCGTGACCGTCCGCCATCTCGGACGGTCGTTCAGCCTGGTGCCGCAGGCGCGTTCGGTGGTGCAAACCGGGCCGTACCGGTGGATCAAGCATCCGCTCTATCTGTCGGAAGAGATCGTGTTCCTCGGTGTCGTGCTGCAGCATCTGAGCTGGATGACCGTGGGCCTGCTGATTCTGCATATCTGCATCCAGGTCTGGCGAATTCACTACGAGGAGGACGTGCTTCGGCGCACGCTTCCTGAATATTCCAGCTACGAGGCGTCGCGCTGGAGATTGATTCCCTATGTCTGGTGAGCGGCCATGCGAAGCTGGAAGAGCCGTGTGAGCGGCAAGCGTTCCCTGATCGCGGATCGACGCGGCGCCGTCGCGTTCGAGATGCTGTTCGTTTTCGCTTTCCTGTTCCTGGTTATTTTGCTGCCGCTTGCCGACCTCGCGCTGGCCGGCTTTCAGTATATCCAGGCGCTTGCGGCGCTGCGCGGGTTTGGACAATCCATCCAGTATTCCCCGCCGGGCGACGTTACGAACGCGTCCAGTTGGGCGGCGGCCGCGCTCGCTAAGGCCGATTCCCGTTATCCGATCCCCAGCATCCAGCTGATCTGTGGCGAGAGCAATGCGGTCTGCGATTCGACCAATTCTGATCCGTCCCAGCCGAAGTACTACGTGTATTCAACGACGATCACGCTGACGCCAATGGTGTTGAGGTCGGCGATTTGCACCAGCACCAATACCAATCCTTGTTCGTTCACGCTGACCTATTCGGAACGGTTTCAATGAGGTGTTCCATGCGTAACGTGCTTCATTGCCGTCGCGGCTCGGCCGCGTTCGCAACGGTGATTGCGTTGATCCCGTTGATCGGGATGATGGCGCTCGGCGGTGAAGCCGGGTCGTGGTACGTCACCCAGCAGCGCGCCCAGGGTGCGGCTGATGCGGCTGCCTATGCCGGCGCCTTGCGGCTCGCGTGCGACAGCGCCCCGCAGCCGGGCACGACCTGCAACAACACCCAGACATACGATTACCGCGGCAAGCAGGCCGCCGCTCAGAATACGTTCTGCAATTCCGGCGACACCGCCTATCCCGGCTCCAGATGTGTGGCGACCAGCGGCGTCACGCGGACCGTCCAGGTCGCCTCGCTGACGTCGTGGAACGGGGTGGCGGGGACATACGTTCAGGCCACCATCAGCCAGCAGCAGCCGGGATATTTGGCTCAGGTGCTTGGCTTGTCGACGGTCACGATCGCCGCGACGGCGGTCGCCAAGCTCGATAGCTTGGCGAAACCTCCATGCGTGTTGGCGTTGAAGGACCCCGTTACTTTCCAGGGTAGCGCTACGGTATCGTCAGCAAACTGCGGTATCTCGTCGGACAGCAGCGCGTCGAACGCGATCGGCTTCATCGGCAATTCGGGCATCTCGGTGAATGCGCCGAGCTACACCGTCGGCGGCTGCTCCCAGACGGGCGGAAGTCAATGCACGGGCGTGCAAACCTATCAGCAACCGATCCCTGATCCCTTAAGTGCGGTCAACACGGCACTGTCCACGTTGAAGACGTCAAATTTCGCGAGCAACGTCAACAACGCAGCACCCCAGCCATATGAGACATGCAGCTGTTACAATACCAATCCGTCGTTCAGCCCCACCACTGTATTAAACGGCACGTACTATTTTTCGGGGAACATTACTATCAACGGCAATCCGAACATCACGGGAACGGCTACCTTGATATTTTTCGGAGCTGGTACATCGCTCAAATTTACGGGGAATCCCACGATCCAGCTCACGGCAATGAAGGCGCCTACGGGACCGTCCGTATTGTCAGCATCGGTCAAGGCCCTGATGACAGACCTTCTAATCTACGACGGTGAGGCCTATTCGAAGCAAGGCGTCAATATCAGTGGCACTTCGACCAGCTATTTCAATGGCACGGTCTATATCCCGAATGCACCAGTTACATACGGAGGCAACAGCTCGTCGAGTGCCCCCGGCACCGGTTGCTATCAGGTCATAGCCTACGCGGTGAGTTTCCAGGGCAATACGAGCCTGGACAACAGTAAGTGTTCGTCGGATGGGGCAGCAAGGCCCAACGTTCAAACCGTGCGCCTGGTGCAGTGATGAAAAGGCTCGACCAGCGCGGGGTCGCCGCTCTCGAGTTCTGCCTCATCGCCGTGCCCTTGTTCACCCTGATCTTCGCCGTGTTTGATTTCGGACGCTACGCGATCACGATGCAGTCGCTGCGCCTGCTTGCGGATGCCGGCGCCCGGGCGAACATGATCAGCTGCTACTCGCCCGCCGTGCTGGCGTCCAATTCACCATCCACCTGCACCGGTGACTATCTGACGCTTGCGCAGAAGCAGGCCGTTGCTCCCTTCCTGTATGGCGCCAGTCTCACGCCGACGGTGACCACGACGGCAGGCGCCTCGGCGCTGACGGTGACAGCATCCCTATCGGGCTTTGCCATGATCATGCCGATCTGGGGCACGTCCCTCAACGCGCCGAGCGTGTCGACCACGATTCCCTTCTGAGCAGAACCCGATTCGGCGAGGCTGATCGGCGGCGCCGGCTTGGGCGGCCGGCGGAGCGGCTCGGCCCGTTGGGCGGCCGGGAATAGCCCGGGCGGGCTATGGAAGTGGTGCGCGCTGGCAACAACGGGGAGTTTTCTCCCGCGTTGCCGCAGCCGGGCGGACCTCTCTCCTTGCAATCGAGGCGCGTAGCGGGGGATGATCTACCAGCCGCCATTAGCGGCCTTGCGACCCGGGTGAGTACTCGGTGCGCGGGGAAATGGGAATTTTCGCGAGTAACGATTTGTAGTCGGACAGACTGTAAACTCTACGGCGTGGTGGACGAACGGGAGTGATCGGGACGCCGAGGTCGTAGATTTACGGGGATCGTCGCGGAGACGCGGCGAAGGGGATTGGCATGATGGGAAGTCGCGTTTCGGTTGATGCGGGACTTGGGCTGGTTGCCTTGAGCGCGATGGCGTTTGGCGCTGCGATCGCCCTGTTTCATTTCGCCGATCCTGCTGCCGCCGCCGACCGGCGGGCGCCGTCGTCCAGCGGCGTCTTCGTCAGCGAGATGAGCGACGTCCAGCGCGTCAGGGTGACCGTCAACAAGTCGCGCACCTTCAGGGTCGATACGGCGTTCTCGTCGATCATCGCGGGCTCGCCCGATATCGTCGACGTGAAGTCGCTGAGCGACCATCTTATCTACGTCCAGGGCAGGAAGACCGGCACCACCAACGTCATCCTGTTCGACAGCTCGATGAAGCAGATCGGCATTCTCGATGTCGAGGTGACGCTCGATATCGGCAATTTGCAGCAGAACATCCAGTCAGGCACCGGCACACGCGGCATTCGCGTGTCCTCCTCCGAAGGGCAGGTGGTGCTGAGCGGAATGGCCGCCGATGCCGTCGCCGCCGAGCGGGCGATGACGATTGCCCAGGGCAGCGTTCCCAAGGACGCCATCGTGGTCAATGCTATGAGCGTTGCGGCGCCGCAGCAGGTGATGCTCGAGGTACGCTTCCTCGAGGTCAGCCGCGAGGCCGGGCGCGATCTCGGCGTGAATCTTTATGCAGCAAACGCCAACGGCACTAATGTTGGCAATACCGGCCTCGGCGGATTTACCGGTATAGGTCGAGTGCCGATCGGCGGCGTCACTCACACCAATCCAACGGGCAATATCAACCGAATTGATCCCAACATTGCCGTAGGGGCGACGCCCACTGGCAGCCTTCCGGTGCTTCAGACGGTGGGATCGCTTATTGGTTCCGCCGGCGGCGTAGCCGCGCCCCCGTTCGGAAGCTTGTTGACGAGCATTCTTCGAACCAGCAGCGGCGGTTCGGTAGATCTTCTGATTACCGCACTGGAAACCAAAGGACTGGCCCGCCGGCTGGCGGAGCCGAATTTGACCACGCTGTCGGGCGATGCTGCGCGATTCCTGGCAGGTGGCGAGATTCCGGTGCCGGTCGCCTCGTCGCCGGTCCCGGGCGCGCTGCCGACCGTGAGCATCGACTACAAGAAGTTCGGCGTCGAACTGGCCTTCGTGCCGACCGTGCTGTCGCGCGGAGTGATCAATCTCCGCGTCGAGCCCTCGGTCAGCGAGCTTGATTTTACGAACGCGGTGAGCATCGCCGGAACGACCATCCCGGCGCTGACCCGCCGCGACGCACGCACCACGGTCGAGTTGCGCGACGGCCAGAGCTTTGCCATCGCCGGTCTGCTGCAGACCCGCAACCGGCAGGATGTCTCGCAATTGCCGTGGATCGGCTCGGTGCCGGTGCTCGGATCGCTGTTCAGCAGCAAGTCGTATCAGCAGCAGGAAACCGATCTCGTCATCATCGTGACGCCGCGCCTGGTCGCGCCGGCAGCGCCCGGTCAGCAACTGGCATCGCCGCTCGACTCCCGCCTGCCGGCCAACGACGTTGATTTCTTCCTCAATGGCCAGATGGAAGTTCGCAAGCGTTACGACGACTACGTCAATTCCGGCGGCGACGTGAAGGGACCCTATGGTCACATCATCGCGCCGAACGCCGTTGTACCGGCTCCGCCACCGGCCGTCGGTGCGAACCAGCCGGTCGTGAAGACCTTGAACTAGGGGAGGCGGGAGATGACCATCCGATATCTGGCTTTGCTCGCACCCTTCCTGCTCGGCGGCTGCTACGGCGTTTATGGGCATGACGAGATGGACCGCTACGTGCAGCGGTCCGACACCATCACGATGAGCGCCGGCAACGCCAAGGAAGTCAACGCCGCCACCCACACGATCCATCCGTGGCCGGCCTATGTCGGCGATCGCAGGATCGCCTACGACGCGCGGCGCACGGGCACTGCGATAACGCGCTATGGCACTCAGCAACGCCCGCTGGATCAGCTTCCCGACATGGGCGATCCGACCAAGGCGATGGGCCAGCCGCCGCCCGTCACGACGATTCAGAACGTCAACACGACCGGATTGGGCGCAGGGACCGGAGGATCGGTGGCCGTCGGGGTCGGAGGCGGAGGCGGCAGGTAATGTCCTTGCAGCGTCGGCCAGGTGCCGGGGCAGGGATTCGGAAGGGAAATGCGACGTTAGGTTTCGGCGGACCTCGGTATTTCGGTCGTGCCGTCTGTTTTCGTAGGTAGTTTTGCGATGGATCTTCGAATGGTGCAGGGGCTGCGCTGGACTTGGGGAACGGGGCGAGGATTGCATCGCCTCGCACCGGCGTTGATCTGTTGCGGCTTGGCGACCGGCCTTGGGGCCTGTGACTACACGACGCGGGAGGCTGCGATCGTAGCCCCCGTGGATCCGCCAGGCGGCGACCCCGTGCAGGAGCCGACCGACGTCAAATACTATCCCTCCGACGAACCGGTGCGGATGGGGCTCGAGCACTACAACCGCGGCAATTACGGAATCTCGCAGCGCTATTTCAAGGAAGCGGTCGAGAAGGCGCCGAAGGACGTGACGGCCTGGGTCGGGCTCGCGGCGAGCTATGACAAGTTGCGCCGCTTCGACCTTGCCGATCAGGCCTATGCGCAGGCGATCCGGCTTGGCGGCGAGACGGTCCAGATCCTCAACGATCAGGGCTATTCCCTCATGCTGCGCGGCAATCTGAACGGCGCGCGGCGGAAGTTCGAGAAGGCGTATTCGCTCGATCCGGGCAACCCCGTCATCGCCAACAACCTCGAGCTTCTCAACGGCAGCCGGAAGTTCATCGAGCGTCCGCCGAACAATCAGCCGTAGGTTGACAGCGGTTCACGAGCCTCTGCACGATTTCTTAGGGGTATGATAATACCCAATTTTGCCCGACGCCTCGAGTTGCCGGGTCCGCCGGCTCCTTTGCATGGGGTTGTTTTCGATATTTTGGCAGCTCGCCCCTGCGACTTGACCTCGCCACGATCTAGGCGGTGTGGACAGTTATCGCAGCCATAGGACGATGGCTGCGAGAGTGATGACGGCAAGGTAATTTCGGGCGGTCTTTTCGAAGCGGGTTGCGACGCGGCGGAATTGCT
>NZ_JBUYWT010000098.1:0-13945 GCF_055264925.1 Bradyrhizobium sp. KZN70725
CGCCGATGGGGACGGTCCTCCGGTCGGGCTACGCCCTCCCTTCGGTCCGCCCCCATCGGCGCAGTCTCACCTTGATTGTCGCTGAAGTCTCACCCTGATCGCCGCCGCGCACGCTCCAGATCTTGACCTGAAAACGCTTAGGGCTCCGCCCTCGGCGCGCTTCGGAGCGCCTTCCGCCCAGCTTCCTCCGCGCTAGTGCGCTCCGTGCAGCCGGGTCCCCGCGAAGGCGCCCACTCCGCTTGCACACCCGCTGCTCGCCGCGAGGCAGGGTTGCAGCGCAGCGCTGCGCTGCAACCTCAGCCCATAGGAGAACGACCATGAACACGATGACTTTGTCCCAAAGCGAACAGCCTGCGTCCGGCGGTTTCCGCGTGGATGTCTCGCGAGGCCAGCGGATTGGCCGGGTGTCGTCCGAGTGGTTTGCGCGACCCGATGACGAGCGGTTCCTGAATTTGCCGGACCTTTATGAATCGGTGCGAGGACGAGCCGAGCGCGCGCAAGCGCGCACGGTGGAAAGCAGGGCCATCCGCGTGGATGCGAGCCGGGACAATGCCGAGCGGCTGGCCCTGACAGTGCCGGGACGCGAGGAGCCGGTGGCGCCGACCCATTGGAGCTTTGGCCAGTTGTGTACGCTGGTCGGTACGCCGACATCCTATCTGCGGCAGCTTCCCGCGGCCCTGTCCGCCATCAACCTGCAACACGGCTTGCTCTCGCATCGCGCCGAGCTCGTGAAAACCTTGGAGACCAATAGCGGACGCGTCGAGCTTCGCGCTGTCACCGGGCCGGACTATGGCCGTATCTGGGATCATGAGCTGGTCGCGGCCGTCATGGAGATCGCGGGCAACGGCACGGGTGACACCCGGTGGAAGGTTCCGGGTGTGATGGACTGGGCGACCATGACCCACAATCCCTTTGTGGACGTGACCAAGGACACGACGACACTCTACGCGAGTGATCGCGACGTGTTCCTGTTTTTGGTCGACGATACAAACCCGATCGAGGTGGGCCGCCTCCCGGATGGCTCGCCGGATATGTACTTTCGGGGATTTTACTGTTGGAACAGTGGTGCGCCACGAGAGCGTGAAGGGAGGAAGTATATGTACCTTCATTACGTTCTCGACCTCTGGTTCGAACGCGTGGTGAAGGGTCGGTTGCGGGGCGAAGCCCGACTGGTGCGCTATATCGACGACTTTGTGATCTGCTTCCAATATCGATCGGACGCCACCCGCGTACAGGAGGCCTTGCGTCTTCGGTTGGGGAAGTTCGGCCTCACTCTAGAGCCGACCAAGACCAAGTTGGTCGAGTTTGGTCGGTTCGCGCAAAGACATGCGGGCAAACGCGGCAGAAACCGCCCGGAAACAATCTACTTTCTGGGGCTGACGCTCTATTGCACGCGAAACCAAAAAGGCAACTTCAAGGTTGGGATGCGCACCGAGAAATCTCGGCTAAAGCGCAGCCTTATGTCTCTGCAGGAGCTGATGCGGCAAATACGGCATTACAAGATCAGTGACCAGGCCGATGAAATCAACCTCGTCCTGCGCGGCCACTATGGCTATTACGGCGTCGCCGGAAATCTCCGGAGCCTCGTAAAAGTCTATCGGGCCGTGGAGCGTTACTGGCGCGGAATGCTGCGCAGCCGCAGCTGGGCAGGCCGACGCCTCACTTGGGACGCCTTCAACCAAATCAAAGAACGGACACCGTTGCTGAAGCCTAAGCTGCGCCTCCCTTATCGGGAGCTGCAAGCGCTTGCAGTGCTGTGAACCAACTGTCGAAGAGCGTCGGTGCGGGAAATCCGCACGCCACGTTCTGTGGGAACCGGGGGCGGGCGACCGCCTCCGGTGACCCGGTGCTGGAGGTGAAATCCCTCCGGCCTACTCACCCGACCGTGCCGGTGCTGGCCAAGGGCAAGACCGATACGGCACGGTGCTGGATCTACGTCCGGGACGATCGGCCGTTTGGCGGCGCCGGGCCGCCGGCGGCGATGTTCTACTACTCCCGCGACCGTAGGGGCGAGCGTCCCCAGACGCATCTGGCCGGGTATGCCGGCATCCTGCAGGCCGACGCCTATGACGGGTACAACCAGCTCTATCTGGCGGGACGCCAACCTGGACCGATCCGGGAAGCGGCGTGTTGGGCCCATGCGCGGCGCCCATTCTTCGCCATGGCCGATATCGAAGAGAATGCGCGTCGCAAGGCCACCGGCAAGAAGGAGATCCCGCTCTCGCTGTTCGAGATCGAGCGCTCCATCAATGGCAGGAGCCCCGAAGAGCGTCTGGAGATGCGACAGACGCTGAGCCGGCCTCTGGTCGAGGACCTGCAGGTCTATATGCGGGAGCAGCTCGCCAAGTTGTCCCGCGGGCACGACCTGGCCAAGGCGTTCAACTACATCCTGAAGCGGTGGGCGAGCTTCACGCTGTTCCTGGAAGACGGACGAGTCTGTCTCTCGAACAATGTCGCCGAAAGAGGCTTGCGAGGCATCGCTCTTGGACGAAAATCCTGGTTGTTCTGCGGCTCTGATCGCGGCGGACGGCGCGCGGCTTCCATGTATAGCTTGATCATCACGGCCAAAATGAATGGCGTCGATCCACAGGCCTGGCTGACGGATATCCTTGCCCGCATCGGCCGCCCACCCAGCTCACCGGCTGGACGAGCTTCTGCCCTGGAATTGGACGCCGGCATCAGCGTTCTCCGCTCGAGCGGCATGACCACGCACGTCAACAAGGTTCATCACGTCACCACCATCACCTAGGTCGCAAAGGACCTCGGTGAAAACGAAGACTGGCTGCGCGACATTGCCATCGAAATGGAGATCGAGGATGGCGTGATCTGGGTCTATGGTGTCGGCGAAGATGGTGTTCAGGCGTTCACCGACTTTGGCATCGAAAACCTGATCGAGCTCGTCAGGTTCTACAAAGAAAACCCAAGCTGCTCACGCGCTGGCAACGGGAATGATCCAACCAGCCTGCGGCCTACGCCGGATGCGTACCTCAACAGCTCCACGACGAGACGAAGAATGAGATGCGAGTTAGGAGAGGGCACAGCAACAGCGGCGAAAATAGCAAAGTGAAGACGCGCGGGCGATCGCCATTGGGCTCTCGGAAGAACAAGCAGAGTCACCAGTCAAGTTTGAGCACCAAGATTCATTATGGCCGTTCGCGGCTTAGGACGCGTTACGGCAGGCTAGAAGTGCACCGCAAGCCGTTGCCCTGATCGGGGACTCATTTGCGTCAGGCGATCGCCGCCGAGGGAGCGATTGCCGTCATCCCAAACAACTCCTCTCGTGCGCTCAAATATCCGGCCGACAAGCATCTCTATGCGCAGCGCCATACGCCTTCTGCCGACTCGAGTAGGCAAACCGAGCCCTATATTCCGATAGGGACCGGCGCAGTTACGTTCCTGGTCGGTATGGCTACAGGCTTCGGCGATGCTGCGACGATATCCGCCTTGGGCCCGACCAATTCGTCGGTGAGGGCGGGCAGCCGCTCGGCAAACCGGCAATCGATGAAGCGGTTCGGGCCGCTCGCCCGGCCGTACTCGCGCAGCTCTCGAAACACCTGCAGGAGGCGCCTGCCGCGGGTACCCCAGCCTCCCTGCTGGGGGCTCACCCCCATACGCAGTGCGGCGGTCGGCTGCTGCCCGGGTTTGATCTTGATCAAGTTGAGCAGCGTCGCCGCCAAGATCATCATCAGAACACCGCTAACGCTGAGCGCGATCTGCATCGCCACCCCATCCGAAATATCGAGCAGCGCCAGAAGACTGGCGAGTGTAAGCAGAACGCCGAGGCAGTAGATCGGCAACGAGTTCTTGCCACAAAGAATGGCGCCGCGCACGATCGCCGTCTTCAGCCCTCGCCGATTGGGAGGCACCAGCCATACCGCCAAAACCGCAAGAGCCAAAAAATGCACCAGTCGCAATGGGTCGAGATTTGACTTGTCCATCGGATACAGCAACATCAGCAGTTTCTGCGGGACCTCTCCCTCCAGCGGTTTGATCCTCCAGCTCAATGCGATGATGAGGCTGAACACGAGATAGAGAACGGCAGGCACAAGCGCCGCGCGCGACGTGACCAACGGCCGCACTCTCTCCCCCTCAAGCATCCACCAGGCGCCTAGTACAACGAGCAACTGCCAAGCGAGCGGATTGAACGCCCAGTGACCATTGGGCCATGCCGGCAGAGTCCAGCCGAACACATGTACCAGCGCATAAAGCGCCATTGAGGCGCCAAGCGTCACGTTCGGAAGTCGCAGCAGCAGCCACAGCAAGGGCGCGAATAAGAGATGAAGAAGCACGAAGATCGGCAACACGTCGGTGTTGACTGGACGGTATTGAAGGATCGCCGCGTGCACTAGAGTCGCGCCCGGCTGGTCCAGCAAAATGCGCGTATTGCTTTCGTCAGCAAGACGGTCTCCGCCTGCGAGGTATACCAAGATGACGCAGGCGATCGTGAGCAGCAAAAATGCGATATAAATATTCCAACTTCGCCGCAGCGTTCGGCTGATCACGCCGGACCAGCCGTCGCAGCGCCACACCTTGCCATAGGCTAGCGCGCAGGTCACACCGGAGACGAACATGAACACCTCCGCAGCATCGCTGAAGCCGTAATTCCGGAGCGTCAGCCAACTTCCGATGTTGTTGGGAACATGGTCCAGAAAGATGCACCAGAGCGCGATGCCGCGGCAGGCATCGATTCGCAGATCGCGACCTGAGGCTTTCGGCTCCGGCAGCGCACTTACCGTTGGCATCGGGACAACTGTTCGATCGTGCATCTGGTTGCCCATCCGACGTGCAAGCACGCTCAAGAGGAATGAACAAGAGGGACTGAATTGACAAAAATCGCCGCCAAACTGCGGGATCGTAACAACGCCGCAGTCTCGAACTACTTCGCGCTGAACCTGGCCACGACAGCTATTGCGACAATGATCATGTAGCGGCGCAGGGTAGAGCTTCCTGGCGGTGAAGCTGCCGTCCACGAGCATCGTTCAACGGGCGCAGCATGTAAATCAGCCGGAGGTCGACCAGAGAGGTTCGTTGGTCCTACGATCAAGGTACCCTACACGTGCGTTCCCGCCTAAGGCGATTTGCAACTATAGCACACAGCCGCGTTCGGCTCCTACCTTGGGTGCCTCACCGCGAACCGCTGGTGGATCAAGGTGAGGGCGGTTTCGATCTTGCTTCTTTGTCGCCAAAGACCCGAAGGTGGGTGTATGATTTTTCAATTGGTCTCCGTGCGATGGAATGACGGAGAGCTTTTTCATGAAGATTCTTATTGTCGACGATCATGCATTGATTCGCGAGGCGTTACGTTCCTTGCTCAAAGAGCTGAAACGAGAAGCCGTCATATTGGAGGCTTCGAATAGCCGTCAGGCAATGCACCTCATCGAGGAACATGCGGACATCAGCCTGATCTTGCTTGATATCAGTTTGCCTGATCGAGATGGCTTCTCTGTTCTCCGCGAAGTGCGTGAGCGCGATGCGACCATTGCTATCATCGTTATCTCGTCCTCAGATGATCAAGACACTGTCAAGCGCGCTTTCAAACTTGGCGCCCTAGGTTTCATTCCGAAAACAACTAAACGCGAGGTTATACTCAACGCTATGGAGTTGGTCCTCTCCGGCGGCCTCTACATTCCCTCGGAAATCCTGGAGGAACCATCGAGTCCACGACCTACAAATAAGCCAGCGACACGCGGCTCTCTTAAAGGTCTGGGATTGACCGATAGACAGATTGAAGTGCTTGCGCTCCTGATGAAGGGAAGAAGCAACAAGGTCATCGCTAAGACGCTCAATATGGCCGTACCGACGGTGAAGAACCACATCACGGTCGTTCTCAAGGCGCTCAGCGTAACGAGCCGCACCGAGGCAATAATAAAAGTAGGAAGAATGGGCTGGGAATTGCCGCCAAAATCTGAATTATAAAGCTGCTCCGGTCTCCCTCCTACCGTCGCGATCCCTAAAGAGCTCGTGCATCGCAGCACGGAGCCGCATTGGGTCAACCGGCTTGTGCAGCAAAATGAATCCTCTGTTCTTGGCGTCACGTAATGGTTCAGCTGTCGTATCACCACTGATGAGAATAGCTGGAATTGACGAACCAAACACCGCATTAAGTTCTTCAACCACTCGGATCCCCGTTTTTCCGCGCGCGAGATGATAATCCGAGATTATAAGATCGGGGCGTTGCTGGCGCTGAGCAAGTCGGATCAATGCAGCCTCGTCGGATCCCGCGGTAAGGACGGAGTATCCCCATTTGTCGAGCAACCCGCCCGTTCCTTCCTGCACTATTGGAGTATCGGCAATGACCAACACAGCCTTGTCTTTGACCGCAAAGGTTCCGGGTTGGGGTGAGTCAGCTGGCGGTGTGGTCGTAACGCATGCATCGATCACCGGTACCACGATCGCAAAACGCGAGCCTCGTCCGAGAGTCGAAGCTAAGTCGATTTGATGGTCGAGAAGTAGACGAAGCCTGTCGACAATGGCCAAGCCAAGCCCCAGGCCACCCGACCGGTTACGTTCTGTCCCGGGAACTTGAAAAAACTCGCCAAAGATATTCTGCTTCTGCTCCTCAGGAATGCCAGGGCCGGTATCCCATACCTCGATGCGCAACATTTCGCCACGCCGACGACATCCGACGAGGATCCCGCCCCGCAACGTATAGCGCACAGCGTTGGATACCAGATTCAGCAGTATGCGTTCGAGCAACATGGCGTCGCTCCGCACGCAGGCGGCGGTTCGCTTGACGCGTAGACGTAGGCCCTTTTCTCGCGTTGCCTGATCAAACGTCGTCTCAATTTTTTGCAACAGGCGCGCGATCGGGAATTCGGTAGTTTGGGGGACAAGCATCCCAGCATCGAGCTTGGACATATCCAAGAGCGAATTGAACATTTCGTCCATTTCTTTGCGCGTTGCATCGACCCGCTCGATCGTCTTTGTCATTTCCTCCGATTTGAGCGGCGTGCGCAGCTGTGCAACGAACAGCCCTAACGCATGTAGTGGCTGCCGCAAATCATGGCTTGCCATGGCGAGAAAGCGCGATTTTGCTGCATTGGCAAGCTCCAGCTCTTGCGTGCGTTCTGCAACCTTCCGCTCGAGGTTGACGTGCGCGCGGCGCAGACCTTCCTCCGCATTTTTGCGAACCTCGACATCGGCGCTCAGTAACAAGCTTGGAAGGGTAATACTAATCAGGAACATTAACAGCAGCAGGAATGAAGCGTTGCGGTCCGCGGTCGTGAAGGGGCCGCCGCCTGTGAGCGTCCCCCAAATGGTGATGCCCGCAAGCAGCAGCGCAACCGTTGCGGTGTCGCGTGGGCCGCGGCGCAAAGCCGCCCACAACATCGGCAGGATCGCAAGAAAGCCCAGTGGATCGCGGCCTGGCGTTTGCTCGATGAGGGGACTGAAAGCAACGAGCCCAACGGTCGCCGCGGTCGCAAGGACGCCGCAAGTCTCGAAGAAGTCGTGGCGGTTAAGGGCCTGATGGTGGCTTGACGCCCAAAGCACAATAACCGGGGCGATCACCAGTGCGCCGGTCACGTCTCCCAGCCACCATGTGATCCAAGCGTCGACGAAATATGTCGGTTCGATGTACCCGGCGATTGCCAAGCTGATCAATCCAATGCTGGCGCTGATTGGTGTCGCGATCACGACGCAAATCACAGCAAATATTGCAACGGAGTTTGGTGATGAGAACGTGTGACATCCGTTCGACCAACGATTAATGAGATAAGCGCCAACAACCGCTTCAAGGGAGTTACCGGTTGCAATCGCAATTGCAGTGCCAATGGAGCCGGCCGTCGTAGCATTAGCGATCATGGCAGCCACGAAAATTGCCGGCCAAGTCCTATATCCCCACAACAGTACCGCCGCCAACGCGACACCCGTAGGTGGCCAAATTGGTGTTGCGCTGGGATGAATAGAGGCGAGAGCGAGGCCGCCTTTTGCTAGACCGAAATAGATCGCTCCAATTGTGACCAGACCCGCGGCATGGCTGATGCGTCGATAGGGCCTTGTCTCAGTTAATGATCGTGGATCAGACATCGGAGACGCCTGGACTACGTAATTTGATCGTCCATCACAAGTGGCTCTTGATCCCCTTCATAAGGACCAAAAATAGCTTTCACCAAGCAGTTGATCCGGCACGGTCCGTACGGCAATGCAAGCTCGGATCGAATGGGACGCCGCAGTCTGCTCGCTGACAATGCGCGTGCAAGGGAGCATCAGGCAGACTTCAGGCGTTTTCTTCTCCATGACGCGAATGTTCGGCCGCTCCTCCTGTAGATCGCCGTCATTCGCACGGAACACGCCGCCCTTGTCCGCCGTCTCGCGTTCACGCGAGTTTCGAAGACAGGGATGGTACGACGAAGATAGACTGTCGGAAAGGGTGGATTTAGTTTCCGGACGAGTTCGCTGGGTACGACATAAGCCCTATCTCTCGTTGGGGTCTCAAGACCAGACCACTGGCGCGATAGCTTGCCGCAGCGGGTGAGGCGGCCTTTCTACAGGACCACGAGCGCGATCACCGCCGCAACCGTAAACGCAATCGAGATCAGGCAGGCGATGGTAATCCAGTCATATCGGTCGGCCATGCCGACACGCTCGTCAGTTGCACCAACTTGGGCTTGATCCAGGTCGACCATGGTTTAGCTCATTTGGTCTTTCAGAGCCGGTATGCGCGATGCCCGACCTGGCTCCGCTCCGGCTTTCGCAGCCTTGTCGTAATGCTCCAGTGCGAGGACGTGGAGAGCTGCGGCTTTGGATGGCTCTGATTCAGCGAGAGCAAGCCGGGCTGCACGCTCGGCTTGGCGTAGGTGATAATCTGCGGACGGCACGTCGTTCCCCGTTACTCCTTTCGGTAACGGACTCATGACGCGGAAACGGGCATTTAGTTCCAAAAACTCTGTCCACATTTGTTCCAAGGCTGAGAACAGATTGCGTCCCATCGTTAAGTGATGAGGGCAGAACATTTACCAATGCCGCTCCGTAGTCCTACCGAGAACAGCGGCCATCCCTTGGTTGCTACAGGGCTAAGTCCAAACTAGGCCACTCGAAATTTCAAAGTAGGCCACTAGGCATGGAAACAGGCTAGCACCCAAACCGAGGTGCTGTCCTAGTTAGGACACTCGATGCGGCGAATTAGGACACCCCGTCCGTTAAGCATGCGGACGATTTGTTTACCTTTGATTCACCCAAGTTAATTGACTAGCTCACGCTTTGATTCGATGATCCAAGCACTGGGCAACGGCGGTTTCATTAAGGACAATTTACTGAACCCAGAGGGGCGCCTAATCATTGCATCGGCGGCTCGGCAAGGCTGGAATGAGGAACGGCCTCAGCATCACCTCCAAGGGTGCTGGGGCCGTTTCTTTGGGGCAAAGAAAAAGCCCGCCGTAGTGGCGGGCTTTGTGAATCAGGCGGCTACTGCGTGAATCTCTTGCAGTAGCTTACGACCGTATCGCGACTTCTCTAACCGACCGCCCGTTTCCGAAACGGCACGATTTATCTGCCTCACCATCTTCGCCCGAATAACGCTTTCCAGCGTCAACGAGCCGCGCCTATACACTGCGCAGGGCCTCGTGTACGCGGCACAGATTGTAATGCGCCACGTACAGGCTCACGGCTGCGGCATGGTGATCCAGCTTTTTTGAGAAGCCATTCGTGAGGCGCGCAAAGCGCTTCTGCGTCATCCGCAGTGTGAGGTTTTGGCGCTCGACATAGCTGGTCGAGATATGGCCCGGCATGCCGCTCTCTACCTCACGGCTTACGGCTACTACTTCGGCCGGGCTGTAGCGGCGCGCAGCTTCTTTTACAGCCAGGTTCGTTACGCTGTAGGTCTTTACGATCACGCCATGATGGGCGCGGCCCTTGAAGGCATCGCGGATCGCGGCCTTATAGGGATGGAAGCCGTCCGTGCTGATCTCGGGCGCGCCGATCACGCGCTCGCGAAGGTCCTGCACAAACAGGTCCGTATTCTCCATGTCGCGCTTGCCGGTGCGGTAGCTGATGATCGCCTTCGCAGAGGAGGCCATGCCGATGAACGTGTACTGGTCGCCCTTGTGGCCGATCTCATGGCGCTCAACACGCTTTTGCTTCTTGCCGACGTAGCCCCAGATTTCGTCCAGCTCCAAACGGCCGCAGCGAATGCCGACCATCATACGGTCATGCAGTTCGGCGCAGCCACGGCCGACGCGCGCGCCAAGGCGCATAATGGTATCGCGGTGAATGCCGGTCAGGCGCTCAATGGCGCGAATGCTCTGGCCTTCGGTAAGGCAGGCGACGATTAGGATTTTTTGGTCGCGGGAAAGTTCGTTCACGAAGCTCATCCTTCGGGTTGAAGGGGATGGGCTTCGGGCGACTCTGGAATACACGCCCGCCAAGGCGTATATTGACCAGAACGGTTGTCGCGTCGGGCTCATCCCCGGGGCGGTGATCGGGGGTCGATAGCGCGCCAACGCCGTCGGCCCCACTGGATTGGTTATGGTGGAAGCGGTCAGATTCGAACTGACGGGACCCTGCGAGGGGTTTGGACGCCCAAAGGTCCGGCGAGGGGTAAGCTCGCTGCAATAGGCCACTCTGCCACGCTTCCGCACACAAAAACGCCCCGGCCGCTGGAAAGCAGCCGGGGTGTTTGCTTGTGTGTGTCTGAGCAACCATGCTTAGCATAATGATGCTTGCCAAAGATTGTGTCAAGCATTAGATTGCTACGGTGCTAAGCAAAGGAGCCTGGATGAGTAAAGAGAGCGCAGGTAGGAAGGGTGGCAAACGAAGGGCCGAAATCCTCCCTCCGTCACGTCGGTCTGAAATCGCCCGTGAAGCGGCGATGAAGCGGTGGGCGGATGAGGGAAAGCCCGTTCCATTGGTCGCAAAGTATGGCGCGCAGGATAGGCCGCTAAGGATCGGCCACATTGAAATCCCGTGCTACGTGCTTGCCGACGGCACTCGCGTTCTTGCTCAACGCGGTCTGCAAAGTGGGATTGGACTGTCTGAGGGCGGTGGAAAATCCGGCGCGCGCAGAATCACGGAATTGATGGAGCGCTTGGCCGAAAAAGGCTTGGATGTCAGAGGGATAATCGCGCGCGCGAATTCTCCAATTCGCTTCATTCCACCCCACGGCGGCAACCTCGCCGATGGGTACGAGGCTCAAATCCTTCCAGATATCTGTCACGTCCTGATCGAAGCTGGGCGTCTTGGCTTACTCGGTAAGCGGCTTGAACATCTCGCCGAGCGGGCAGCGCTATTGCAGCTCGGTTTTGCCACGCTCGGAATCATCGCTCTTGTCGATGAGGTCACTGGCTATCAACGTGAGCGCGCCGCCGACGCGCTTTCGCAAATTCTGGAAAAGTTCATTGCGAAAGAACTGCGCCCCTACATCAAGACGTTTGATACAGAATTCTACGAACACTTATTCCGGCTTCGAGGGTTGGATTTCCCGCGCGACACCGTGCGTAGGCCACAATATTTCGGCCATCTCACAAACGATATCGTGTATGCGCGATTGGCTCCGGGCGTTCTTGAAGAGCTTAGAAAGGTGTCCGAGCGGCGGCCCGATGGGCGTTTAAAGCACCACTATACTCGACGCTTAACGGACGATGTTGGGCACCCAAAGCTGCGCGAGCACCTGTCGTCGGTGATAACGATCATGAAGCTCAGCAACGATTACGACACCGATTTTATGGAGAAGTTGGATCGTATCCATCCGCGCTGGGATCGGACGTTGCCGTTGCCATTTATTGGACCCAACGAACCGGGTTTGTAATGAGAGGCCGCCAACTGAGGCGGCCTTACTCCCTGTTGTCGCGCTGCGCCTGAATCTCCGTGCGGATGCTTGCGCAGTCATGGATGGCCCGTCGAACTTTGGCGACTTCCTCGTCAAGTTTCTGCCTGAGGATCTGACGTTGCTCACGCAAGCGGCGTGTTTCGTCTACAGCAAGTTGGGCGCGAGTGATTAGCGGATCAGTCATCCGCAGATGGTAGACTCTCCGGCCCGACTTCGCTTTTGCTTAGGTTAGGCTTGGCCCTGGTAACGGTCGGAACCGGGCGTCCTAGCAACTCTCGGGACAAGGCAATCTGCTTATAAGATCGCCGCAGCATGGCTTGCATGAGATCGTTGCTTGCTCGCACCCGCTGCAAGCGCGCTTCGATTAATTGTGCCAGCCATTTTAGATCGTCCGGCATGTGAGCCTTTACCGCTGCTCTTTTGAACACGTAACCCATGTTAATGGCTTTCGGTTCCGGTCGGAATCCGTTCTCCCACGGAGAACATCCGTGGTCCAAACGGGTCAGAACAGATGGCGGCCCATGGAATCTGATGAGCCTAGAACATTTACTATGCCGCCTCGGTAGTCCTACCGAGAACGTCGGCCAAGCTGCGGTTTCCGTTCGCTTAATCCGAACTAGGACACTTCCAAAATCAACTTAGGACACCGGGGCTTAAATACGGACAGCACCCAAACCGAAATAGGAACAATTAGTGAACCTCGTCGTTCCTTGCGCGAGGAGACGCCATGAGCATCAAGGAAGCCAATGCCAACATTCAGAAGATCCCGACGATTGGGCGTCGGGGGACGAGCCCATGACTGACGCCCAGGCGTCCTACCTGCAGACCCTGTCAGAACAAGCACGCTCGGGAAGGGCCTCACCAAGGCCGTCCAATCTCATTGACGAACTGCACAAGAAGGCGGGCGTCGAATAGGGGCAGGAGAACCGCGATAGTTATCAAAGGAGGTCACGAATGCCACGCGGAGACAAAGGAAGCTACACCGACAAGCAGAAGCGACAGGCCGAACACATCGAGGAAAACTACGAAGAGCGAGGTGTTCCCGACAAGGAAGCCGAACGGCGGGCCTGGGCGACCGTGAACAAGGAAACCCACGGCGGTAAAAAGAGTGGGTCCGGCAGAGGTACCGAAGAGGACACTTCGCCGTCCCGCAAGGGTGGCAAGCTTGGTGGGAAAGCATCCGCCAGCCGCCCAGCCGCTGAACGTTCTAGGTCAGCCAAGAAGGCTGCTCGAACCCGCAAACGCCGAGCAGCGTGAAGGAGGCACAATGCCGACATGCGAAACCTGCGGCAATGATTATGACAAGGCTTTTCAAGTGCTGATGAACGGGCAGGCGCACACGTTCGACAGCTTTGAGTGCGCAATTCATGCCTTGGCGCCAACCTGCAAGCATTGCGGAACGCGCATCGTGGGACACGGCCTGGAAAAGAGCGGCACCTACTATTGCTGCGACCACTGCGCCCAAAAGGAAGGCGTGACCGACCTCCGCGATCGTGCGTAGGAATTCCGCTACCATGTGGGGAGCTGAGATGACACAAATGCTGCCGTCGCTATCCGATCTTGATGGTTGGCGTATGGCCGGACCCGGGGATTTCGCCCGTGTGCGATGATCAGAAACCGATACGCTAACTGGGCTTTGGGAAGCCGTCGATGGCTAAGCGACTGCGCAGAAATGAACCTGCACGTTTGGGTCTCCACGTAAATCCAGTCGGAGACCGGTCGCCGATCGCTCTGCGACGGGCCGTCGGCGCCGGGAACAACAGCAGCTCCAGGCCCTCGTCGTCCATCCCTTCCGGAAGCGGCCAGGACGGCCCCGCAAGGCGCGCCCGCCGCACGTATCCATGGACGACGCCATTGCTCACCCCCAACATCCGCGCAATGACACGCTCGGTCAGGCCCTGGTGCCTCAAACGTAGAACTTCTCTGATCCGGCGCATCGACAATCTCTGGGTGGGCCTCCTCATTGGTTGAATGAGAAACCCGTATAGAGCGCGGGGGTGTCGAACTTGGCGTGACCGAGCAGCACCTGGATGACGCGGACATCGATGTTCTGCTCCAAGAGGTGGGTGGCGAGCCAATCGCAGAGCCCTTGCGTCCAGGCGGCCTTGGCGTAAGTGAAGCTAGAGGCGCCCATCACCGCGACGAAGATTTGCGCCGGCCGGGTCTCGCCCGAAAGCCGAT
>NZ_JBUYWT010000099.1:0-13601 GCF_055264925.1 Bradyrhizobium sp. KZN70725
CATCGGCCACGTCAAGGCCGAACACCGCATGGACCGCAACTATCTCAAGGGACGCCTCGGCGACCGCATCAACGCCGTCCTTGCCGCTGCCGGCTACAACTTCGGCCTGCTCCTGCGATGGCTGGCAGAGCTTTTGCGCGTCATCCGCACGTTCGTCGAAACCGTCCCGGCTCAAAACATCGCTTGAGCCGGGCGCCGCACCGGTTCTTCACGGACGACCACGGACACTGCATGCGCTTTGCTTGGTTGATCGTGACGACCCTATCGCCGAAATCGTCGCAAAGAAGGTTATCGAGATCGGCGCAAGGGGGTTGGCGATCCAGATATCAAAGCTCGCTGTGGAGCAGCTTGGTATCCGTAAATCACCATCGGCATAAAACCAGCACCGCCTGCAAACGCTGATCGTTGTCCTTTACCCGATCGACGCATGGCGCGCTCTCCGGGTCCAACGCCTCCACCGGGTTGGAGGCAATGGAGCTTGTTAGACCGGCATAGCGCAGGTTTATGAGCGAGCGATCGACAAGGTGAAACGGCTGATCAAGAGCCTGCAGACCTACATTTTTCCGTGCGATACGCACTCATGTCCATCGATCCACGAAGCGGTTCGACCGGAGATTACGCGGCCCCGCCCCATGAAGAACAAGGGCGGGGCCGCTCCCCTCCCCCGGGGGACGCCGCGCTGCGGATCATAATGGCTATTGTCTAACGTCCATCATCTGCGGATTGACCATTCGGTATACAGCCGAGCGGCGTCAGCCGGATTGCGACTTTCGGCCCTCTGCATTTTGAGTGACATTGCGCAAGACGAGTTCAGAAAGCTGCACGACCAGCTGTTTGAGACGCGCTATCTCCTGTCTGCAGCGCACCAGCTCACGCTCTTCATCTGTCGTTGTCGACAGTTCATAGCGGCTCCCAACCGCATGATTCATTTGACCCTCTATCCGACCAAATAACCGCGAACGACAATTCAAGCACACCCTATTGCCCCGTAATTGTACGGGCACATCGGCCTTTCGACGCCACGAAACACTGTACGCAGCGATCCAACTGTCTCGCCGAGCCGATCAATGTGTTATCCACGCTACAGATCGGTCCATTTCGTACATACATAAACTCGCAGTCATGACCGCCAGGACGTCGAGCTTTGTCCTCTTGGAGCCGGAACGAATAATCACTTCGGATTTCTATTGCCAGCCTGATTTGCACGTCACGTTGACGATAGAGCGCACCGCCCCCGAAACCTATCCCAGGCTGACGAGGCGATCGCCATTCCTGCAGAGAAGGTCTGCCGATCGTGTTTCAGGGGCTTCAGATCCGGCCGCCGATTCGACGGCGCCACCCCCACTCATGATCGACCGCAAATTAGATGCATTCTTGCGTAGCCAGATGAGCCAGCCGCCCCGGCTCCGGAATTGCTTTTCTTGGGTGGCGCCAAGGCACGATGCGGAAGGCGTCAGTGCCGAGCCAACGTTGGTTGCACGCTCGTGAGCCTTGACGCTCGGTTGGAGGGTACCGCAGCTCGGCGGTCCACGCGATCGCGCGCCATGTTTCGTCGTTCTTCAGAAGTAAGTGGTTTACGTCGAGCTTTCAGGGATAGCCAAAACGTCATCGTCCGGTACGTTTGTGGGCTATCCGGCATCTCCCCGAGAGATCGCGCAAAGCTCGAATAGGAGAGTAGGAGAAACGTTGAACGTCAAGGGGAACCGTGCAGAATGGCCGCGGCCATGGCTGGTGGGGATAGGTGTCGATATCGGCGTACCCCGGCGATAGAACGGGGTTTGCTTGCCGCACCAAATGCTCATTGCGCGTCTGCGGAGCGTCACGGGCTTGTCCGAGCAAGACCAAGCTAGGCTCGAAAGCATGCCTCACACCATCAAACGGTTTGCTCCTGGCGAGTGCCTGGCGTGTCAGGGGACCGGCCTGTGAGCTGTGCAGTCGTGATGGGCGGCTTTCTGTCTCGCCAAAGAGTGGCATCGGATCGAACCCAGATAACGTCCTTCTATATACCTGGGGACATCCCCGACCTGCACACCCTTCACTTTCCGGAAATGGATCGCGATCTCCGCAGCATCGGCACGAGCATCATTGCCCTCGTACCCCACTCCTACCTCAGGGATATCCTCGCGAAGTCCGCCGCGCTCGCCCATGCGTTTTGGCGGGAGACGTTGATTCACACGGCGATCTATCGCGAATGGATCGAAAATCTTGGCTCCCGGGAAGCGCTGCCCCGGCTTGCTCATCTTCTTTGCGAGATCGCCGCGCGGCTTGAGTTCGTCGGGCTCCTGGACAATGGTCGCTTCCATGTTCCATTCACAGCAGGACATCGCCGATGCATGCGGCCTTTCGACGGTACACGTGAATCGGACAATCCTGGAGCTTCGGCGCAGCAAGCTCATTGAATGGAACGGACATGCTGTTGATCCTCTTCAGCGAGATCGGCTCGAATTGCTTGCAGAATTCCATCCCTCCTATCTGATGTGCTGAATTGCTTCGGCCGTTGCTGCCTGCGCAGCTTTGTCTAGACATCTCAGGCGGTGCTCGCCATTCGACAGGCAAGACCAAGCGCCGGTTGTAATTGGCCTTGAAGCGAATGCACTGCTCGTGGACAAAATCCAGGGCAATTCGCTCACCCGGCCAGCGCCCCGCCGCGATCTCGCCGAGCGAACGGGGGGGGGCCGATCGGGTTTCGCGGAACGCCAGCAAGCTTCAGGAAATCTGCATCGTCAATCGCCGAGGAGCTCGCGGGCCACAGAGCGATTTCCCTGTTGCCAGCACAGATCTGGGCCTTGGCTGTAATGCGCGCGCCAAATGAGCTGCGCCCGCGACGCCGACCGTGTCATTCGGCTGGCTAACAAGACGCTCAAATGGTGCGCTGCAGATTCTCGGCCGCCAATCAGAGAACACGTCAGATTCTGTAAAGGCCAACAGGCATGAGATCACATGGAAAACATGACGCGCAACGCGCATCGATGGCGGCGTGGTGCACGACTATCAAAAAAGCGAATGCAACACGTACGTCTGACCTCCTCGGACCACTTAGCTGCTTGTGAAAGGCCATCAGCTTGAATTGTATGCGGGTCAGCTCAAAGAGCTTGATTCGCACGCGGCGTCACGTTGTACCATCTCAGAGCAGCTAACGAGGATGCCCGACGGGACTTACTGTTGCTGCGGTGATGAGATGATGACGCCGATGCGGTCGGGGCGTGCACAGCAAAGAGCAATGCCACTGTTCCAATCATCATTGTCAATGCCACTGTTCCAATCATCATTGTCCATGAGATTACGCAAAGGAGGAAAAATCGACGCCAAGTCTGTCCGACATTGATCCTTTCGCAGTTTGAATTTGCGGTGAAAGTTTTGCCGCAAATACCGCCGACAGTCCTCCCTCTGTCGACGGAAGTTGGCGCGATGCTTAGCAGCCTCGCTCCCCAGACTGACTCACGCCCGGCCATCGATCAGGCCGGGCCTTTTTTTGTCGTCTATGAAGGGCGCAGCTTGAATCGCTCTAGCCAGCGTCTGATGATTGCGGAGAGTTGTGAAAGAAATTGAATTGCTGGTGGTCCATCGAACCGGCCGAGCCTCTCGCGATCAAACCGGATACAATTCGCACAATGATATATGAGAGCAGTGACCGATCGACGCATTCCAGCGTGTACGGCCTTAAAAGCTCCCCGCATGGCGTCACGAAGCTGAACTTGCGAGCACCTTCTCGATCACGAAAATATATGTTTGGTTCCACAACAGGAGCACAAGTGGGTCAATTTGCTTTGAGAGCTCTTAGATCTATCAAAAATTGCATTCCGGAAAAGTCGCTTGCTCATGCATTTGCCGCCTCGAAGGGCTTGAATCGCACGCGGCGTCATATTGTAAGATCTTGCGGCGATGGTCCTTGGCAAACGAGCGAAGCCAAACCGCATAATCCCGGGCGATCGCATGGATCGACCGCGCGTTCAGCACTCGCGACGAGACTTGTTTGATGGCACCTTCTTTCTAATGAATACGGCGCGATTGTGCATCGGCGATATTTGTTGCCAGAAGATGGGATAATGACGGCCGATATTGTTGATGTATGCGTAATCGGGAGTGGCGCCAGCGGCTCGACGGTCGCTCACGAGATCGCGCAACGCGGATTGCGCGTACTCCTTCTCGAGGAAGGTCGAGCACTTCCTCCCGGCGCTTCGCTGGCGAGCGTCCAAAATGGCATGGATAGCGCCCTGGTGCAGTCTGCGGCAGGGATGTTGACGCCGTTCGGGCGTCCGTGGACCGTCTGCGCGCTCGGCGGAGGAATGACTCTGTATGCCGGAATAGCCTTCCGCTGTCGCGCCATCGATTTTGACGCACGTGCATATGTGGCCAGGGACGCGCTCGACCCGAGCTGGCCGATCGACTACACCGAATTACGCCCATTCTATGATGAGCTGGAACGGCGCGTGGGAGTGGCCCGCCTAGCCGGAGCGGACCCGCTCGAGCCTCCGAGCGACCCCCCCGTTCTGCCACCGCACAAATACAGTGTGCAGGGCCAGTTGATCGCCGATGCCGGGGCACGCCTGGGCCGGCTGCCGTTCCCCACTCCATTGGCAATCAACTCGATCCCATATCGCGGCCGGCCAGCCTGTCGCTGCGAGGGACCATGCAACGAACATCTGTGCCCGAGCGGCGCAAGGGCCGACGCACGCTCGCCGTTCAGGGGTATCGCCCTGCCGCCGGACGCGCTGACGATTGCGCTTGGCAGCAAGGCCGTCCGCATCGAGCTCGGCAATGTCAGTCGCGCCGATTCGGTGGAATGGGTAGACACTTTCAACCGACAACGCGCTCGGGTCCGCGCCCGCTGCGTGGTACTCGCGGGCAACGCGGTGCAGTCTGCCGCCCTGCTCCTACGGTCGGCGCAACAGGCAGCGCCCAACGGCATCGGCAACGCGTCTGGCATGGTAGGCAGTGGCATCTCGTTTAAGATCAGCGGCTACGTGTCCGGTAGGACCACGTTGAATCCGCCGATCACGCCCCAGTCCGGCCCCCCCTTCTCCACTGTCGCGGTGTCCGATCACTACCTGGACGACGAGGCGCCTTCGGGGCTCGGCGGAATGATCTACGAAGCAAGTCAGCCTGAACGCACGGATTCCGGAGAGATAAGGCTACGGCTGCATTTTTTGGCGGCCGATCAACCCATGCGCAGCAATGCGGTCCGGCTGGCCACCAGCCGGGACGGGCTGGGTTTGCCCAAGATCATTCTCGATTACCGGACCCATCCCCTCGACAAGCGCCGACTAGGCTACTTGTCCCGACATGCGTCGAACTTGCTGGCCGAAGCTGGGGTAAAGCAGATCGATTATCAAGATTCCAACTATCAGTTCGGCAGCGGCCACCTGCATGGCGGCTGTCGGGCGGGAATCGATCCGACACAGTCGGTGGTTGACCGCTGGGGCCGCGTGCATGACATCGACAATCTCTATGTCGCGGATGGCGGCTTCTTCCCCTATGCCGGAGGCGTCAACCCGACCTTCACCATTCAGGCGAACGCGCTGCGGATCGCTCGAAGAATAGTCACGCAGCTGACGTAGCGAGCGCAACGGAGACGGGTTTTGCCGATCAGCACGCCTAATGCCACCGTGACCGCGACCGACGGGCATGGATCGGCGCTGCGACGCGCTCTGCGCGTCACCGCCTCGCAGAAGTGGGATCTCAACAGGCGTTTTCCGGTGGTGATGACGCGCGCGTCGGGCGCGCATGCATGGGACATTAATGGAAAGCGATACATCGATTTCACTTCCTGTAGCGGTGCCGCGCCGCTCGGGGCCGGATACGAGCCGGTCGTGGCGCACGCAGCCGCTGAGATGCGCCGTACCGGGGGGATTCTGCCCGGACCGCTGTCCGTGCACCGGGTCGAATTGGCCGAACGGCTGGCGGAGATCTTCCCCGTTGCGGAACGCTCAATGTTTTTCCGCACCGGATCTTGCGCTACCACCGCAGCCGTGCGCCTTGCCCGCGCGTTCACGGGCCTCAACCATGTACTGACCAGCGGATATCACGGCTGGCATGACTGGCAGTTGCAGGACCGACCGGAGATGGGGTTGCCCAATCGGGACCGGGACAGCGTGGACTTCCGCTACAACCTCGACTTGCTCGACGAACTGGCAAGTGTCCAGCGCGTCGCCGCGGTGATCGTCACGCCGGAGGTCAACTTCTTCCCGCCTGAATACCATCAGGAACTGCAGAGGCTGGTGCATCGGCACGGCGCCCTACTGATCCTTGACGAGGTGATGACCGGATTCCGCTACGCCCTTGGCGGGTACCACATGGCGATCGGCCTCACGCCCGATCTGATTACACTGAGCAAAGGACTGGCGAACGGAATGGCGCTGTCGGCAGTCGCGGGTCGTGCGGACGTACTAGCCGCGGCCGAAAAGACATACATGGGAAACACTTACCAGCGCGAAGTAACCCCATTCGCCGCCGCATTAAGCACGCTGCACGCCTTGCGCGACGGGACCGCCCTGGCCCGGATGCGCGAGGTCGGCGAGCAATTGATCAAGGGGCTCAACGGCGTCTTCACAAAACAGCAGGTCGCGGCATGGGCGTTTGCCTGGCCCACCATGTTCGACGTCGTATTTGCTGACGCCGAGCTTGGCCATGCCTTCTTCCAGGAAATGTGGGGTCGGGGCTTCCTGATGCAGTATGGCGGGCGTTTCATGCCATCGGCGGCAGTGTCCGATACCGATGTGCAGGCCGCCGTCGAAGCAGCTGGAGAGGCCCTTGCGGCGGCGCTGTCCAGCATGGAGAACCCGGCTCGCGACCCGGATCCAGTCGCAGCTGCGATACGGTTCGCCAGAGATCATTTCGTTGCCACCCCGGGAGCGGTTCGGCGCTGGTTCAATGCGCCCGTCCACTGACAAGCACGCATGTCGAACAGAGAACAAGGCCATGTCGCAGCCGGATCCATTTTCCACATCGCCGGTGCTGCTCGGCGGTGACAACCGGTCGGGCACCACCCTGCTGAGTATCGTGCTCGACTCGCATCTGGATCTGGTAGCCGGGCCAGAGATCGACTTCCTCGAACCGCCCAACCTCGGGCCGCACATTCTGGGTGCCATCGATCAGCTTGCGGCCGCCGATTCGTGGGTCATGGGCGCAAGCAAGAACACAATCGATCCGTTCTGGTATGACGGGATGCATTTTGTGGTGCAGTGCCGCCGCTTCGGTCTCGACTTCGATGACGTGCGCGAACTTGTCGGCAAGGTCATGGTCGTCACAGGCAATGACATTGTCTCGTTCGCCGACCGCTGCCATCTCATCAACGAGATCGGTGAGTTGCGCCGGACGCGCAGCGGAGCGCAACGCTGGGGATTGAAACTGCAGCGGAAGATCACCCGGATCGACGACTTCGCCCGCCTGTGGCCGCGTGCACATTTCGTGCATATCGTGCGGGACGGCCGCGACGTTGCCGCCTCTCATCTGAGGACAGTTCCTGACTGGGGGTACCGAACAATTGCCGATGCCGCGCAGGGCTGGTTTGAAGTGGTGTCCCAGCCGCACAGAATCGCGCCGCCTGGCCGTTACCTCGAGGTGCGTTACGAGGACCTTGTAAGCAGTCCCCGCACTACTCTGGCGACGATTTTGGATCACCTCGGCTTGCCGTGGGACGAGGCCGTGCTGCGTCACGCTGAATACGAACACGCGTTGTTCGAACAACCGCACGACCATCCGGCAGCCGAGGCTGCGGGAAAGCCGCTGCATCAGGGGCGGATCGGTCGCCACGTCCAAGATTTGACGCCAGCTCAGATTTCGGAGTTCGAGGAGATCGCCGGAAGTGAACTGGCCCGACTAGGCTATCTGTCCGCCTCAACGCCGTCTGGCGACGCGTGAGCCGCCGGCGCCGATCTGGTGCGCCTCACCGGCTGCCGAGCAGCTACCTTGCGCTGCTCGTCGGCCAGACTATTTCCTTGCTGGGCTCCAACGTAACCATGCTGGCGCTGCCGCTGACTGCAATCACCCTGCTGGATGCCGGACCGGCGCAGGCGGGGCTCTTGCTGGCCTGCGGTCGGGCACCGTGCCTTTTCGTGAGCCTGTTCGCCGGGGTCATCGTCGACCGTCTCCCGCACCGACAAATCCTTCTGACGGCCAATGTGGTGATGGCGGTAGCGCTCGCCACCATTCCGTTGTGCGCCAGCCTTGGACATCTGGGAATGGTTCAGCTGTACGTGACAACCGTGCTGGTTGGGGTAGCCGCGGTGATCGCCGACGTGGCTTATCTGGCGTGCATACCCACAGTCCTGGATCGATCTCAGCTGGTTCGGGCGCAGAGCTCATTGGAGTTCAGCCAAGCGACCGCGATGGCCGCAGGTCCGTTCCTGGCCGGCTGGCTCATCAACGCCTTCTCCGCTCCAACCGCAATCCTGGCCGACTCCGTCTCATTTCTGCTTGCCGCCGCGTTGCTCTCGCTGGTGCCAATGCGTGCCGCCTCATGCTCAGCGGCCCCCTCGAGCACTGTGCTCGTCCAAATGGCAGAAGGGTTGGCGAGTGTGTTCGGCAATCCAGTTTTAAGGGCCGTTACCCTAGCCACCGGCACATTCATCTTTTGGCACAACGCGTATTCTGCGGCTTTTCTGCTGCATCTGATCAGGAATCTCGAGTTCGACAGCCGGATCGTCGGCATGGTGCTCGGTATCGGCGCTCTTGGCGGCGTGGTGGGCGCGGCGGGCTCACCGTGGGCGGGCCGGACAATTGGGCTTGGTCCCGTATTAATGACCGGCTTGGCGGTGAGCGCGGCAGGCATGAGTCTTGGAGGCCTGCTCACCGCGCCCTGGTGGGCAGCAGTGGCATGCGTGGCGCTCTCCCAATTCATTCTGTGGATCGGCCAGGGACTCTACCACGTGCAGCAAGTTCCAATTCGATATGGGTTGGTCCCGCAGCACCTGCAAGGCCGGGTCAATGCGAGCATCCGCTGCGTCGTGTGGGGACTGGGCTCGTTGGGCGCACTGGTCGGCGGCGCGGCCGCCGCTGCAACGGGCCTGCGCACAATGTTGCTGGCGAGCAGTGTGCTTGGCACTGCCTCGATACTCTGGATCTGGCGCTCGCCGCTGCGCCGCATGCGCAGCTTGCACCTGTAACCATCGCAACGGCCCTTCATGGACATCAAGCAATTTTGCGATACCGATCGGCAGGCGGGAAGGCTGATAGTGTGGCGGGTCAGCGTTCCCGACCCGGTCAGCTGGCGGCCCGACCAGCGCCGTCCGTCCCATGTTCAGGAAGACCATCTTCGCTTTGCGCACGATAGCCGGCCCGGCTGGCTCGGCACCGCCTTCGACCTGCCGGGAGAGTTCAACAGCGCTGCGCTGACCAAATCGATCCTTGGCTGGGTCGACCGGCACGAGGCGCTACGCAGCCGGTTGATCAAGGATGGATCGGCAATTCGTCGTGCCACGATTGGTCCAGGCGCGGCAGCGCTTCAAAAAACCGTGGTCGGTGACTACGCCGATCCCGATGAAATAGCTCAATTGCTGGAAGAGCTGTTCGACGCAGAGACCAAGCCGCTGTCCTGGCCGGCATATGTCTTCGTGACGATCACACGGCCGACATCGACAAGCCTCCTCTTGGCCTGCGACCACTCCGTCAGCGATGCCTACTCCATCGCTTTAGTGCCATACGAAATTCGCGAGCTGTACGCAGCCGCAATCCTGGGAGTGGCGCCCGAGCTGGCACCGGTGAGCAGCTATCTGGACCACGCTGAATCCGAACGAGAGCGACTGGGCGATTTGACCGATGATCATCCTGCTATCGCTCACTGGCGCGAACTGATCGCTGCAAACGGCGGTCAATTGCCGGATTTTCCGCTACCACTCGGTGCGCCGGAGGGCACCTTACAACGCACAGGGCGAATGTGGCTGCTCGACGCGGCACAAGCATCTGAGTTCGATCGCGGCTGCAGGTCCCAGGGCGGAAACGCCACGACGGGATTATTCGCCTGTCTGGCGCTCGCCGGAAAGACACTGGCAGACCAACAAGAATTCCTCGCCGTTGCCCCCTTTCACACGCGGTACGATTTGCCCTCGATGCGCTCGGTAGGATGGTATGTCGGAATGAGCCCGGTGTGTTTCCGCCTGGCTAACACGTTGCCGGAGCTCCTGCGCGCCGCGCGGCTCGAGCTCAAGCGAGCCAAAAAAACAGCTCAGGTGCCATTTCCAAAAGCGATGGAGCTGCTCGGCACCGCGCTGCGCGACCGTTTCATGGTCTCTTATATGGACAATCGCACTGTGCCCGGGTCAGACCTGTGGCCGCAGTGGCGGACACGGTTTATGATCAGTCGTAGTTCTGATGCTTGCGAGACATACCTGTGGATCAGTCGCTGGCAGGACGGAATCTACGTGCACTTCCGTCACCCTGGCAGCGCCCTCGCGCGAACCGCGATCGATCACTATCTCGCTGAAGTGGCGGCGCACGCTCATTTCATCAGTCGCGCTGGTCCGCTGCTGTGACTTTCGAACTGACCAAAAGGCGCACAGCATCCTCACCTGCCTTTTTTGCATTGAGCCTGGCGATGGCACAGTCCTTGCCAAGCCCTGGCCGTGAGATTAATTCGTCCCAGAACGGCCGAGGAGGTCTACGGGACGATCGGCTGCTGCAGTTATGCTCGCATGGATAGAGGGAGCTTCAAATGAAGCCTGCTACGATCAAGTTGTCCGCAGATGCAGAGCCATTCAAGCAAGGAAGACGTCAGGGGATGGCGTGAGCATCAACTCACGGCATGAAACAAGACAGCGGCGCCAAGTGCGTGATGAAATCCGACCAACTCAGGGAGCTACGCGAACTCATGCAATTGCTTTGGCATTTGTTCGAACGAGTGCACCAGCTTCCAAGAGGCCCAGAACATACGGCAGCCGTTCAGACGCTTAAACGCTTGGAGCGCCGGCTGGTAATCCTGGTTCAAGCATCTGAAACGGCTCGGGCGACTGACCGCAAACTCGCCGGTCGTGCCGGCTCGCTAAGCCGGTGATGGTCACACACTCACCAAAGCCTCGACGTGGCCGCCATCGGCGGGGTCTGCAATAACAGCCGCGAACAAAAAGGACGCTCGCAAGCCTGTCCGACCAGCTACGTTTGTTCGCCCTATTGATCACTGGTTGTGCAACTTTGGGCGGTATAAATTGCGCAAATCAGTCTTCCAGCTACGAATGAGCGTCGTCTTCAAGTAGCCGCTAGAAGCGCGTATTTCTAAGCAATACATCGCCTTCCACGTCGCGCGGATAATGCGCCGCCACTTTGAACGACGGCAACAGGCCAAGAATGGCCTGGAGGGACAGCTGCCCTTCGTAGAGCTCGCGGTCGCTGTATTCCGTGTAGATGAAGCGCGTGTTACTGACGGTCTGCATGCCGCCGGCGATGACGTCGGCTTCGGCTCCCTGGACATCCATCCAGATGAAATCGATCCTGTTCAGCCCGGCTTCGTTGCACCAATCGTCAAGCCGCCGCGTTTGAACCGGGACGGGACGATCGAAACGAACCCAATCATACTCAGTCAGATGATTTTTCGGGCGGCGTATCGAGCCGGAAAGGTCCCATTCCTTCGCATCACCATCTGCATTGCTTGGATGGAATTCGATCATTCCGTTCCGATCGCTGATCGCGATTTCAAGCAACTTCACCTTGTGGAGAGATGGACCCAGCTTCTTCTTGAAGCGCGCGATCGCTCTGGGGTCAGGCTCGAAGCAGTAGAGCTGCGCTTGCGGGCACAGGTTGAGAAAGTGTTGTGTGTCGGTCCCGTCGTTGCATCCGATATCCAGGATCACCGGATCCGACTTCTGAAGAAGGGAAACAATGTGCTGATGTATTTCCACAGAAGACACCGGTCTTTCCCCAATAGTTGAAATTTCCTGCTCGAAGCCGCAATCACATGTCAGACGCCCCGGCACAATGCATATCAACGTATATAATTCATATGCCCGTCCTTCTTTTATCCATGGCCATCTGGACGGTGAAACCAAAGGGGAGGCTGTCGCGGCGGCAGCCGCAGCGATTGTCCTAGGGCGACGGTGCTATCCTGGAGACCGTAAATCGGGAGACGTGCGGGAGAAGCGGATAGCCATGCCGGTGTGCGGTCCCTCGCTCTCTAAACTAAAGAACGTCCTCCTCTAAAACATTGTCATGCCGGCACATTACCCGCCGGCGGCTCTCGATGGAGCGGTCGAAGGCAGAGTGACCGCTCCTGCGCAACGATGACCAATCACCCTCAATCGCAGTTGCAGCGAAGTCCAATGTCGCCCTTGCCATCTGACAGTCGGCGTTCCAGGTTCGCGCACTCACGATCCTTCGGCTCACAACTTTTACGCTGTTTGGCCTGAAGGAGCGCGATCACGCCGAGCGTTGCTGAGGGCGCCTCAGGTCACGCTGACCGCCGCTGAATGATGGTCGCAGAACTCACCGCAACGTTCGCCGATCTGCCCGGCGCTGGGCGAAAACAGTATTGGTGCGGCGCGAACTCGCAAGGGGCACAGGGGGGAATGTGGCTGTGTTGACGAAATGCAATGTCATTTTCGCAACAGCTTGGCTGTCTCTAGACACGATGACGTCTGCTTCCGACCTAGGACACGCGCAGTCCAGGCGCGCGATTCAGCCGAACTGCAGGCAAGGGGCACTCCTCATCGTTGGCCTGGCTCTTGCTACACCGATACTGTTGCAATGTGGCGAAACGCCAACTCGTTCAAATGCTCAGGAGGTCCGTATGAATTTCCGTCCGCTTCACGACCGCGTCGTGGTCAGGCGCATCGACGCTGAAGAGAAGACCGCTGGCGGTATCATCATTCCCGACACAGCCAAGGAAAAACCCTCGCAAGGCGAAGTCATCGCCGTTGGCCCGGGCGGCCGCGACGAGACCGGCAAGCTGATTCCGATCGACGTCCAGGTCGGCGACCGCGTTCTGTTCGGCAAGTGGTCGGGCACCGAGGTCAAGATCGACAGCCAGGAGCTGTTGATCATGAAGGAAAGCGACATCATGGGCGTTCTCACCGATGTGTTTTCCAAGAAGAAGGCCGCCTGACCCGGCTACTCGCACATCTCACCCCGACGGGCGCCTGCCGGCGCGCCGAAGGATGAGAGAATAACCGAAGGAATTGTTTATGACAGCCAAAGAAGTCAAGTTCGGAGTAGACGCGCGCGACCGCATGCTGCGTGGTGTGGACATCCTCGCCAACGCGGTACAGGTCACGCTCGGTCCTAAGGGCCGCAACGTGGTACTCGAGAAGTCGTTCGGTGCTCCCCGCATCACCAAGGACGGCGTCGCCGTCGCCAAGGAGGTCGAGCTGGAGGAGAAGTTCGAGAACATGGGCGCCCAGATGGTGCGCGAAGTCGCCTCCAAGGCTGCTGACGCGGCTGGGGATGGCACCACCACGGCGACCGTGCTTGCAGCCGCAATCGTGCGCGAAGGCGCCAAGTCGGTCGCCGCCGGCATGAACCCGATGGACTTGAAGCGCGGTATTGACCTCGCGGTCGAAGCCGTCGTGGCGGACCTCCAGAAGAACTCGAAGAAGGTCACCTCGAACGAGGAGATCGCCCAGGTCGGCACCATTTCGGCCAACGGCGATGCCGAGATCGGCAAGTTCCTCGCCGACGCC
>NZ_JBUYWT010000100.1:0-13588 GCF_055264925.1 Bradyrhizobium sp. KZN70725
CCTCGCTGCCATCGACAAACCTCCGCCCATCAACCCCAGCCGTCGGAAATCAACCATCTCACCTGACCAGATGGAGCTCCACTATGCCTGAATTTCCCCGGACACCCCTGCTGCAAGCGGGGCGAGGTGATGAGCGCGCGGCATCCCGTACACATTTGCACTAGCGATCCTTCATGGTCGGATCGAGCACGACACGCAAGGATTCCCCGAGCGCATTGAACGCCAGGGAGACGACGAGAATGGCAAGACCCGGCGCATACATCTGCTCCGGGGCGATTTCCATGTATTGATAGGCACGCGCCAGCATCGCGCCCCAGCTCGGGTCCGGCGGCTGGATGCCGAGGCCGAGGAACGACAGGCTGGCTTCGGCCAAGAGGGCAGCGGCGAGCAACAGCGTCACCTGCACGATGACCGGCTGCAGCGTGTTCGGCAGCACGTGCCGCCACAGCACATGCCATGTCGGCGCGCCGAAGCCCCTGGAGGCGTCGACATAGAGCTCCTGCCGCACGATCAGCGTGCGGGCGCGGACGATGCGCGCCAGCGCCGGAAACATCGTGATGCCGACCGCGATCATGCCGTTGGTCAGCCCGATGCCGAGCGCGCCGGTGACGGCGATCGCCAGCACGATGGCGGGGAACGACAGGAAGGTGTCGATGATGCGGCTGATGATGTCGTCGATCAAGCCGCCGAAATAGCCGGCGATCAGGCCGACCGGCAGCCCGATCAGAACCGCGACGCCGACCGCAAGCAGGCTGGCATAGACGGTGGCCGGCGCGCCGTAGATCAAGCGGGAGAAGATGTCGCGGCCGAGATCGTCGGTGCCGAGCAGATGGGCCGGCCCCGGCGGCGCCAGCATGTTGTTGACGTCCTGCGCGGTCGGCGCATAGGGCGCGATCCAGGGCGCGCCGATCGCGACGACGACGAGCACCACGAGCACCAGGATCGACAGCGCGGCGCGGAGGTCGCCGGCGAGCCAGCGCGCGAATCGCCGCAGCCGCGTCGGCCTCGCCGGTGCCTTCAGGGGAGCGAGCACCACCTCGGTCATTGCTCGATCCTCGGATCGACCGCGGCGCAGAGCAAATCGGTGATCAGGTTCACCGCGATCACAACCACCACCATGGTGAAGACGACGCCCTGCACGATCGGGAAATCGCGCTGGATCGCGCCGCGCACGATCAGGCTGCCCAGGCCGGGAATGGCGAACACCGCCTCGATCACCACGGTCGCCGCCAGCATGCGGTTGACCAAAAGGCTGATGATGGTGAGCAGATTGACGCCGACATTCTTCAGGCCGTGCTGCCAGAGGATGCGGGACATCGACAGCCCCTTGGCATGCAGCGTGCGGACATATTGCGATGACAGCACCTCCAGCAGCGCCCCGCGCAGCTGGCGCGCGACCTCGGCCATACCGTAGGCCGCGATCGCGATGCCAGGCAGCAGCGCATGCCTGATCGCATCGACCGGCGAGGCGCTGAAGGATTTTGCGCCGGTCGCCGGCAGCCAGTTCAGCTTCAGCGAGAATTCCGCCACCAGGATCATCGCGAGCCAGAAGCCGGGCACCGCGACGCCGAGCGACGCCAGCATGCTGATCAGCTTGTCGATCCAGCCGTTCGGCTTGATCGCGGCCATCACGCCCATCGGGATGCCGGTGACCAGCGCCAGCGCCAGCGCGATCACGACGATCAGCAGCGTGTTCGGAAACGCGCGCCCGATCGAGTCCGCGACCTTCTCGCCGGTCAATAGCGATTGCGAGAGATCGCCTTGCGCGACATTGCCGAGCCAGGCGCCGTATTGCACCAGGAACGGGCGGTCGAGGCCGTAGATCTTCCTGATCTCGGTGATCCGCGCGTCGGTCGCGTTGTCGCCCGCCAGCGTCACGGCGATGTCGCCGGGCACCAGCTTGAGTAGCGCGAACACCATGAAGGTCGCGAGCAGGATCACGGGCAGCGCCTGCACGAGGCGGCTGCCGACGACCTTGACCGGTGACCGTCGCGCCATCGCCTAACTCCCGAGCCAGACGTCGTCGTATTTCGGCTTGCCAAGCAGGTTCGGCCGATAGCCCTGCACCTTCTTGTTCATGGCGACCAGCTCGAACTGGAACGCCAGCGGCGCGACAAAGGCGTTCTCCATCACCAGCCGCTGCACGGTGGAAAACGCCTTGCGCCTGGTGTCGATGTCCTCCGAGGCGCGCGATTCCTTGATCGCGGCCTCGAGCTCGGCCGGCACCGGCGCGCGGCCGCCATTGTAATAGGCGTCCTTGGTGAACATCAGCGAATAGGTCAGGCTCGGGTCGGGCCGGCCGGTCCAGGCCGAGAGCAGCCCTGCCCCCTTCTTCTCCGGACCGAAGAAGGCCGCGGAAGCTTCCGCGATCGGGGCGTTGACGAAGCGCACGCCGATGCCGGCCTTGCGCAATTGCTCGATCAGGATCTCCTGACGCTGCACCGAATCCTGGTCCGGATAGCCGCCGAGCTCGATCTGGGTACCCTCCTTGAAGCCGGCCTCGGCGAGCAGCTTGCGCGCTCGGTCGGGATCATAAGGATAGAGTTTTGCGACCTCCGCGTCGTATGCCCAATGCGCCTTCGGCAGGTTCATGTAGGCGGGCTCCGCAAGACCTGCGAGCGCGGCCTTGACGAAGGACTCGCGATCGATCGCGAAGTTGAGCGCCTGACGGACCTTGAGATTGTCGAACGGCGGCTTGGCCCAGTTGAGGAAGATCTGAAGCACGTACAGCGTCGGGCCATGCACCACCTTGACGCTCGAGGCGCGCTCGATGATCACCTTCTGCCGCGGCGGCAGCTGGTAGATCAGATCGTTCTGCCCGGCGGTGACCGAGCGGGCGCCGGTGGTGAGCTCGGGAATGATCGAGATCTCGATGGCGTCAGGAAGCGGCCGCTCCGGCTTCCAGTATTTCTCGTTGCGCTTGACCACGATCTTCTCGCCGTCGGCCCAGCTGACGAACGAATACGCGCCGGCGCCGACCGGCTTGCGCGTCACGACGCCGCCCTCGGCCGCCTTCAGCGCCGTCGGCGACACCATCATGCCGGCGCGGTCGGAGAGGATGCCGGGGAGCGCGGTATCCGGTGTCTTCAGCTTCAACGTCACCTGCTGCGGGCCGGTGACCTCGACCGCGGCGACCGAGAGCAGATCGGCCTTGATGTTTGACTTCGCATCGCTGCGGTTGCGCTCGAGATTGAACTTGACGGCTTCCGCATCAAGCGGCGTGCCGTCATGGAAGGTGACGCCGGCGCGGATGTTGAGCACCAGCGTGGTGGGGTCGGTGAACTTCCAGCTTTCGGCAAGGCCGGGCTTCGGCTTCAGCGTGTCGAATTCCCATTCGGTCAACGTATCGTACATCGTGAACAGGAAGGCGTGGTCGGAGCCGGCGCCGCCGGTCGCCGGATCGAGGCTCGACGGATTGGCCGGCGCCGAGATGCGCAAGGTGCCGCCCTTCTTCGGCGCGCCTTCCGCAAACGCACGGCCGCTGAGCGTGGTGCTGGCCAATGCGCCCGAGATCAGCGCCATGGCCTCGCGTCGTGTCGTCATTGTCATGGCGTCGTCTCCGGTTGTGAGTTCGGCGAAAAATTCAGGCGGTCGGCGAAATGGCAGGCCACCCAGTGATCGGGCTTCAGCTCGCGCCACTCCGGCACGCGGTCGGTGCAGAGCGGCTGCGCGTGCGGGCAGCGGGTACGGAAGCGGCAGCCCGAGGGCGGATCGATCGGGCTCGGCACCTCGCCCTGCAGGACGATGCGGCTCTCCTGCCGCATCGTGGACGGCAGCGGCCGCGGCTCGGCCGACAGCAGCGCGATCGTGTAGGGATGCAGCGGCCGCTCGGCGACCTCCTCGGTCGGCCCGAGCTCGACGAACTGGCCGAGATACATCACCGCGACGCGCTCGCTGATATGCGAGACCACGGCGAGATCATGGGTGATGAAGACGTAGGTCAACCCGAGGTCGCGCTGCAGTTCGGCAAACAGATTGAGCACGTCGCCGCGGATCGACATGTCGAGCGCGGCCACCACTTCGTCGCAGACGATCAGTTTTGGTTTGAGCGTCAGCGCGCGGGCGATCACGACGCGCTGCTTCTGGCCGCCGGACAGCTGGTGCGGGTAGCGCGCGCCGAACTCCTGCGGCAGGCCGACGCGCTCCAGCGCCTCCCGCGCCTGCCCCTCACGCTCGGCGCGGCTGCCGACACGTGCGAGCTCCAGCGGCTCCAGCACCGAGGCCAGAATGGTCATGCGCGGATTCAGCGCGGCGTTCGGGTCCTGGAAGATGATCTGGTAGTCGCGGCGATGGTTTTGAAACTCCCGGCGTGGCAGCGCCGTTGGATCGATGCCGTCATGCAGGATGGCGCCGGCGCTGGGATTGAGCAAGAACACCAGCGCGCGGCCGATCGTGGTCTTGCCCGATCCGGACTCCCCGATGATGCCGAAGGTCTCGCCGCGGCGGACGTCGAAATTGACGCCGTCGACCGCCTTCACGGTGGCGCGGCGGTCCGAGGTCTGGAAGCGGACCTGAAGGTCGCGCACCGAGACGATGGCATCGCGGCGGGGCTCGGCACCGGCTGTGGTCATTGCGTCGCGACCTTCGCAGCAGCCGGCGCGCCAGGCGGATGCAGCGCGCCCGGCAGATTGAGCTCGGCAAAGCGCCAGCAACGCACCCTTCTGCCGCCGCCGGCGTCCTGCAGCTTCTGCTCGGCCTCGCAACCTTTGGCCGCATGCGCGCAGCGGGCCCGGAAGCGGCAGCCATTCGGCATCTCCGCGATCGACGGCACCCGGCCCGGGATCGACGGCAGCCGGCCGTGGCGCGGGCTCAAATGCGGCAGCGAGCGCAACAGTCCGGACGTGTAGGGATGCAGCGGCCGCACCAGCGCCTCGTCGACCGTGGCGTCCTCGATCACCTCGCCGGCATACATCGTGATCATCCGCGTGCAGGTCTCGGCGACGACGCCGAGATCGTGGGTGATCAGCATCAGCGCGGTCTTCGAGGTCTCGCTGATGTCGCGCAGCAGCTCGAGGATCTGCGCCTGCACGGTGACGTCGAGCGCGGTGGTCGGCTCGTCCGCGATCAGAAGCTGCGGCCCGCAGATCAAACTCGCCGCGATCATCACGCGTTGGCGCATGCCACCGGACAGCTGGTGCGGATAGTCGTCGATCCGCCGCTCGGGCGAGGCGATGCCGACGCGGCGGAGCATCTCCAGCGTTTTGGCGCGCGCCTCCTCATGGGAAACGTCCGTATGGACGCGCAGCGTCTCGGCGATCTGGTGGCCGACGGTGAAGACCGGGTCGAGCGCGCTCATCGGCTCCTGGAAGATCATCGCGATCCGCTTGCCCCGGACCGCGCGCATCTGCCGCGCGCTGCAGGAAGCGAGATCGACGCCGTCGAACAGGATCTTGCCGTCGAGGCCGGCAAAATTGCCCGGCAACAGCCGCAGGATCGACAGGCCGGTGATGGTCTTGCCGCAGCCGCTCTCGCCGACGATGCCGACGCGCTCGCCGGGCGCGATGTCGAAGTCGACGCGGCGCGTCGCCTGCCAGACGCCCTGCGCGGTCTTGAAGCGGATACCGAGCCCGTGCACGGACAATAGCGGCGGCGCGCCGTCGCGCGCACCCTCCGCCCTGCGCTGTGCCGGCTGGCCTGCGTCCATCAGCCCGCCGCCCGCTTCTTTTCTTTCACCAGCTGCTCCTCCATCAGCATCTCGGTGCCGATGATGCCATCGCGGGCGAGCTCATCGAGCTCGGCGTCGGAGAGCCGGAGCATGCCGCCAAGGATCTCGCGGTTGTGCTCGCCGAGCGTCGGCGGCACCGAGCGGATCGCGAACGGCGCATCGCTCTCCCGGAACGGCATCGACGGCTGCGGATGTCGCCCGATGAACGCGCGGTCGACATGCTGGATGAAGCCGCGCGCGTGGAGCTGCGGATCCTCTAGGAGATCGATCGGCAGCCGCGCCACGCCGGAGGCAACGCCGGCAGATTGCAGCGCGGTCATCGCCGCATCGGCATCGCGCGCCGCGGTCCAAGCCGTGATCGCAGCCTCGATCTCGGCCTCGATGGCGCGGCGGCCCGCGGCCGTCTTGAGTGCCGCGTCCGCTGCCCAATCCTCGCGGCCGAGCAGCCGGGCGAGCTTCGGCCACATCGCGTCGTCGGACGCCGCGACGACGATCCAGTTGTCTTCTCCGGCGCAGCGAAAGCAGCCATGCGGCACGAAATCGGGATGGCGGTTGCCGTATTTGGTCGGCGGCTCGCAACTGGTCGAATGCGCCACGATCCAGGGCGCGGCGAACGGCATCATGCATTCGATCTGGGCGAGATCGATGAACTGCCCCTGTCCCGTCAGTTTGGCGTGGATCAGCGCGGTCAGCACCGCGGCGGCGCCGTTGAGCCCGCCGACGGCGTCGCCGAACGCGGTATGGCTCATGACCGGCGGACCATCGGGATCGCCGACCACACTGGGCAGGCCGGAGCCCTGCTCCAGCGTCGAGCCGTAAGCGCGGCAGTCGCGATGCACGCTGCCGGCACCGAACGCCGACATCGACATCATCACCAGCTTGGGATTGATCTTGCTCAGCACGTCGTAGCCGAGGCCGAGCTTGGGCAGCACCTCGACCGAATAATTGTCGACCACGAGGTCGGCATCGGCGAGCAGGCGCTTGGCCAATTCAAGCCCCTTCGACCGGGTCAGATCGAGCGTGATGCCGCGCTTGTTGCGGTTCATGATGCAGTAGCGCACCGACTTCTCGTACATCTGCTCCAGCACATAGGCCGGACGGCGGTCGACGCCGCGCCACCAGTCCGGATACTGGGTCGCCTCGATCTTGATGACGTCGGCGCCGAGATCGGCGAGCGTGCGGGTGCAGATCGGCCCGGCCCAGCCCATCGAAAAGTCGACGACGCGGATGCCCTCGAGCGGCAAGCGATCGGTTGCAGCGGGCTTGGGCGCCGGCACGCGCGGCGCAGCCTCGCGCCTCGCCTGCTGCTCGCCGAGATCAGGCACCCGGCCGCCGCGCAGCGGCGGCGTTGCGGTCAGCCGCTGCATCGTGCCGGCGGAAAAGCCGGTCTCGTCACCGATGGTGATCGGGACGATGGCGCCACGCGCACGCTTCTCCTCATCGGCGATGAGATCCGCGACCTCCGGCACCGGCACGATCGGAATCTTGCGCTTGAGCCCTTCGGCGAACCATTCCTGCGCGGTGCGCTGCTTCAGCTTCGGCAGGATCTTGGCTTCGATCTCGGCGACATGGCGCAGCCGGTCGACCCCCATGACCAGTGTCGGATCGTCGCGCAGCTCGTTGAGCCCGAGCATCTCGCAGAACGCGCGCCACTGCGCCGGGGTCACCGTGGTGACGCCGAGCCAGCCCTGCTTGGTCTCGTAGATGCCGACCGGAAAGGTCGGCCAGAACCGGTTGACGCCGATCCGCCGCATGATGTCGCCGCGCTGGAATGCCTCGAACATGATGTATTCGGTGACGGCGATAGAGGCCTCGAACAGGCTGAGATGGTTTTCGCGCCCGCGCCCGTCCTGCATGCGCCCGAGCACCGACGATGCGGCGGCGATGAAACCCCACAGCCCGCCCAGAATCCCGATCTGGAAATCCGGCGCATGCATCGGCGGCCCCTGCTCCGGACCGACCAGCTTCACCAGCCCGGTCAGCGCGCGGATCGTGGAGTCGGTCGCCACGAAATTGGCGTAGGGACCGCGATCGCCAAACCAGGCGAGGTCGAGATGGATCAGGCCCGGATTACTCTGCTTGATCGCGTCGAGATCGATCTCGGGACAATCCGCCGCAGCGATGCCGCGCCCGTCGAGCAGGATGTCGCAGCCGGCAATCAGCTCCCGCAAGCGCGATACCGCACCCGCATCGCGCGTGTCGAGGACGACACTCGACTTGTTGAAGTTGAGGAACGCAAACCACGCGCTCCGGCCTTTGGGCGTCAGCGGCGCGGTGCGGCGAAGCGGATCGCCGTGCGGCGGCTCGACCTTCTGTACATCGGCGCCGAAATCGGCAAACAGCCGCGCGCAATAGCTCGTCGCCGCAGCACTTCCGATCTCGACAATCCGCAGATGCGATAACGCGCCCATCAGGCTTCCTCCCGACACATGACCAGCCGGTGACAGCGACTGATTCAGTCTTCTTGTTGGGTGAACTTGAAGCCGCGCCGACTGTGTGATGCAAGTGGAATTTTCTTCCGCTTGACGGAATTAGCGAGCGTATGACCGAAGTTGCTGCTCAGCGCGAAGCGAAGATTGTGCAGCTAATTGCAGGTGAGCTGCGCTTCGAACCAGTGTTGCACTGAGTTCGACAATCGCGGCCATGCGCGCAAGACATGCGCGTATGTGGCCGCGCTCGCGCGGGTGATGCCGCGCAGTTCCTGCTCAATGGCGGGGAGATCAACACCGAGGCACCGGCCGGCCTTGGCGACGCTGCGACCATCGACCACAAGCTCAGAGATCAGCGACGCATTGCCGCGTGCGAACAGCAGATCGAGCGGATCGGCATCGAGAATCTGATCACGCTCGAGGCGGTCGAGATCGATGCTGACGAAATCGGCCGGCGCACCGACCGCGAGCTCGCCGGTGCCCGGCGCGCCGGTGGCGCGGCGGCCGTTGCGGATCACGAGCGTGAAGAATTCCTGAGCAGTCCATGTACGCTTGAAGCCGAGACCACCGTGCATCATCTGCACCAGCCGCATCTCGCGCAGCACGTCGTCATCCTCATCGAGCGCGAGGCCATCGACGCCGACCGCGATTGCACAGCCGCAGCCGTGCGCCGCCGCGATCGGTGCCAGCCCGGAGCGCAGATGCAGGTTGGAGGAGAAGTTGGTGACAATGCGCGCGCCCGACGCCGCGATCATCTCGAGCTCGTCGGGCCGCGCGTGGATGCAATGCGCGAGCGTCAGCCGCTCCGAGAGGAAACCGATATCGCGGAGATAGCGCACGATGCCGCCGGGAAAATGCTGGTCGGCCCAGGTGCGCTGGTAGGTGGTCTCGAGCAGATGCATGTGGATGCGGCGGCCGGTCCGTACCGAGTTCTCCGCGACCGCCTCCAGCAGCGGCTTCGAGCACCACTGCACCCCGGCCGGCCCAAGCTGCACATCAACCTTCGGCCCGCCGATCGCCGCCGCGATCGCGTCGGTCAGCTCGATATACGCTTTTGGCGACATCGGGGCCCGCACGAACAGCTGTTCGATCGTCTTGCGGTCATCGGCCGGAAGACCTGACAGCACCGCTTCGCTGTCGCCATAGACGATCGGGTTCTGGTCGCGCACCGCGATCGCAAAGGCGATGCGGATGCCGACATCGCCGGCGGCGCGCGCGATCGCCCTGGCTTCATCGACGAGCGGCATGGTACCGCTCGGGCGGGTGTAGTGCACCATCATCGCCGCGCAGCCGGCCTGCGCCGCGCGGGCAAACGCCGAGGCCGCGGTGAGATAGGGATCGACCGGCGTGCCGACCACCGTGCGCAGGATCCAGCTCTCCAGCGGCATGCCGACCGCGCCGAAGCTCGAGGCGCGCGGGCGGGCGTGGTCGTGGGCGTCGACGAAGGCGGGAAGGATGAGGGAACGCGGGCCTGTCGCCGGGCGCGCGGCTTCGGAAATATCGGTGATGACGCCGCCGTCGTGACGGAGCACGACGTCGTTGCGGATGTCGTGGTCAGAACCGCAGAACAGACGGGTTGCCGTGACGTCCATCGGTCCCTCCGCCGTCATTGCGAGGAGCGGAGCGACGAAGCAATCCATCTATTCCCGTGCCGAAGAATGGATTGCTTCGCTTCGCTCGCAATGACGAGTTAAACTTAATTCGCCGTATACACCAGCTCCCGCTCCGCGCGTGGCGGCAGGAATTCCCGCGAAAACACTTCGGCCGGGGCCGGCGTGCGGGTGAGCTGGTAGCCTTCGACGATGAAGCCGATGGCGCGCGCCATGCGGTCGTCCTTGACGTCGCCGATGCCGATGTCCTTCATCTCCGGCGAGACGATCAGCTTCTCGAAGGAATATTGCAGCCGGCGCTTCTCGACATCGACATTGATCAGATTGTCATAGTTCAGCGCCGCCTTCATGGCCGCGTTCTGGTCCTTGGCGACCGCGATCGCGCCCTTGTTGATGGCGCGCACCAGACCGGCCACCGCCTTCGGGTTCGAGGCGATCAGCTTGCGCGAGACCATCACGCCGTTGGAATAGAGGTCGAGCCCGTAATCGCCGAACGAGAACCATTTGAAGTCCTTGTCGGGGTCCTGGCGGTTCAGCACCAGGTTGAAATAGCTCGTGATGTTGAACACCAGCGCGGCGTCGATGTCGCCCTTGATCAGCATCGGCTCCTGCAGGTTCGGCGCCATGTTGGAGACCTTGATCTTCTCGCCATCGAGCCCGTTCTTGTGCACGAACACCGGCAACAGCCGCGTGGTCGGCGTCCCCTGCGCGCCGCCGAGCGTGTGGCCCTCGAAATCCTTGATCGTCTTGATGCCGCTCGAGTTCTTGGCGACGATCGCGAATGGCGGCTGGTTCCACATCATGTAGACCATGACCGGCGCATCCTGCGGCTTGGTCGCGGCGTTCTGGATGATCGCATTGACGTCGCCGAAGCCGGCGTCATAGGCGCCCGACATGATGCGCGTCACGGTCGCGCCGGAGCCTTCGCCCTGGTCGATCACGACGTTGAGGCCCTCTTCCTTGAAGTAGCCGTTGTCCTTGGCGTAGAAGAACGCGGCGTCCGAGCCTTGCGTCTTCCAGCCCAGCGTGAACTTGATGGTGGTGTCCTCGGCGCGCGCGGGACCGGCGACCAGGGCCAATCCCAACAGCGCGGCGCTTACTTTTCTCAGCATCGAGATCTCCTTAAGCTTCATTGCTTGACGGTCGACGAAGTGTCTCAAGTGGCGATGACATTGTCCTTGCGTGTCGCCCAGCCGGTGACCTGGCCCTCGATCAGCGAGAACAGGACGTAGAGCGCGACGCCGAGACCGGCGAGCACGAACAGTCCGGCGAACACCAGCGGCACGTTGAAATTGGAGGACGCCGTCATCATGACGTTGCCGATGCCGCGGTTTGAGGCGACGGTTTCCGACAGCACCGCGCCGACGAAGGCGTAGGAGACCGCGACCTTCAGCGAGGCGAAGAAGAACGGCATCGTCCTCGGCAGGCCGACATTCCAGAGGATGTCGAACTTGCTGGCGCCGAGTGCCTTCAGCACATCCTCGAGCTCGGGTTCGGTGGTGGCAAGACCGGTGGCGATATTGACGACGATCGGGAAGAAGCAGATCGACAACGAGGTCAACACCGCCGGCACGGTACCGGAGCCGAACCACAGCACGAAGATCGGCACCACGGCGACCTTCGGGATCGACGAGAAGCCGACCAGCAGCGGATAACAGGTGTCGTAGGCGGTTTTTGACACCCCGATCACGGCACCGAGCGCGACGCCGAGCGCCACGCCGAGCACGAAGCCGATCATGGTGGTGACCAGGGTCTGCACGATGTGCGGCCATAGGATCGGGAATTTCTCGAACAGCGTGACGAAGATTTGCGACGGCCGCGGCAACACGAGGTCCGACATCCCCGTCATCAGGCAGAACAGCTCCCAGGCGACGAAGAACAGCACGATCAGGGCGGCGGACCAGGCCTTCTGCCTGATGTCTGACACGGACATGGTCAGGCTCCCTCGCGCGCCGCGCTGCGCGCATCGACGATGAAGGCGCGGAGCTTCTGGTTGAGCGCGACGAAGTCGGGCTCAAAGGTCATCGCCACGGTGCGCGGACGGGCGAAGTCGACCCTGGAGTCGTCGAGGATGCGGCCGGGCCGCGCGCTCATCACGCAGATGCGGCTGGCGAGGAAGCCGGCCTCGCGCAGATCATGGGTGACCAGCAGCACGGTCGGCCTGTGGGTCATCCAGAGCTGCTGAAGGATTCCCCACAGCTCCTCGCGGGTGAACTGGTCGAGCGCGCCGAACGGCTCGTCGAGCAGCAGCATGCGCGGCTCGTGGATCAGCGCGCGGCACAGATTGGCGCGCTGGAGCATGCCGCCGGAGAGCTGCCACGGATAGCGGCCACCAAAGCCCTTCAGCCCGACCTGCTCGAGCAGCGTGTTGGCCTTGTCGCGGAACTCGGTCTTGCGCAGCTTGCGGAACTGCGAGCGGAACGGCTCGACGATCTTCAGCGGCAGCATGATGTTCTTTTCGATCGTCATCCACGGCAGCATGGTCGGGTTCTGGAACGCCATGCCGACCCGCACCGCGCGCGCCGCGACCTCGCGGCCGCCGACGATGACGACGCCGGTGGTCGGCCGCGCCAGGCCGGAAACCAGCCGCAGGATGGTGGACTTGCCGCAGCCGGACGGGCCGACCAGCGCGACGAACTCGCCGTCGGCGATCCGCAGCGTGGTTGTCGACAGTGCCGGCACGGCGCGGGCGCCGCGGCCGAAGGTGACGGAGGCGTCCGACAGCTCGATCGCGGTCGGCGCGGATCCGGCGGCCATCGGCTCGCCGGCAAATTCGGAGTTTGGTTGCATGCGCATCACGAGCAAAGTGCATGCAAGCCGGATGCCAGCGGCAGCGGCGTTGAAAATCAAGGAGATCGCGCGTTCCCCGCCTCAAAGGCCGGATTCCTTTTGGGCAATCCGCGGCTCAAACTGCATGCAATTCGAGCGCCCGATTGCTTTGGCGGTATGATAAAGAGGCGTTCGAAGCACCTTCGAGAGGGATTCGCGGCAATGGCGGGGCGCGCCGACAGCAGCAAGACGGCTGAATCGTCAGACAAGGTCAGCGTGATCTGCCGCGCGCTGCGGCGCGCGATCATCGAGCAGGCGCTGGAGCCCGGCGCCAAGCTGCCCGAGGATTCGCTCGGCGAGCGTTTCGGCGTCAGCCGCACCATCGCACGGCATGCGCTCGGGCAATTGGCGGCCGAAGGCCTGGTCGAGCTGCGCCGCAACCGCATCGCCGTGGTGGCGACGCCGAGCTGGCAGGAGGCGCGCGATGCTTTCGATATTCGCATCGAGCTCGAGCGGCTGGTGGTGCGGCAGCTCGCGGGCAAGCTGACCAAGGCGCAGATCGCCGAGCTGAATGCCCATGTCGACGCCGAGGATCGCGCCCGCGACGGCACCGACGCGGTGTCGATCCGGCTCGCCACCGAATTCCACATCCTGCTCGCCCACATGACGAACAGCCCGATCCTGGTGCGCTATGTCAGCGAGGTCGCCTACCGCTGCTGCCTGACGCTGTCGCTGTACAGCCGGCCGCATTCGTCGGAATGCGCGATCAACGAGCACCGCGCGATCATCGCCGCGCTGGCGAAAGGCGACGTCGACAAGGTGATGGGGCTGATGCACAGCCATCTGGATTCCGTGGCGACCCGTGCGCTGGTCGCGCCAAGCCCGCAGCGCGGCCGCGATCTGCTGGATATTCTGGCCCCCTATGCCGACGAGGCAACCGGCGAAAAGGTGGTGAAGCTGCCGAATGCGGCGCGGCGCTGATGCTCTTACCTCGCCCCGCCTGCGCAGGGGTGTCCGGGGAAATTCAGGCATAGTGGAGCTCCATCTGGTCAGGTGAGATGGTTGATTTCCGACGGCTGGGGTTGATGGGCGGAGGTTTGTCGATGGCAGCGAGG
>NZ_JBUYWT010000101.1:0-13576 GCF_055264925.1 Bradyrhizobium sp. KZN70725
GAGAATCATACAACATGCTGCAGAGACGCCACTTCTTGCTGTACCGAGTCAATCTGTCGCGCCCCAAAACCGTGTAGACACGCTAGTGCGAAAGCAGGGACCCATAACCACTGGGTTGAGTTGCTGAAGCGAGCCATGGCCACAGCCGCGCAAAACCAACCGGCATCGTGGCTATGGGTCCCTGCTCCCGTGCGCAATTGCGCACTAGGCACGGACGACACGGAGCTTGTGGCAATCCCGTAGCCCGGGTGAGCGAAGCGATACCCGGGGAATGCATCGGCGAAATCCCGCATATCGCTTGCGCTCATGCGGGCTACGAGGCCAGCACCCGACCTACTGCTCCCGCAGCATGATCAGCGGGTCGGCGCTGTCCGGGACGCGGCGCCACTGGGCGTTGTCGTCGGCCTCGAACTGCCAGGTCTGCCCCTTGGCCGACATCAGGATCATCTGGCCGTGGTCGAGCCGCCACATGGTCGGGTTGAAGGAAGCGACCGCGGGATCGCATTTGCCTTTCAGGAACACCTGGAAATTGTCGTTGCCGGCGTCGGTGTTGGTCAGCACCAGCGTGCAGATCGCCTGGCCGTTGCCGCGCACCATCGACCAGTCGCCGATCATCTGGTCCATCGATTTGGCGAGCGAGCGCGCCGCGGCAAGGTTTTGCAGGATGTAGACGCCCTCGTTGGTGCGCATCCCTTCGAAGATGCCGGTCTCGACCTCGGTGAAATCGATCACGGTCTCGCCGGCGGCATTGTGCAGCCGCACGATGTCGCCGAGGCCCTTGATGCTCCAGCCGGTGATGTCCTTGGTGAAGGGCAGCGCGGCGGCGCAGGCGGGCTCGAGCTCGAGCTTGAAGCCTTGCGGCGCCGTATCGCCCTTCAGCGTCACGACGCAGGTCTTGCTGCGCTCGGTGGTGGCGAGCTCCCACTGCCCGATCATGTCCTTCTTCAACGTCGTGACGTCCTGCGCCGCTGCCGGACCGCAAGCGGCCAGCAGCAGACACAGCACGGCGTTGAAGCGGGACAACGACATCAGCGATCCTTGACCGGCGTTTCGGCAACCGGCGTCAGCGGCGGCTTGCCGGCGAACCAGTTCTTGATATTGTCGACCACGAGCTGGTCCATCGCGTTGCGCGTCACCACCGAGGCCGAGCCGATATGCGGCAGCAGCACGACGTTCTGCATCGCCTTCAATTCGTCGGGCACGTTCGGTTCGGCCGCGAACACGTCGAGACCGGCGGCCAGGATGGTGCCGGACTTCAGCGCCGCGACCAGCGCCGGCTCGTCAACCACCGAGCCGCGCGCGACATTGATCAGCACGCCGCGGGGACCGAGCGCCTTCAAGACGTCGGCATTGATCATCTTCGCGGTCGAGGCGCCGCCCGGCACAATGACGATCAAGGTGTCGACCGCCTTCGCCATCTCGATCAAATCAGGATAGTGCTTGTAGGAGACGTCCTTGGACGGATTGCGCGAGTGATAGGACACCGGCACCCGCGAGGCTTCAAGACGGCGCCCGATCGCCTGGCCGATCCGGCCCATGCCGACGATGCCGATCTTGCGGTCGCGCAGCGAGCCGACGCTGAGCGGATAATTCTGGGTCTGCCACAGGCCGGAGCGCACGTAGCGGTCGGCCTTGACGAATTCGCGCAACGTCGCGATCAACAGGCCCATCGCGACATCGGCGACCTCCTCGGTCAGCACGTCGGGCGTATTGGTGACCACGATATTGTGATCGCGCGCATAGGCAGAATCGACGTGGTCGTAGCCCACGCCGAAGCTGCCGACGATCTCGAGCTTCGGAAACATCGCCAGCGCGGTCTTGTCGGTCGCCATCGTGTGATAGGTGACGGCGATGCCGCGGATCTTGGCCAGCGTATCGGGCGTCAGCCGCTCGAGGTCGCCGCGGCTCTCGGCACGGTGCAGCGCGTATTGATCGGGAAAGCCGTTTTCGAGGATTGGCCGGATCGGTCCATAGATCAACAGATCGATCTTTTCGGAAGAAATCGGGGCCATCAACTGTCCTTTCCTAACGCGCTTTCATGCCAACGCCGCAGCAACAAATGCGAAACTAGCGCCAGCAACCCATAAATGACAATCCCGGCCAGCGATAGCAGCAGAAGTGCCGCGAACATGCGGGGAATATTCAGCCGGTAGCCTGATTCAGCGATCCGGAAGGCGAGGCCCGAGCCGGCGCCGGCGCTGCCCGCCGCGATCTCCGCGACCACGGCGCCGATCAGCGACAGCCCGCCGGCGATGCGCAGACCGCCGAGGATATAGGGCAGCGCCGCGGGCAGCTTCAGGAACAGCAGCGTCTGCAGCTGTGAGGCGCCATAAAGTTGAAACAATCCGGCGAGGTTGCGATCCACCGAATTGAGGCCGAGCGTCGTGTTCGACAGCACCGGAAAGAACGCCACGATCCAGGCGCAGACGATCACCGCGGTCTGCTGCTGCAGATAGATCAGGAGCAGCGGCGCGATCGCGATGACGGGCGTGACCTGCAGCACCACGGCATAGGGAAACAGCGAATACTCCAGCCATTTCGACTGGTTGAACAATAGCGCCAGCACGATGCCGCCGACTGCCGCGGCAACGAAGCCTTCGAGCGTGGTCAGCAGCGTGACGCCGAGCGATTGCGACAGGATGGGCCAGTCCGCAACCAGCGTCTTCAGCACCAACAGCGGGCTCGGCAGCACGTAAGGTTGGATGCCATAGCCGCGGACGATGGCTTCCCAGAGCAGGAGGCCAGCGGCGAACACCGCAAGCGGCAGCAGAAAACGGACGAGGTCCTGCGGAGATTTCATGCGCCCGCCTGCCCTGCATAGGATGGCGCCAGCGCGCTGGAGACCTCGCGGCAGAACGCGGCGTATTCGGCCGAGGTGCGGAACTCCTCGCCGCGCGGTTCCGGCGAGGTGATGCGAAACTCGGCGCCGATCCGGCCCGGGCGGGCGGTCATCACGATCACGCGCTCGGAAAGATAGACCGACTCGAACACCGAGTGCGTCACGAAGATGACGGTCTTGTGCAGGGTGCGCCACAGCGACAGCAAGTCGTTGTTGAGGCGAAACCGCGTGATCTCGTCGAGCGCCGCGAACGGCTCGTCCATCAAGAGGACATCCGGATCGGTGACCAGCGCGCGCGCCAGCGACACCCGCATCTTCATGCCGCCGGACAATTCGCGCGGATAGGCTCTCGCGAACTCCACAAGCCCGACCTGATCCAGCGCCGCATCGATGCGCGCATCGGCGTCGGTCGCAGGCAGCCGGGCAAGCTTCAGCGGCAGGCGGACATTGTCGCGCACCGTGGCCCACGGCATCAGGGTCGGCTCCTGAAATACGAAGCCGATGCGGTGGCTGCCGCGCTGCTCCGCGCCATGATGCGAGACCTCGACCGTGCCGGCGCTTGGCGTGGCGAGACCTGCAATCAGCCGCAGCGCGGTGGATTTGCCGCAACCGGAGGGCCCGAGTAGCGAGACGAACTCGCCGCGCCTCACGTCGAGGTCGAGCGGCCCGAGTGCCCTCACGCCGCTGTCATAGGTCTTGCTGACGCCGCGCAGGCGCACAGCCGACGCTGCATCAGATCCAGACAACGCAGGCTCCGCCATCGCCCGTCCGCACCCGTCAGTTCTTCGGCCGGAGCTCGGCGCCGACCGCCTTGTTGACGAAGCGCAGCGTGTAGCCCTGGCGATAGTCGATGGCGCTCTTGACCACGCCGGCCCGCACCATCTTGTCGAAGAAGCTCGCCATCCGCTCATCGGTCATGGCGCCGATGCCGTTCTTGATGGAATCGCCGGAATCGACGATGCCGTGCTCGCGCATCTTGGCGACGCAATAGGAGAGCAGCTCGTCGTTCATGTCGGGATTGAGCTTCTTGATCATCGCATTGCCGGCCGAGTTGTCACCGTAGACGTAGTGGTACCAGCCGACGATCGAGGCATCGACGAAGCGCTGCACGAGGTCAGGCTTCTTGTCGACCAGGTCGCGGCGGGTCTCGATCAGCGTCGAGTAGGAGTTGAAGCCGTAATCGGCGAGCAGCAGCACGTTCGGCCTGAAGCCGGCGGCTTTCTCGACCGCGAAGGGCTCCGAGGTGACGTAGCCCTGCATCGCGGTCTGCTTGTTCACGATGAAAGGCTGCGGGTTGAAGGTGTAGGGCTTCACCTTGTTCTCGTCGAAGCCATATTCGGACTTCAGCCACTGGAAGTAGCTGGTGATGCCCTCCTTCGAAATCAAAAGCGTGAGCGGCTTCAGATCCTCGATCTTCGTGGCCTTGACCTCGGGATGGGTCAGGAAGACCTGGGGGTCCTTCTGGAACATGGCGGCGACGGCGACCAGCGGCACGTTGTTGGTGACGGCGTCGAAGGTCTGCAGCGAGTTCGCGCTCATGAAGAAGTCGAGCTTGCCCGCGATCAGCAGCATGCGGTTGTTCTCGTTGGGACCGCCGGGCACGATGGTGACGTCGAGGCCGTATTTCTTGTAGGTGCCGTCGGCGAGCGCCTGGAAGAACCCGCCATGCTCGCCCTCGGCGACCCAATTGGTGCCGAACGAGACCTTGTCCAAGGTCTGGGCCCGCGCCGGGGCAAGCGCCGCGGCAACGCAAAGCGCGGCGGTCAGAAGGCTTGTGGTTAACGCTCGCAGCAAAAAGGCCGGGATCATGGTTGGACTCCGTCGATCATTATGGCCCATGATGGAAGGCGGGAAGACGTGGACCGCGCCCGGAGACGCGAACCCGTTATGATGTTAAACAAACTAGCCTGCAAATCCATCCCGTGAAACGCTTGTATTGAAACGACCGGCTTGATGACTTCTCAGCTTCCGCTTCCGCCCCGCGACTGGACCGCCATCCACTGGCCCGATATCGCCAGGGATACGGCCGCGCACTGGATCGCGGTGCTGCCGCTGGCCGCGACCGAGCAGCACGGGCCGCATCTGCCGCTCGGAACCGACGTCATGATCGGCGAGGCCTATCTTTCGCGGGTGCGAGAGTTGCTGCCGGCGACCACTCCCGCCACGTTCCTGCCGTTGCAGCCGGTCGGCATCTCAACCGAGCACATCGATTTTCCGGGTACCTTGACCTTGCCGACCAACGTGGCGCTGAAGAGCTGGATGGCACTCGGCGAGAGCGTGGCGCGCGCAGGCGTCAGGAAGCTCGTGATCGTGACCAGCCATGGCGGCAATTCCGCCGCGATGCAGCTGGTGGCGCAGGATCTGCGCGCGCACCATCAGATGCTGGTGGTGACCACGAGCTGGTCGCGCTTCGGCGCGCCCGACGGGCTGTTCGACGCCGGCGAATTACGCCACGGCATCCATGGCGGCGCGGTCGAGACCTCGATCATGCTGGCGAAATATCCGCACGCCGTGCGCAAGGACGCGATCGCGGACTTCAAGCCGGCCAGCGTGCGGATCGAGAAGGATCATCGCTTTCTGTCGACGCAGCGGCCGGCGCCGTTCGCCTGGCAGGCGCAGGACCTCAATCCGAGCGGCGCGATCGGCGATGCGACGAAGGCCTCGGCCGAGAAGGGCGAGAAGCTGATCGAGCACGGCGCGCGCGCGTTCTGCGAGCTGCTCGCCGATGTCGACAGGTTCGATCCCGGCGTATTTCGCGGCAAATGACCGCGATTGCTTCGTCCTGACAAGCGCGACGAAACAATTCGCGAAACCATATTTCCGCCCCGATCTTCGAACCGGAACCGGACAGCCTCCGTCCAACGGGCATGCGGACCACACCGGCGCCGCCCACACAGGATGGAGTATTCCATGTCGATCAAGACCAAGTTCGCCGCCCTCGCCCTGACCGCGCTCGCCGTGACCGGCACCATCGCGTCCACGACGTCGCAGGCTGAAGCGAAGCCCTATGGCTGGGGCTGGGGCGTTGGCGCAGGTCTCGTCGGCGCCGCCGTTGTCGGCAGCGCAATCGCGGCCAGCGACGGCTATTACTACGGCGGTGGCTATCGGCGCTGCGGCTGGGTGCGCCAGTTCGACGCCTACGGCAATTACATCGGCCGCGTGCGCAGCTGCTCCTACTGATCGACGCAATTCCCAGGGTTGCGGATCCTGCGTTCGGCACGGGTCCTCATCCACCCCGTGTCGCAACCGACCCGTCCGGCGATCCCCCCGGGCGGGTCAATTCTTGAACGCACGATCACAGATACTTCGCGACCAGCCTGAAATCGCGCAGCACGGCTCGCCCTTTCGGCCCCGATGCCTTCAGCGTCTCCTCCAGGCTGTGACCGATGTGATCGTGGATCAGCGCCTTCTTGGCGCTCTCGATCGCGCTCTCCACCGCCTGCAATTGCTGGGCGATCTGCGCACAAGGCCGGCCCTGCTCGATCATCTCGACGATGGTGTCGAGATGGCCGTTGGCGCGCTTCAGGCGCCTGGCGATCGCCGCGTGCGGATGGTCGTCGGACATCTGGCTCTCCTATCCTCCGGGGAGGATAGCTATGATCCTCCCCGGAGGATAGCCGAATCGACTTGACAGGCCATTGTCGCGGGCGTAGTGCCCGATGGCGGGAACGTTCGTTCCGCCCCGGGGTTCTGGCCCCGGAGACAAGTCGATCCACGAGCCAGCACAGAAGGCACATGGGCAGTAGCAACTCAGGCGACAGTAGTCCGGCGATGCCGGGACTGGTGACGCCGCAACACAGCAAGACTGATCGCGCAGATCTCGCCTGCGTGGACGGGTGGTCGCGCCCAAGCTGACCACTGCTCCTCACCGGCCTGCCGCGACCAGCGGAAGTGGAAGTGAGCGATGTTCGAAAAGCTCGCAAAATTCCGGCAAGCAAGCCCGCGGCGCGTTGTCGAGCCGCGGCGCATGCCGCCGCCGGCCGCCATTCATTGCAATGACAACCTGCCGGGCTTTCGCCGCCTGGCGGGCCGCCACCGGCGTCCAACCCCGGCCTGTCATTGGGTCCTGATCGACGGCCGCCTGGAATGCCGTTGGATCGTCGACGACAGCGGCGGTGATCTCGATCAGCAGCGACGCGCCGCAGCGAAGCCACGGCTGTGCGCTTAGGCCGACCGTGAGGGCGGGCTTGATAACGACAGTGCTGGCCGCTCCCTCTCCCCGTTCTTGCGGGGAGAGGGTTGGGGTGAGGGGCCGCCTCCGCGCACACGGTAATAGCTGAGTTCGCGAAAACTCCCCTCACCCGGATCGCATCTGATGATGCGATCCGACCTCTCCCCGCACGCGGGGCGAGGTGAAGCGGCGCCCGCTGCTCGGTCGGAAGTAGTTGTCTTGGTTTAGGAGGCCGACATGGACGAAGGACCTAGTTGCCCCGTTGCGCGGCATTCAGGCGCGGCAACGGGATTCTCGATCTGCATCACATCTGGAAATGCCGCTGCTCACGGCAGCGGAGACGTGCGCGCCTGACGACGCCTGCGTCCCTCCCGCCGTGCCGAAAGGCGGCGAGGAGACGCGAAATGACCGAAAGCAAGACCACACAAACCGCCATTCTCGACAGCGCGCATGCCGGCGACATCCACGGCGCGCTCGGCAGCATCGCTCGCGACGACACCGCGCCGCGCGCGACCTTGCTGGCCCGGCTGAAGACATTGCTGGCGATCGTCGGCCCCGGCCTGATCGTGATGGTCGGCGACAACGACGCCGGCGCGTTCGGCACCTATACCCAGGCCGGACAGAATTACGGCACCACGCTGCTGTGGACGCTTCTGCTGCTGATCCCGGTGCTCTACGTCAACCAGGAGATGGTGGTGCGGCTCGGCGCCGTCACCGGGGTCGGCCATGCGCGGCTGATCTTCGAGCGCTTCGGCAAGTTCTGGGGTGCCTTCAGCGTCATCGACCTCCTGGTATTGAACGCGCTGACCATTGTCACCGAGTTCATCGGCATCACGTTTGCACTTCATTTTCTCGGCGTCTCGCAGTTCTGGGGCGTGTTGGCCTCGGCTGTTATCGTGATGCTGGCGGTCTCGACTGGCGACTTCCGCCGCTTCGAACGCTTCGGCATCGCGCTGGTCGCAGGCAGCCTGCTGCTGGTACCCGTGATCCTGATGGTGCATCCGCCGGTCGGGCAGATCGCCTCCGACTTCTTCGTGCCGAAGATGCCGCAGGACGCCAAGCTCAGTGAGGTGATGCTGCTGATCGTCGCCATCGTCGGTACCACGGTGGCGCCGTGGCAATTGTTCTTCCAGCAGAGCTACATCATCGACAAGCGGATCACGCCGCGTTTCATCCGCTATGAACGGATGGATCTGTGCATCGGCATCGTGCTGGTGGTGGTCGGCGCCGTCGCGATGATCTCGTTCTGCGCGGCAGTCTTCGCAGGAAAGCCCGAATTCGGCAATTACACGGACGCGCTGGGGACCGCGGTCGGCCTCGAGACATATGCCGGCCGGCTGCCGGCGGTGCTGTTCGCCCTTGCGCTGCTCGATGCCTGCATCATCGGTGCTGCGGCAGTCTCCCTCGCGACCGCTTATGCGATCGGCGACGTGTTCGCGGTCAAGCACTCGCTGCACCGCAAGCCGTGCGACGCGAAGGGCTTCTACAGCGTCTATTGCGGCCTGATCGTGCTCGCGGCGGTGCTGGTGCTGACGCCGGGCACGCCGCTCGGACTATTGACCAACGCGGTGCAGACGCTGGCCGGCGTGCTGTTGCCGAGCGCGACCGTGTTCCTGCTGCTGCTGTGCAACGATCGCCACATCCTCGGGCCCTGGGTCAATTCGACCAAACTCAACCTGTTCACCGGCGCGGTGGTCGCGGGGCTGGTGATGCTGTCGGTGATCCTGACCGCCGCGGTGCTGTTCCCCCATCTCGGCGAGACGTGGATCATCGGCATCCTCGTCGGCGGCAGCGTGCTTGCGCTCGCGATCACGGCAGCCGTCAAGTTCTACGGGACGTCGTCGCGCCGCAACGCGTCCTTCCGCTTCAAGCGCAAGCCCTCGCTGGTCGACCGCGACAGCTGGCGGATGCCGCCGCTCGACCGGCTGCCGCCGGCGCGGCTCAGCCCGCTGAGCCGGATCTGGATGATCGTGCTGCGCGGCTATCTCGTCGTCGCCGCCGGCCTCGTGCTGCTGCGGATCGTCCAGCTCGCCACGGTGGGAGCGTGACCGCGCTCAGTCGCGGCCGGCGATGGGGCGCGATCGTGCTGCTCAGGCTGGCGAGCGCCATCCTGCGCGGCGCGGCCGCGCTCCACCGGAAACGCACAATCTCAAACGCCGGGCTGCGGACGGCGCTGTCGCTGGCGCGATGTATCGAACGGGGCGGCGCGCGGGTCGTGCTCGGCAGGGCATCGCAGCCGGCACTCATCAACACATAGGACGAGGACAATGGCGGCATCGATTGAACGGTCGGGTCGCGACCGGTTTGCCACCGACACGCGGCTGATCGCCGCCGATGTGGCCCTGCCGCCTCGCGCTGTTACGTGACTGTCACGGTGGCGTGCAAATCGGAACGGTATTGGGTGCGCCTCAGTTGCTATTGCGAATTATTTGCAATAAGTAACAGGGGATGCTAGGTGCTGATCTGGCTTTGGATGGGACGACACAGATCGGACCGGGGACGGCGGGCGATGATTTCAAATCTCGGGTGGCAAGCGGCCACCAAATCTGCAGTGATGCCGGGCGAAACCGCCACTCGTTCGCGGAAAGCCGCGTCATGACCTGCGTCCGCCTCTTCCGGGTCCAGATCGCCGCCGGCGCAGCGCTCGGTGCGGCAACCTTCGGCGCACCGGCGACCGCGGCCGATCTGGCCCTCAAATCCCCCGCCGCCAGGTCGGTCTACAGCTGGACCGGATTCTATGTCGGCGCCCATGTCGGTTATGGCGACGGCACTCTGGGCCCCAGCACCAATCCGATCCTGGAACAGGGCGTGTTCTTTCCGCCCACCATCACCGGCGGGATCGGCGGCTTCCAGGTCGGATACAACAAGGAGTTCGCCAACCGCTTCGTGCTCGGCATCGAGGCGGATGCGACCTTCACCGGCCCGACCGACCTGCCGCGGCGGGTGCTCGGCCCCTTCAATTCGTCGATCGACTATGTCGGCACGCTGCGCGGCCGCGCCGGCTACTCTTTCGGCACCTGGATGCCTTACGTGACCGGCGGCTTCGCCTGGGGCCACAGCCAGGTTCGGGTCAACGACGCCGCGGGCGAGGTGATCTCGGAGCCCGGCCAGTACCAGACCGGCTGGACCGTCGGCGCCGGCGCCGAATTCGCGGTGAGCGGCAATTGGACCGCCAAGGTCGAATACGACTATGTCGACCTGTCGCGCCGCACGCTCGGCCTCAATGATTTCGGCATGCCCGGCGTCAGCATCGACCCGCGCATCCATTTGCTGAAATTCGGCCTCAACTATCAGCTCGGCGACTCGCCATGGTCGGCGACGCCGACGCGCACCGCACTGCCCGAATCGAGCGACTGGAGCGTGCACGGCCAGACGACGTTGCTGCCGCAGACCTATCCGTCCTTCCGCTCGCCCTATGCCGGCACCAACAGCCTTCCCGGCGCGGGGCAGTTGCAGCAGACCTGGACCACGACGGCGTTTCTCGGCGTGCGGCTCTGGGAAGGCGGCGAGTTCTACTTCAACCCGGAAACCGCGCAGGGCTTTGGCCTCAACGGCACGCTCGGGCTTGCCGGCTTCTCGAACGGCGAAGCCCAGAAGGCCGGCGCGCCGTTCCCGAAAATCCGGCCGCAGCGCTACTACTTCAAGCAGACCTTCGGCTTCGGCGGCGAGCAGGAAGACGTCGCCGACGGCCCGAACCAGATCGCCGGCAAGCGTGACATCGATCGCCTCACGCTCGTGGTCGGGCGCTTTGCGGTCGGCGATTTCTTTGACGGCAATTCCTACGCCAAGGACCCGCGCGCCGATTTCATGAACTGGGCGATGTGGGCGTCCGCCGCCTACGACTTCCCGGCCGACTTGCCCGGCTACACCCGCGGCGCCGTGGTCGAGCTCAACCGCAAGGATTGGGCGGTGCGCGCCGGCGTGTTCCAGGTGCCGAACGCGCCGAACAGCGACGTTCTGGTGTTCAACACCGGCGGCGCCGTGGTGGAATTCGAGGGCCGCTATTCGATCTTCGACCAGCCCGGCAAGCTGCGCGTCGGCGTGTTCGGCAACCGCGGCAACACCGGCAATTACGCCCGGGCGCTCGCGATCGAGGACGCCAATCCGGGGCTCGACATCAACGACGTGATGGCCGGCATCCGCAAGGACAATCTGAAATACGGCTTCTATCTGAACGGCGAGCAGCAGATCGTAAAGGATGTCGGCCTGTTCGGCCGCCTCAGCTGGAACGACGGTCAGAACGAAATCCTGTCGTTCACCGATGTCGATCGCAGCGTGTCGGGCGGCCTGTCGATCAAAGGCAGCAGGTGGGGACGGGCGAACGACACGATCGGCATCGGCGGCGCGATCAACGGGCTATCATCAGCGCATCGCGACTATCTTGCCGCCGGCGGCCTCGGCCTGCTGATCGGCGACGGCGCGCTGAACTACAGCCCGGAGCGGATCTTCGAGACCTACTACGCCTATCAGGTGAACAAGAACCTGACGCTGACCGCGGACTATCAGTTCATCACCAACCCCGCCTACAACGCCGACCGCGGCCCGGTGCACATCTTCTCCGGCCGCATCCACGGCGAGTTCTGAGGTTCACCACATCCCACGTCGTCCCGGGCAAGCGCAGCGCGACCCGGGACCCATAACCACCGCTGATTGTCGTTAGAGCGAGCTGAGGCGACAGCGAATCCAACCACACGATCCTGTGGTATGGGTCCGGCTTTCGCCGGGACGACAGCGAGTTTGCATCGCCAGCGCGCGTAGCCCGGATGAAGCGCAGCGAAATCCGGGGCGCTCGATCCGCGCGCGAAAAAACCGGATTGCGCTCCGCTCCATCCGGACTACGGACTCTTCTGGCAATGGGCTGAATTGGTTCGGGCAGCGAACGCCCTCTCCCCACTCAGATATATGTAGACCCCCCGGGCTTGCCGCAAGCCCGGGGTCATCCCGTAGAACGCGCGCCCAATCGAACGGAGGAGTGCGGGATGCGGGAACATGCTGTCGTGATTGCCGGCGGAGGTCCGACCGGGCTGATGCTGGCGGGCGAGTTGACGCTGGCGGGAATAGATGTTGCGATTGTCGAGCGGCGCGCGGGGGAGGACCTGATCGGCGCGCGGGCCGGCGGCCTGCACGCGCGCACCATCGAGGTGCTCGATCAGCGCGGCATCGGCGACCGCTTCGTCGCGCTGGGAACGCGCCATCCGGCGGTGCTGTTCCACTCGCATCTGGTTCCGCTTGAGATCACCGACTTTCCGACCCGGCGCAATTTCACGCTGGGGCTCCGGCAGAACCATATCGAGCGCCTGCTCGGCGAATGGGTCGGCGAACTGGCGGTGCCGATTATCCGCGCGCGCGACGTGACCGGCTTCACGCAGGACGACGCCGGCGTCGACGTCGAACTGTCGGATGGCCAATTGCTCCGGGCACAGTATCTCGTCGGCTGCGACGGCGGCCGGAGCCTCGTCCGCAAAGCGGCAGCCATCGAATTCGCCGGATGGGATCCGACCACGAGCTGGCTGATCGCCGAGGCCGAGATGTCGGGCGAGCCGGAATGGGGCTTTCGCCAGCACGACACCGGCACCTCGGCGATCGGCAAGGCGGACGCTGGCGGGCGGGTGCGGCTGGTGCTGGCCGAGCGGCAACTCGGCACCGACCGGGAGCCGACCCTGCGCGACGTCAGCGAGGCGCTGGTCGCCGCGTACGGCACCGATTTCGGCATCCACAGTCCGGGCTGGATCTCGCGCTTCACAGACATGACCCGGCAGGCCGTGACCTACCGCAAACAGCGCGTGCTGCTGGCCGGCGATGCCGCCCATGTGCATCCACCGATGGGCGGCCAGGGCCTCAATATCGGCGTGCAGGACGCGGTGAACCTGGGCTGGAAGCTGGCCCAGGTGGTCAAGCAGATCGCGTCGGACAGCCTGCTCGACACCTACGAAGCCGAACGGCATCCGGTGGCGGCCCGCGTGCTGCGCAACACCATGGCGCATGTCGCGCTCAACCGCACCGATCCGCGCACCAAGGCGTTGAACGAGATCGTCTCCGACCTTCTGCGCATGGACGTGCCGCGCAAATGCTTTGCCGCGATGATGTCCGGCCTCGATCTTCACTACGATCTTGGCGACGGCCATCCGCTGCTCGGACGCCGCATGCCCGATCTCGATCTGGTCACCGCCAACGGCCCGGTGCAGGTCTTCGCGCTGCTGCAGCGGGCGCGGCCGGTTCTGCTGAATTTCGGCGAGCCCGGCGGCATCGCCATCGCGGGATGGACCGACCGGGTTCAGCTGGTCGATGCCGAGTATCGCGGCGCATGGGAGCTTCCCGCGCACGGCACGGTTTCGGCCCCGATCGCGGTGCTGGTGCGGCCCGATGGCTACGTGGCGTGGGTTGGCGAGCGAACGCAGGCCGGCCTAACCGAGGCGCTGACCAAATGGTTCGGCGCGTCCGCTGGTACGTAATGAGCGTAGATGGGGTAACGGGCCGGCCGCCCGCTCGCTACGGCGCAATTTGGAAGCGCGCTCGCGAGCGGCCTGTTGGTTGGAAGGCGGTCGTCCCTCAAACTGATGGTGTTC
>NZ_JBUYWT010000102.1:0-13343 GCF_055264925.1 Bradyrhizobium sp. KZN70725
CCGTGGCGAACGACGCCCCAGCCGGCGGTCGACAAGCCCGTCGTCGCCCTCCGCCTCATAGCGCTCCGCCCAGCGTTGAAACGTCCGAACACTGATCCCAAGAACCTCCGAAGCTGCCTCCTGCGTCAGTTCCTTCGCCTCCGTCCGATCCAGCAAATCTGAAAACCGCATCCGTCGTACACCCTCGTGAATGGATGCCGTGCCCATCGCGCCCCCCTTGTTCCGGAGCACCGAAAACACGACACTTCACGAGCTACAAACAGGCGACAGATCACGAGCTACTGACACCGCAAACCTGCAACGTTGCCAACGCGGGAATGTATGGCTACGCTTTACCCTGGGTAGGCTGCCAAACGTTCCTTCGATCGGCCGGACGCTCATGCCAAAATTCCTTCGCATCGGAGTCCATCAGTCGAACGTTTCCGGATACACGTCGAAGGCATGGTGCATTCGACGGGCCGGCTCGACGGTTTTCCTGAAATGGGGCGCCGTGCAGGTTGATGGCGCGGGCGACAGGCGAAAGGTCCACTGGACGTTTCCACCGCAGGAAAAAACCATTCGCTGCCGCACGGTGCAGCGCGCCCAGGACTACACCAAGGCCGCAATCGCGCGGCGACGCAGCCATCGCTATGAGCCTCTGGCTGGAAATATCGCGAACCGGCGGCGAACCACCGACCGGGACTCGCAGCTCAAGCAGGCGCTCGCCACGATCCTCTATGTCGATATCGTCCGATCCACCGAAAAGGCCGCGCGGCTCGGCGACACGCGCTGGGCGACGGTGATGAACCACTACTATGTCGCTGTGCGCAGGGAGCTGAAGGCCTTGCGGGGGAAGGAAGTCGTGACGACGGGCGACGGGTTGCTGGCGACGTTCCGCGCGCCGGCAGCCGGGATCCGTTGCGCGACCGCGATCCGCGAGTCCGTGCGCACGCTGGGGCTGGAGATCAGGGTCGGACTGCACGCGGGCGAATACAAGGTGAGTGGCGCGGAGGTGATCGGGCTTGCGTTTCACATCGGCGCGCGCGTCGCGGCGAAAGCGCGGGCCGGCGAAGTGCTGGTCTCGAGCGCGGTCAAGGACCTGATGTCAAAGTCCGAAATCCGCTTCAAGGACCGCGGCGCGCACCAGCTCAAAGGCGTGCCGGAGCGATGGCGGCTCTACCGGGTGGAGCATTAAGGGCGTCCCGGGAGCGTCGACTACCGCCAGCGTCGGCTGGCCTCGCCGAAAGGCGTTAATGACATATTGATGCGGTTAACGACGTTTGCCGTCTGCGGTTTCATCGCTCTTAGGAGGCGACAAGGCAAAACACGGCATGCGCAAACATGCCGCGACCGTTCTGATTGGCGTCTTTTGCAGCCTGGTGACGTACTTCAGCGCCGCACGACTCTACCAATGGGCCGAGACCGGACAGTTGGCGGTGCTGTCCCGGAAGACACACGACCAACCTGAGTTCGTTTCCTGGGGCGACGATCGGCCCAGCTTCGTGCTGCTGTTCGCGCTCTATCTGTTTTTCCTCAAGAACGGACTGCTCGGCATGCTGGTTACCTGCCGCGAGGTCTGGCTGCGTGGCCGGGGATGGGAACCGTGAGCGCGCGGCTGATCGCTGGATTGATCAAGGTGCTGCTCGGAGGTCTTCTCACGGCCGGTCCGCCGCTCGTGTCGGTCGCGCGCGGCGACGAAACTGCGAGCATCAATGCACGCCGCGAGGCGCTTCGCGAATGGAGCAGCCTTGCCAATGGACGCACGGACTTTGAAATTTCCGATCCGGCCTTGGTGCCAAGGATGCTCGCGCTTGCGGCCGAGCAATCCGGCTGCAAATACAGTGATGACATCGAAAAGTTGCCGGTTCGCTTCATGAAAGTGGCCGGGCACCGTCTCGCGCTGATGTTCTGTCGGCTTTCCGTGACCGGATCGCATCGCGCGTTCGATCTTTCCGACGTCAGCAGACCAAAGCCGATGGAATTTCCGTACGTCGCGCTGAACGGCTTCGGTACGACGGACACTCCGGGTTTCATCACATGGAGGGAGGAGGCCGGCTTGTTTCAGGCCGAAACCGGATCGGACCTGTGTCCCAGCCCACACCTGCGGCATGTCTATCGGCTAGACGTGACCAATCGCGAAAGCTTTGTCGTGGTTCGCGTCGAGGTCAGCGCGCCTGCGTGCGGCGCGGGTCAGGAATGGACCACGATCTGGGAGGCGAAACCGTGGCCCGCGCCGGCGGATCCGCGCTGACGCGCTCTTGCCAAAATGGTTAGCCCCGATTAACCAGCCTTTCGCATCAACCTTGCCGTTTAAGACTGTCGCAATCGGAGACAATGCGGAGTTGAAGTTAGCCCTGCAAATAGGGCACTTCTCGCTTTTGCCTTGCGGATATTGAGTTCAAATAGAGTAACGGTTGATCACGCTTTGTTCCGGCGCAAAGTGCGGCGGCCCGTAGTTCTCCGACCGAGAACGAAGTTCCTTTGACTTCGGTCAAGCCCGATCCGACGTGCAGGGCCAACGTCTCCGACATGGTCGAGAGGCACGATTGGATCACGATTGCAGCATGCGTGTCGCTCACGCTGACGATCCTCGCTGTCATCGCACTTTTCGTCATCTAAGCGCGCCCCAAGTTAAGGTTAAAACGGCTTGAACGATTGACGACGTTTTAGTCTCGCGGCAGAGTCGTCCCGACGGCAACCGCGAGAGCATTGCCGTTGTCGCGGAGGTAGCCGGGCAGTCTTGCATCGAACTCGGCACGTTCGCGGTTAGCGATGTGCGCAATCACATCGTCTAGCACCCCCGTGATCCCGAGTTCTGGGCTGGCGCAGCGCGTCCAACGGCCTTCACCAAGAGCGGGATTAGCAGCAACGGCGATGGAGCGCCCCTCGAGTAGAAGCGAGGGGGAACAGAAACCCTAAACGGGGTTCGGCTCCTATTTTCAGATCATCAGCAGACGGACCCCTCAACATGCGTGGAGTTCGCTATGGTGCAACGTCTTTCCAGACTAAATCGATACAAAAAAGAGTTCGAGGGCGTTGAGTTAGGAGCCCTTGATCAAGGTGCTAAGCCGCTCGAGCAATCTTTGCCGCACGATGTGCAGATCGCATCGGTAGGGCTAATCATCTCGTCCGACATCAAGCGCGATCAATGGGAGCAGATCGGAGAAAAGCTCGGAAAGCTCAACAGCGGGATGCAATGGGCGCTTGGCGATTGGATCGCATTCGGTGAGCATCGTTTCAAGCTGAAGAAAGACGCCTTGAACAAGGTCGCCGACAGGATTGGATATACTTTCGACAGCTTGATGAACCTCGCATGGGTTTCCCGTCATGTTGATCACTCATTACGTAATGAGAAGCTCAGCTACAGCCATCATGTTGCTGTCGCTCCTCTTGATCCCCAAGACCAAGCGAAGTTTCTGACTAGGGCCGCGAAGATGAATTGGCCCGTCAAAAAGCTTCAAGAGATGATCCACGAGCGGGAACAGCGTGACATAGACGAAGACGAGCGGAATGGCGACCTGTCCAGACAGGTCAATAGATGGGCGTCTGATTTCGTCGAGCGAACACAACGAGCGCGAGCGAAGGTAGGTGATCGATGCTCCGAAGATGAGCTTTCGTTTCTGCTGGAGGACCAAATTCTGAGATTGATTGTTGCGGCATCAGCCGTCGCCGATAGCTGGTCGGAGGTGGTGGCCAACCTCAAGGAACACGTTCGAAAAAGATCGGCCAAGAGCAGCTTGGCTCGCGAGCGTCTAGAGGTCGACACTGCTCAGCTTGAACCTGCGGAGTAGGGAACATGGGCACTGAAGACGAGCCATCCATTCCCTATCTACTCGATGCCTCGGGTTTATGCGATCCGTATGATGCGCCGACCCTGGACGGATGCTGGAGCCATTGCGTCGCCGCAGGCGAAGACATTGGCGACATCCTGACGAAGCTGATCTCGTGGCATTTTAGCGAGGAGCACATTCCGATCGTCGAGAATTGGTTGATAGAGCGGCTAGCCACGCATGACGCTGTGCAGAAACTATTGAAGAGTACGGACTGAGAGCCCGCCCCCGCTCGCAGGAAGGTTACGACGATACGGGGGCGGGCCTGATCGCGGGTCAAGCTCCGCGATCATCCGGTCGTGACCGAAGCGACCGGAAACTTTGTAAGGCTCCGCCGCCGTCCATGCTGGGGATCGACAAACGACGGCGGAGCCTGCCCGCCGCGCCGGTGAGAAGCCGGCCGTGGGCTCTACGCCGTTATCTACGGGCACCTGCGCAGTGGCCCGGCCGGATCGTGAAGGTAATCAGAAGCGATCCGGCGAAGCCTCCGCGCGGTCGACTCAAGGCGCGCGGAGGGAAGAAGATCATGCTGCGTTCGCGTTGGAGCGTGACACCACGAGTCCGAGCAGGGCCTTGATGTCCGTATTCGCCCGATGCTCGATGATGGTGCCCTCTTTAGCTGCGGCATCGATGTGAGCGCACTCGTATCTCTCGGCTTCAAACAATTCGGTCTTGATCTCGTCGAGACGCGTTCTACGCTCATCGGCATCCATCTGCCGGCCGGACTGCGGCATCTCATCGATCATCGCTTCAAGCCGATCCTGCAGCAGGGTCGGATTGATCCATGCCAATATAGCTTCGGGAGAAATCAACCTGTTCTCTCCGAATGAGAGCTTGAATTTGCCGTGCTCGATGATGAGCAGCGGCGTTCCATCCGAAGCGAGCGACTGAACATAGAGCTTGGCCTGTCGCTTCATTTCTCTAACTGTCGGCGATGCACGCTCGACACGACCACGCTCGGAGATCAACTCCATGATCCGGCCGCGCAGACGCTGCACAGCTTGCAGATGGCTCTCGTCCGTCTTGGTTTTCGATTTGATCGGCCGAGCATCTTCAAGCTCGACGTTGGCGGGCAATTGCGCAAGATATCGTGCGACCTTGGCATTGAGGTCTGCGAGTGTCCTGTGGCGATCCTGATAGCCGGGTTGCAATGCCCGTATCCGGGCGATCTCGCGCTCGATGACAGGTATTCTGTCGCGTGGCGCTGTGGCGAGCGAGCTCTCGGTTTCCGATATTGCTCGCTGATTGTACGTCATCAAGGTCAAGGCCTGCTGCTCGGCATCCTTCAACGTTGCGAGCTTGGCCTGCACCCGTGGTGGTAATTCGTTTCGCATTGGTCACCTTCCATGTAGTTGATGCCCGTCGATGTGACGAGCCTCGTGTTGCTTCACTGCTTGAAAGCCTCCTCAAGGCGTTTGTCTCTCCGCGTAATCAGTTCATCGTGCGTGAAACTGCCGGGACGCGTATCGCGCGACTGAGGGCGCTGCGGCGTGTCATGCCATTGCGATGCCTGCTGATCGATCACCGGAGTCGGCTTCCGCCAGGCGTTCGCCAGAGCCGCGTCACGCTGTTCAACGAGCCGCGCTCGCTCCGTGTTCACAGAAGCGTCCGTGACGCCGTAACCCGGTCGATAGGCCGCAGCCTGCGGCGCGGAGCCTTTGGCTAGCGCCATTGCCTCGTCGAAGGTCAGCTGCTTGTCGTGATGCCCATAGAAGGCGTCGGCGAACACCTTGCGCTGATCCGGAGGCAAGCCGTCGACCTGGGCCTGCAACTGAGGATCGGCCAGAGCATAGCCAACCGTTGAGTCGGTGCGGGTGATGCTGACGACGTTCCTCTTTGCGAGATCGAGTGCTTGTCTGAAGCCCTTCCGAGTCACATGATCCTTGAATAAGGTCATCTGGTTCGGAGTGAGTTTCGCAGCATCGAGCAGCGCCGCCTGCTTGTGGTCCAGTTCCAAGCCGGGGAAGGCATTCTTGGCGTCGAACTGCTCGATCCGCCTCGCGGACTGTGCCGCCGCCATGGCCGCCATTAAAGCCGGATCGCCGTGGTCCATAAATTTCAGCTGGGTCCGAATGCTGTCGCCGTCTTGGAGAATATCGTTCGGACGTCGCACAGTCCGGCCATTGCGGTCGACGATTTCGTGGTCGTGCGTGGTAGTCATGTTTAGCGGCCTTTCATTGCCATGATGGTGCTTAATCTCTCTGCAGCGTAGCTGCGTTCCGATGGTCCTCCGACCCAACTCAAATCAGCCACGTACCTGTAACGACGTGTGCTCATGCAGACCAAACAACCTGCGGCCGCATTGGCGAGGTCATCTTTTCCATTGATCGGGTGGTCAATTTGCTCGCGACCCGAGCGTGACGTGCGCCGTTCAAGAGCGAGCAGTTGTTGGTGGAGACGCTGGTGATCCAGCAGTTCGCATTTCTTGCTGTTGATCAGGGGCAGTAGCTCGCGATAAATCTCGGACTTCGACTTCTCGCTATGTTCGAGCGTGATCCCTTGTTTCTTGAATGCCTCTCTCACCCACTCAAGCGCGTACCGGTCTGCTTTGACGGACGAAATTCCGTAGCTCTTGAGTTCGGCGGCGTACTCGGCAACGACTTCCTCCGGCGAGAAGGGCGGCCGCTTTTCCCTAACTAGGTCGAGGACGGCCACGCCGTTTTCGCGATGGCCGATTGCAAGAGTGAATGAGTCAGAGCCGCCGCCACTCGGATCGCAGAACGCCGAGTAATTGAATTGCGGCATGTAGGGACGTTCACGCTCGTCGCTCGTCACTGCATCGAGCGCTTCAATCGACAGTAGTTGTTCGAGGTCTGTCCGGAACAACCCGCCGAAATTCGCGGATGCCTGAGCCGGATCATCCTGATAGGCCTGATCGATCTCCGCGCGGATGTAGTCGGGCGCGTGCGGGCGCATGGTCAGCGTGTCAGCCTGCCATACGAGGATGCGGTCCGACTCCTGCCCATAATGCTTCTTGTATGCCTGCCACAGTGCTCCTCTCCGACTATGAGGAGACGAGGCGCAGAGCATCATTGAATTGGGGATCGTCAACATCGAAGGTCGAGCGGCTGCGATCACCTCGGTATCGGGATTGGAGCTGGTATCATCACTCGACCAGAACGCCAGCTCGTCCGCCAAAAGACAAACCACGGTTCGACCGCGGGATGTCTTATAGCTTGCGGTCGTGACTTCGATTGAGATCGAGTTCGTCAATCGCACCCATTTCGCGGTCGAACTCTCGACGAGCCGTCTCAACATCTTCGACTCGGAGAGGAACCCTTTAACGTAGTTCATGATCTCTTGGCACTGCTCGCGGTCTGCGGCCATCACCTGGACGACAGCACGCTGCCCACGTGCGATGAACGGCTTGTAATTGAAGAAGCAAGCGAGCCACACTGCGATCAACGCCAACACTCTGGACTTGCCGCCGCGACGTCCGACCACGAGCCACGCTTCTTTCACTTGATGCGCGGGAGGAACTTTGCGGCCTGTGCATTTCTCGAACAGCGCTAGCTGCTCGGGCGTCATGTCATAGGCAAAGCACGCTGCTATGAATGCCCACCACACTTCCCAATCGTCCGGGTCTGCGAACGAGGGGAGGAATATCTGAGGATCGCGAACAGCATCTAGCAGCGTGAGGCGATGTTCGGGAGGTCGAAGCTTGGAGCGTGGTGCGGGTTTGGGGTCTTCCAGTCTTTCCCGTACCAGGCGCCGCTTCATGAGGCCTCGCTATTCCAATCGTTCACGTGAATGACGAGAGCCACCACGCCGCGCATATTCCAATGGGTCTAGCTCGTCGTCGTCATCATCACGCTTGCCCGGTGTGGCGCTGAGCAGGCCGATCTTCTTCATGAGGCGAGACTGCGAGTTCGCGAGACGCTGATATTCAAGCCGCTCTTCATGCCCACACACGCCAGTCTTCATGTAGTCCAGCTCCATGTCCTCAAGCTGGCACTGCATGAATGCGACACGCCGAACGAATGCACGCTCGGTCTCGGTGATCTGGGATGGACGGCCTAGCGCTTCCGTGTACGCATCAACGAGATCACGGAAGCGCTTGCCGCGCGGCGTTCGCAAATCGAGACGCTCCGAGAATAGGCGAGTGCCATTGGTGATTGCGGAGCGTGTTTTGGATGGCTTTTTGATCGTCCCGTGCATTTCTCGCGATCTGTCTGCGACACGCGAACGAATACTTCGCGTTATTGGGACGGGCAATCACTCTATCTGTCCGGTACTTTGTCAAGCCAGATACGTTAACAGGTTGATGTGACGTGTTATTCCCTCTGAAAAATTGTCTCAGGGGACAATAACTCCGCGCTCACTCGATGATTTCGGGTGTTCAGCACTAAGTAAACACAGCGGTGAATACGCGTGTCCCACGACAAATCGGATGTATTCGATCCTGCTGCTGACACTGCATCTTGATCAGGACGAGACTAGGGTAGGGCGCTCATCCTTTCCGATCACGCTTATATTGACGCCGATAGTGTTCAAGCCGCTGTTCATCGATCAGGCCTTCCGCGGTCAGGAGCGCAATGATCTCGCGCATGGCGGTACGTTGGTTACTGACGAGAATGCCGCTGGCCGAGATGTTGGCGCGTCTCAATTCGTCGCACACTTCCTTGAAGGTTTCGGTCTGGAGCGTGAGGAGACGGATTTTCGATTTCAAGCCTCGCTCCGTGATATCCCTCGTTTCCCTTTTCGGGGTTCTTTCGGATAGGGATTTTGACACGGTCTTCTGCTTGATCGTTCTCGGTGTGAATGACTGCTCGATATTCGCGAGCGCGAGTCTTTCACGCCGCTTTCGTCCTGGGCCTGCGAATTCGTATCCGTTGTTCTGATCCAGCATGATGGATTTCCCTCGGTTCGATGTTGCGAGGGGAGGGCACGTTAGGCGCTGATCTGACGGGTGACTAGGCGTCGTACGGATTGCGGGGGATTTCCTCGTCTCTGGGACGTCCCGTGCTGGGGTTCTGCTGCGGTTGGAGCGGCATTCCGGCCGTTCGGACGATCTCTCACCCCGTTTCGGAGGTAATCATCTATGCTGGGGCCGCTAGCCAGTGCTGATTGCCAAGTCGCTACTTCGTCAATCTGTGGACATCGCCCGGCTGCAGGTTGAGTTCCTCGAACATCCGCTGCTGCTCGCCCGTCAATGGAATTTCTAAGATCTCGGCCGTCCAGCCCTCTGGAACTGCAGCCAGTACCAGCGTCAGAGCTTGACTTGGCTTAGCGAGCGCGACCCAAACTTGATGTTTTGGCGCGTGGGGCGGAAGATCGTCCGAAGTCACTTCGACGATTGTAAAGCTGCTGCCGAACGACTCTGCCATCATCGTTCAATCCGACGGAGAGTGCTTTGTTTCTAGCTGGAGGCGTACGTCTCAATTCCCCGAGGGGCGCACAGGACCCGCGAGAAATTTATACGTCGGCACCCAAGCCGAGTTCCAGCTCTCCAGCGTGGCGCCGCACAGGGAGCATTCAAAGCTATTAATCTGACGCTCCGGAGCCATGGCTTCGGTCCGGTCATAGACAGCGCCGCACTGACATGTTCGATGGTGTGATGGCATCACTCCTTATGAGCCCGAAACCTAAATTACGCCACACGCAACTTTGCCTCTTGCAAATCAGTCAGAAGAGTTTACCTTTGCATTGTTCGATCAGCCGCTGTGCCTTGTTGATTGCGCCCGCGGGCTCCTTTTCCAAAGTCATCGTCGAAGTTGAAATGGTTCGCGCGACAGCCGCGCGATGACGCGCATGCGCGCTTTGGAGAAGAAAATGACGACAGGTACTGTAAAGTGGTTCAACGGCCAGAAGGGCTTCGGATTTATCCAGCCGAACGACGGCAGCAAGGATGTGTTTGTGCACATCAGCGCCGTCGAGCGTGCCGGCCTTTCCGGCTTGGCCGAGGGTCAAGCGGTTACATTCGAAATCGCGAATGACCGGAAGACTGGCAAAGCCAGCGCGAGCAATCTCTCGATGGTCTGAGGTTGGGCAGCGCCTTACCACGGATGTACTGGAAGGCGATAAGCTCAGCCAATAAACGACTTCGATGTCTTGCCATCACCGGTCATGGGTCCTTGCGGTGACACCTGGCTCCAACCCAGCCTCACTTCATCCATCCATGGAGCCCTCGCCGTGCCGCCCACGGCGGGGGTTTTTTGCCCTGATGAGCGCATCTCGCTAAGCGAAAACGTCTTTCCGTTGATGGTGCATGATCTCATCCACTCGGCACGCGGCTCGATAAATCTGCGACCGATGTTTGCCTTCCGTGTCTTGCTGTAGACAATTGAGCACAAGCGGACGAACGTCAGCGATCTTCTCGAAGTCGTTGGGTAAGCCGTGAAGCGCAAATGCAAATGCGCTCAGTTCGGCATCATCTTTCGGAATGATGGGCTTTCCAGCTCGGAAATCGGCTAACATCTTCTTCGGCTTCCCGGTGTACAGCTTATAGGCGGACTGCGTGCCCCGGAGCCGTTGAACGACTGCGTCACGGATCGAAGGCATGCAACCCGTCAGGCGGCGCAGGTCCTCGACCAAATCATCGATGCTCATGGATAGCTGATGCACGTAATGCCAAATCGGCATCCATTTCCGTGGATAGAACGTTTGTGCATGCAAATAGGCGAGGGGCTTATCGACTTTGTTTCCAAGGAGGAAGTTTTCGACGACTGCATGGGGAGTGATGTTATCTCTTATGACGTGGATTGTGTCTCTGTCCGCAGCGGAGACAGGTTGCACGTCGCCAACGAGCCGTAGCGCGGGTGCGCCCTTTATTTGCGTAAAATCCCCCTCGCGGACGAATTGGATCGAGGACAGCAAATCCTTGTCTATGACGAAGTTTCCTGTCCTGCCGGAAACCTCGCCTGTATCGAGGTCAATGGTTGCTTCGGCGCCGGAAGCCACGCGGTTCATGCGCCTGCTGAACTCTGCAACGGCACGAGCCTCGCGGGCTTCGATGATGGCCCTGAGTTCTCCCGGCTTGATCTGCCGCGTCTCGCCGACATAGCGGAAATAGATCGCTCCTTCACGGAGGTCATTTCCCATGCCCTTCAGAACGATGATCGGCGCTCGTTCGTGCTTTTCGACATGGAGGACACCGATCTTCTTGCCTCCGATCTTGTGGGGAACGCGGGCGACTCGAGGAACGGGATCGAGGAAACTGACCAGATGCGAATTCAGCAGTGCTGGATCGAGCGTTTCGAACTTGTCGTCGGACATCCCGTCAACAACTTGGGCTCCGTCTCTGATGCCGAACAGGATGTGGCCGCCCTTGTTGTTCGCGAGGCCGGCAACGGCTCGGAGGATCTTAGCGCTGACCGCATAATTGAGCTTGCACTCGACTACATCCGTCTCGCCGTTGCGCACGTGCCAAGTGCTCTTGCGCTTTTCAAATAGAGCTTCGATGACCTCGATGTCAGTCGGCGACTGCGGACCCTTGGGATAGATCGCAGCGTGTTCCGCGGTCCACTTGGCGATGAACGCAGTGACTTCGTCATCGTTCGCCGCAGGAACGTCCTTGGCGTAGCTTCCATCTTTGATCTGCGTGATGCGCCCCGAGCTGATCAAGCGATCAGCGCGATTGAAATAGAAATGCACCTGATCGTTCTTCATGCCCTTGGCGAGCATGGCACGTATTAAGCCGACCTCGGCGTCGGACATATTTCGCGTTTTTGCCATCCGGTGCGTGCCTCCCGACTCGCACGCGGGCGCAACATAGTACAGGTTGCAAGAGGCGGCATTCCCACGTTAGACGGATTGGGGGCGGTTTTCCCCATCCGTTCACAGTCTTTCACGCTGGATTTTTGGCTTGGGAGCTTGAGGGGGTAACAAAGAACGCAATTCTCGCACATCCTGATCACACACAACGTCAGGAGATGCCCAATTCCAGTCTCCCTCGATGTCCACGCAATCCCAACGTTCAAGCCGATTGAAGACGTTTTTGTGGTATCCTGCGAACATCGAAACATGATGCAGATCAAGCCGTCTGTTGATCGCGCGAATGCGCCTCTCAATGTGAACCGGGTCTTCGCTTGGATAATCTTCGCATGTGAGCTTGATCCCTGTTTTGGTGATTTCCTCTAGGACAGGCCGGTGATTTTTCGCGATCAGGAATTGCGAGAAGATTTCCGCGGGCTTGATCCCAAGGATGTCAATCGGCTCGTTGATCCCTGCGGCTTGAACAGCGCGTTTCCGTTCCAGTCGTATTTCGAGATGGATCGCGTTTTCTTCCCCCGTGATCTTGGACGGCTTGCCGTTGTAGAAGCACGTGTTGCGATACGGCCGTGATTTCCGGAATTTGACACGGATCGAGTAGGTGCTGTCCTCGTATTCAAACACGTCGTCGTCGAGCCTGCGATATCGCAGGTGAAGCAGAGTTCTCAGCGCATCGGCGACTTCATCGTAATTCCAGCCGTCGTATATCTGGATCACGTCGAATGCGATGTGGACGCGGTATAGCGCGAATTTTGGGTCGATCTCGGAGTGCAGCTGGAGAATGTCTTCGCACAAGCGCGATGGCTGATTGATGACGAGGCGATTTCCCCAGGTGACCTCCGGATTGTTGCGATCCTTGATCGGCTTCGGAAACGCACATCCGGCGTTCGCCCGAACGGCGCGGATCAACGCGGGATGAAATCTGCGCGTGGATGAGGCCTCGATGCTGTCAATGTACGGAGCAAGCAGCGCTATTTTGGGCGGCTTGTTCGTTCGGTGCGGAGACGATATCGTTTCGGGCATCGACGATCTTCCTTGGTGCTGATCGCTCGTTCATGAGCGTGGGCCTTCGCGGGACCTGTTCGTGATATTGTTGAGCGCGCAACAATGACCCCACGCCGCTCGAGCAGCGTGGGGTCAATGCGTTTCAGACAGTCGCTTCGTCCACGACCTCGCGGTACGTCTTGCCGTTCACGACGATGACGGAGCCGAGATGGGGCAGCAGCCGGCTGACCTTGTTGACTTGCGCGAGCGCGAGGACGTCAGTGACGGCGAACATCCATCTCGAATGTTTCGCTTCCGTCAGCTTGCGGCCCTTGAGCTTGCCGCGTCGTTCTAGATTGCGGATCGATGAGTAGGAGATGCCGAGCAGATCGGCAGCTTGCATCCTGTCGCACAGTTGCGCGTCGGGACTCAGGGGCCGAACGGGAGGAGCAGGGAGCTTGGATTGCAGATTAGACTTCGTTCGCATGTTTCGATCCAATGCTGCCGCACAACATCCGATTTAATCGAATGAAGTTACGGTAGTTGACTGGATCGCTATTCGCGAGCCACTCCAAGTGGAGCTTGCCCCCGGGTTTTCCTGCGATCAGATAGGTCGGGCTTCGTGTTCCGATCTCCCGACATCGCCGCTCGTGCGGCCTGTCATCATTCTGCACGTTTTGACAGGGGACGCAATCTAGGGGGCGCACGCATGCGCGATCTTTCGCGTTCTAGGTGGTGTGGACTCTAGGGATTCCCTTTTAGGAGCAAATCAGATTCAAGGCTGCTTTTGGGGAGGCCGCCTTGGGTGTGATGGACCGTTTGGTATTGAGCGACGCGGCG
>NZ_JBUYWT010000103.1:0-12758 GCF_055264925.1 Bradyrhizobium sp. KZN70725
GCCTGGCTCGCCTTAACACTTCAGCGTATCGCCAACGGCTGGCCGAGCAGCCAAATCGACGCGCTTATGCCATGGAACCACGCAGCCTGACGGCCTCAGCTTGCCGCTTACTTCCTGAAAGCTCTCGGGCAATTCGTTTAGGAGCCGCTGGGCGTCCTCTGGTGGCGTTCCTTGTTCACGCATACACCGAGCCAGAATGTGTTTCTCGGATCGGACGAAGGAAACGGGACGCCACTCTAGGCGGTCATATTTGTGGCGGCTCCGCTGCAGGACCCATTGAATGCCATCGCTGGCAAGCGCCCAGTTGCCGGAGACGGCAAATTGTTTGTCAGTCAAATTCTGTAGGTTGGTTGGAAAGGGAAAGGAAATGAAAGGCAGCCAGAAGGGGCTTTACAGCTGGTCTGGTGCGTTTGGATGATTAGGGGAGGAAAGGTAGCTTGGACGGAAAGACGTCTCAGTGAGACTGCAATCGTATCCTAGCTGTTCGCAAGCCAAGCTTGCTCACGTTGATTACGTTTGGATAAGAGAGAGGATTGGGAGGAAGCTGACTGATCAGCGTAGGGCATGAATAATGCCCTAGGATTCGTCTATAGTATGACAGATTTCTTATAGCACGTCAAGGTTGTTTAGCTTCAGTCAGACGTTGAACCTCTGCTCCCCAAGCCTTAAGCGCCGCCTTGCGTTCGTTCATGTACTCGTAACGCTGGTAGATGCCAACCAATCCGCCGTTCACGCCGCTGCTGTGGTTCAAGACCTTTTCGATCACGTTGGGCAATACACCTAGCTTCGCCATCCCGCTCGCCGCCGTACGACGGAGGTCATGGATGCGAAATGGAGGCGTGCTTTCCGGCATCAACTTATCGATGGATGTCTTGGCTTTGCTGAAGCCTGAGACAGAGGTCTCTCCAGTCGTGGTGAAGACAAGTTGTGAAACGTCACTTCCCGAAGGGGCTAGATCAATTTCGTTCTCCTCGCTCTCGGAGACCGCAAGCTGAGCCTGCTCTGCGGCCCTAGCCTTCAGTGAGCGTAGGATGGTCACAGCTTGCGGGGACAGATGAGCGATGTGGGCCTTTCCGTTCTTCGTCCTGGCTGAAGGTATCGTCCAGAGGGCGTTATCGATATCGATCTCTGACCATGCCATGCCGGAGACCTCGTCACGACGCTGAGCTGTCAGTAGCAGGAGCTGGTAGATGGGTCCGAACGGATAGCCCATGCCAGAAGCCGCAGACCATAGGGCTTTGATCTCTTGATCGGTAAGGATGCGGTCACGACGCACTGGAGACGGACACAGGAGCCCATCCATGGGGGATTTGGCGATCATGTCCCTTTGGACACAGAAGCCGAAGAAAGCTCTCAGTCCAGCGTGCAAGGCCCTGGCTGCGCCCGGAAGCTGATCGTCAAGCTTGGCGTCAATGAGCTTGCGGATGTCGGCTCTGGTTACGTCCTTGAGCTTCGATGAACCAAGGGCCGGGACGCTAAGCTGAGCGCATAGCTTGGGGATGCCGTCGAAGATCGCCTTCTTCTCTTTCCAGTATTTGTCGTCCTCTGTGGGCTTGCCAGACAAGTACTGGTCAATGGCTTCAGAGACCGTCGGTGCAGCGAGAGCCAGCCGTTGTAGCTGTAGTCTTTCAGCCTTCCTGGAAAGCACATCTATGCCGTCAGAAACCTGGACACGAAGCTTCTCGGCTCTTGTTCTGGCAGCAGGGACTTTCATTGAGGGCAGGGAACCGAAGACGATGCGGCGAGGTCTGCCTCCTCGGCCTCCTTCCCAGTGCTGATGCAGCCAAGACACCTTCCCAGATGGGAAGACATGACATCCAAAGCCTTGAAGCTCGGTGTCCCAGAGATAGAGGGCTTTGCCCTGCTGCTGCGCCTGGAGGGAGAGGGCTTTGACCTGCCGAAGTGTGATCTTCCCTATGGCCATGGATACCCTCGACAGCAAACATTTGAATATTGACGGAGTATAGACATCTCATGATCAGGGTCAAGTAAAAGATGAAGTATACCCGAAGGTTATGGTAGAAAAGAAGATAGTAATTTGAGCAATAATTCCAGATGATCGTGAGGCATAAAAAGTAAATACACAAATAACTTAAGCTACTTAGGGGTATTATCGGAGTTGAATGAACCAACGTAAGGTGGCTAGTGCGACCTAAAGCTAGGCAGTTTTGGCTTCAAAAGAGATAAAGCTAGGCAGTTTTGGCTTCAAAAGAGATATTGAGCGAAATAATGTTCGTTAGGAGAAGAAATATACATGAATACTTGAGTATTACAGTGATAGGACGGTCGAAGTGCGACCTTGGCCTAGGCCCTCTGGGGTTCTTGGCCTGAAGGTATTGAATATCTTGAAATTTATGGATTAAGAAGCTAACCGAGTGGCGCTGATTGTGAGAGGTTTAAGCTGTTTTGGAAACTCAGCGCCTGTCTGTGGAACAGGAGGTCGGTGGTTCGAGCCCACCCAACTGTACCATCCGCAAGATCATTCAGCGCGACATCGCAAGATCGGACCATCGCAAGGTCGCTCGCCCTTGTCGCCCGGCGTGTCACCGCGTCCGCTTGCACTTCTCCGTCCCGTCACCCAAACTGACTGACACGACGCCTTAACGACGCCTAGTGACACCTTTGGGGGGATGCATGGGGATCGCCTGTTCAAGGAGTTTTTCGTTTGCGTTGATATCAAGCATCGCTCTTGCGGCGCTGCTGCTGCCGGGCCGAAGTGAGGCCTATACGCAAGACCAGCAGCAGGCCTGTACGCCGGATGCGTTCAGGCTTTGCGGCCCCGAGATTCCCGACGTCGATCGCATCACGGCCTGCATGATCAGGAACAAGGCGCAGCTCTCGCCGGCCTGCCGGGTGTTCTTCCGCGGTGGTCCCGAGCCGCGTGAAGCGAGCGAGCGCGTGGAACGGCGTGCTGCCAAGCACAAGGCCGCCAAATCGCACAGGGCGAAGAAGTCCACCCACTAAATGATTCCCATCGCGCGCACGCGGCTAACTTGGCGCATTCTCGTCGAGCGGACCGCTGTGCGCTTCACCTCGCCCCGCGTGCGGGGAGAGGTCGGAACGCATCGTCAGATGCGTTCCGGGTGAGGGGGAGTCTCCACAAGCGCAACTATCGCCATCCACGCGGAGACAGCCCCTCACCCCAACCCTCTCCCCGTAAGAACGGGGAGAGGGAGCGCAGCGCCATCGCGGTCAACGCAATCTCATCGCGCGGTGGATCGCCTCCATGCGATTTCAAGGTTGCGATGCGCGACAGACTGACGCCTTGTGACGCTGTCATGCAGCATCATCTCTGGGGCTTGTATTGTCAGCCAAATCTGTTCCGCTTGTGGAACGGATGGAGTGGGACGCGTGAGCGAATACTACAAACAAGAGATCGATCGGCACTTCGCCTGGTTCGAAGCCAAGCTGCCGGAAAAGCCGGCGCGCTTCGTCGCGTGGCTGCGCAAGCCGTCGTCGCGCTATGTGCGGATTCCGCTCGCGATCCTCCTGATCATCGGCGGCATCTTCAGCTTCCTGCCGGTGCTCGGACTCTGGATGCTGCCGCTCGGACTCCTTTTGTTCGCGCAGGACGTTCCGTTCCTGCAGAAACCGACCGCGCAATTGCTCGGCTGGATCGAGCGCAAGTGGATCGAGCGCGAGCGCGCGAAAGCTGCCGGAAAACGCTAGGCACCGAGTCATATCAAACGCTTAGGGCTTCCATTTGCGGTTGCGTCATAAGTTCGGTGTGACTCAAAAAGCAAAACGCACCGGTAATCTTGGCCACTTTGCGGATTGCAAGAAATTTTTTCTTTCGCGAATCAGCGTGCTGATTCATTTTCGCCTCCTGGGGTCAATCTGGAGGCCAACGTATGAACGTGATTGTTTTCGCTTCGCGTAAGGGGGGCTCGGGAAAAAGTACCCTGGCTGCTCACCTCGCCGCGCAAGTGCACAAGGCAACGAAGCCCTGTCTGCTGATCGACGCCGATCCGCAGGGCTCGCTGACTCTCTGGCACAAGCTGCGCGGCACCAACGAGCCGGCGATCAAGACGGCAGTGAACTCGGTCAGCGGGATCATTGCCCAGGCCAAGCGTGACGGCATCGAGTGGGTGTTCATCGACACGCCGCCGAACCTCTCGGCCGTGGTCGACGACTCCATCAAGAACGCCACGATGGTGATCATTCCGGCGCGGCCCGGCGTGTTCGACGTCAACGCCGTGCAGGAAACCATCCAGACCTGCCGCTCGATGCGCAAGCCCTATGCCGTCGTGATCAACGGTGCGCCCGCGCAGCGTGACGGCGCCGAAAGCCGCATCGTCGCGATCGCGCGCGAGGCGCTGGCGAAATTCCGCGCTCCGGTGTGGAGCGGCCAGATCACCAACCGCGCCGATCTTCTGATGGCGCTCGGCCAGGGCGAAGGCGCCCGCGAATATTATGCGGAAGGCCGCGCCGCCGCCGAGATCAATCGGCTGTGGGCCGCGATCGAACGCTCGATCAAGGCGATCCGCGGCACGGCGTCGGCGTCCGGTACGATGCACAAGCAGGCGGCGTAACAACGCCGTTTTGGTTTGAAATGGAAAGAACGCGCGGCTCCCGCGCGTTTTTTGTCGTCGAGAATATTGGAGCCATTCCGGGGCATGCGAAGCATGAGCCCGGAATCTCGAGATTCCGGATTCGATGCTCACGCATCGCTCCGGAATGACGGAGGGGATGCCCTCACGCCACCATCAGCAGATAGAACACGATCACCGGCGCTAGGGTCAGGATCACCGACCAGATGCCGACAGCCCATAAAATATCCTCGGTCGTAAAGCCCGGCTCGGCACCCGGCCTCACGGCAACAAACCCATTCCTCGAATTCACGACGCCCCCGCGCTGGTCTTGGCAATGCGGAAGGCTGTACGCGAGCGGATTTAAGATCCTGGTCGGAATTTCGCGGGCATTTGCGCGCGGGTGCTACTTCGGATTAACCACAGCCCCGCCGGTCGGTCGCGTTCGGCCGGGTGCCGTTCGCTTCAGTGCATTGCTCCGTCCCGATCGCGGATCGCTCCGAGATGCTCGTTGATCCGGAATACGATCAGGATGAACTCGGCGGCGATGCGCGAGAACACGATGCCGACGAAGACGCTGGCGATCGACGCGAGCAGCTGGATGAATCCGACGAACGGGCTGATCGCCATCGCCGTGAGGCTCCACAGGATGCCGGAGATCCCGAACAGCACGATGACCGCGATCACCAGCCAGTAGAACGTCTTGATGATCGTGGGCGTGATGAAGCGGTCCCACTGAAACAGATCCTGGAAATCGAACATCATGGTTCTCCCGGCCAGCCGAATATGATTCGCGTCTCGTTCATCCTACTGCGTGACCGCCGGCGTGATCACTTCATCCCGGGAGCCTGCGCCGCAGGCGTCCGTCGGGAAGAGGCTTTCGCCGGGCCAATGGTTCGGGACGGCGCCAGGCGCCTCCGCGACCAGAGGGATCGATACCGCAGAAGCCCATTCGGTCTCGCCAAAGGCGAGCCCCGGACCGGGCGCCGGCAGTCCAGGGGCGAGCTATGCGAGTGGGCCGATTGTGATTGCCGCAAATAACGGCCACAATCGGGCTTCCCTCCGGCATATCCTCACCCAATGACCACGCTGACCTTCGAAGACTTCAAGCCCGGCCGCTTCGGCACGTTCGGCCCGCGCCATGTTTCACGCGAGGAGATCCTCGCCTTTGCCGCCGAATTCGACCCGCAGCCGATGCATCTCGACGAGGAGGCGGCGAAGAAATCCATGCTCCGCGGCCTGTCGGGCTCGGGCTGGCATCTCGGCTCGCTGATGATGCGGATGCTGTTCGACGGCTTCATCGGCCGCACCGCCTCGCTCGGTTCGCCCGGGGTCAACGAGATGCGCTGGGTGGCGCCGCTGCGTCCGGGCGACGATTTGACGCTGGATGTCGACGTCGTCGAGGCGCGCGTCTCGAAGAGCCGGCCCGAGACCGGCATCGTCACTTTCAAGGGCACCATCCGCAACGCGCGCGGCGAGATGCTGTGCGAGATGGAGTCGCCGATCATCGTCAGCCGCCGCGACGGCGCGAGCGCATAGGAGAGGTCATGCGCTTTTTTGAAGATATCGAGATCGGCGCGCGGCGCGAGTTCGGCTCCTTCACCTTCACGCCCGAGGACATCAAGCGGTTCGCCGCGCAGTTCGATCCGCAGCGCTTCCATCTCGACGAGGAGGAGGGGCGCAACTCGCTGTTCGGCGGGCTCGCCGCATCGGGCTGGCATGTCGCCAGCGTCTGCATGAAGCTGCTCGTCGCCGACGGCAAGCGGCTCGCCGCGGAAGCCGCCGCGCGCGGCGAGGAGGTCGCGGTCTGGGGGCCCTCGCCGGGCTTCCGCGAACTGCGCTGGATCCGCCCGGTGCTGGCGGGCGATACCATCAGCTTCACCAACCAGGTCGAGACCAAGCGCACGTCCGAAAAGCGGCCCGAATGGGGCATCCTTCAGGCCCGCAACGCCGGCGTCAATCAGCGCAACGAGGTGGTGTTCTCGTTCCTCGCCACCGCTTTCGTGCCGCGGCGGAATCCCGGTTCCTGATGTTGCCCGCGCGCCTCTGATGTTGCCCGGACGCCATGGTTAGCGAATGACTTCTGCTGCCGACGCAGTTGTGCGTTGCGTGGAACTCAGTTTTTGCTAACGCATTCTGAACCTTTGTCCCTGCCTTATGGTTTGAGGGCACGGACATCTGGCAAGAATGACTGGGGATACCATGGCAGATCGCAGCGCGCTGAAACTCGTCGGCATTATCTTCGCGACGGTAACGGTTGTGGTGATGCTGGCCACCGGAATGGTCGTGAAGGGCTTTGCCGACGGCAATTATTCCTTCGAGACCACCGCGAGCATCGACCGCTGATTGACCGTCTGTAACTCCCGGCGCTCGAGGGAGCGCAGGTGGCGTGCATTTGCGCTTTTCAATGTGATCTGTCGGCAGGCTGCGTCACATTTCTTCCAAGCTTCAGTCTAACGATTCCAGATCAGCACCATCACGACCGTCGCGGCTGCCAGGATGCCGATGAAGCGGATCATGATCGTGCCGATGCCCTGCTGCGGCTGGCGCAGCGGAATCGGATCGGCGGCGTTATCCGGCCGGACGCTCTGCATGACTTCGTCTCCAAATGGATGCCCGGCTAGTGTCCCGAATCCGAAGTTCGCATCATTTGCCGCACCTTCGGAGCGAACTTCGGATTCGATAAGGACACTAGCAAACCTTTGATTCTAGTGTGCTTTATGAATGCGAAGTTCGTGAAAGTGGCTGCCGCGAAATCGCACGAACTTCGCATTCAGCACACTAGGCGCGGTCCGGACGCGAATTCCGGATTGGACGCGGGCTCGACATCCCCAGTTCAAATCGGCTTCTGCAAAAAATTGACGTCGCGGAGTTTACACCGCGCTGAATAACGAATCGTTCTGCGCTGAATCAGGCCGCAAAGCGAAGCCGCCGCCCCCCGTTCAGGAGGCGGCGGCGATCAGTTTGGAAAACTGAAGTATCAGCTGTTGCGCAGGCCGTCGGCGGCGCGCTTCCACTGCGAGACGTTGTCGGCGATCATGCGCGTCGACTTCATCGCGGCCTGGCTGAGCTGGGCATAGCCGGAGATCTCGCGCTGGACGCGCTGGCCCTCGGCATGCAGCAGGTCACGCAGGCTCTCGAGCTCGCCGATCAGCTTCTCGATCTCGGCGAGCGAGGTGCCGGCGACGCGCTGGATCAGCGAATTGACGTTGCTGACGGTGGCATCGGTGTTGGTGTCGGTCGGCGCGGTCTCCGGACTCGCCACCGGCCGGCGCAGATAGGCGATATCGTTGCGCACGAAGTCGCGGATGCCGGCTTCGACTTCCGAGACGGCGGCGAGGTTGGTGTCGACCTCGGACGTCGTTTCGACTTCGGCTTCCTCGGTACGGTTGGTGGCGTTCATCGGCTTTCCCCTTGTTCGCAATGGCGAAGCGCGGCTTGTCCCCCGCACGACGAATTGATGAAGTTACGGACCTATCAGTGCCGCCGAATTTGACCGCATCTGGGCCAAGTTGCGGCAATGCCTGATCATTTAGCGCGATAGAGCTAACAGACCGTTCACCATGAGCGCTTGTAGCCGGCGCTGATGCTCTTGTTGGTGGTGCCCTGGGAGGTCTCGCCGACCGAGCCGGAGACGGTGACGCCGTCGAACAGCTTCTGCTCGGCGCCGATCCGGCGCAGCCATCGGTCGTCGGAGGTCGACAGCATCTGGCCTGCCGTGATGCTGGTGCCGGTGTCGTTAACCGACAGGCTCGCCGACTGATCGGTGTCGTAGCTGCGCGAGGAGTGGTTGATGATGCCGGGCACCGGGACCACGCCCTGCTGGATGAGGTTGTAGCCGTTCTGCAGCGTCAGCGAATATTGCTCCGACAGCGGCACCGACTTGCTCAAGGAGGTGCCGACCTTGCTCTGGTCGGCGGAGGGATCGACCCGCGCCTCGACCGAGGTCTTGTCCCAGATCGAGGCCACGCCGCCGGTAGAGATCGCGGCCCAGGCCGAGCCGCCGGACTGCGGCAGGCTGCCGCCATTGGCGAGCCGCTCCGACAATTGCTCCGACGTCGTCATCGTGCCTTGCCTTGCGACCGTCATGTCGGCGCCGATGCGGGTATCGAGGAATGGCGAGATCGACTGCTTGACCGACACCGCCGACGAGCCGTTGGCGTTGTTGTTGGTCGACCAGGATGGATCCTTGCCGGCGATGCTGGCGGGCCTCGCCGCACGCTTCGGCGCCAGCGTGGGCAGGCTCGTAGAATCGGTGTCGAGCTGGCTCCAGTCGAGCTTGCTCTCGTCGATGTCCTTCAGGATGTCGGCGTCATTGGCATTGGCCGCCGGCGGCTCCTCGTCGGCCGCAGCCTCGGCGTTATCAGCTGCGCTATCCTGGGCGGCGGGAGCGATCTGCCACGGCGGGGTTTGCGCGCCGGCCGACAGCGCCATCGCCAGGCTGAAGCCGGCTGCCAGCACCTGCAGCCTTGCCCAGCCAAATCGTAATGTGAAAGTCATTCCCAGCCCGCAAATTCCAGAGCCGCAGCATGCATTGCCGTGGCGCAAAATTGTGGCATCGGCGCTCTGAAAGCAAGTGATCAACGCGTGATCGTCATGTCCGGGACAAACGCGCCGCGCGTTCGCGCGGCGCGTCCCGAGCGCGGCCGTTCGGGGCTGGCAAAACAGGCCGCCGCTGCCGGGGCGCCTGAACGCGAAGACGCGCTTCGCGCTTTAGCGCCCCGGACATGACGAAGGCGTGAAATCGAAAGGCCGTCAGACCGCGATGCGCGGCAGATGGATCGGGTAGCCGACGGTCTGCTCGACGAGGTCGAAACTGTCGACCAGCACGCGGAAGCTCGTCAGCTTGCCGGCCCTGAACTGCGCGAAATGCGCGATCCGGAGCGAGATCGGCTTGTTGGAGTCGAGTGCCGTCAGCGAATAGCGCAGCATCGAGGCTGCGGAATCCACGCCGAGCATGATCTGTTCCCGGTCGAAGCGGTGAACCCTGAGGTTCTCGCCGATCTGCCGGATCACCTCGAGCACCGCGGCCTTGCCGCGGCGCGCGCCGAAAAAGGAAAACAGGTCGATCGGCCCATAGATGGACCATTCGACCTCGTCGTCGAGCAGCGGCTCGATATCTGCAAGCTGGCGTTCGTTGATCGCGCGATGCAATGCGCGCGAAAAACGCCAGAGACTATGCTCTGTCATTTTGGCCTTGTCCTGAAACTGGATTTTCAAACGCAAACGGATGGCAGGGGGTCAGCGCCGACGCCTTGCCAGGTTGCTGCACATCGCTATTGCGGCCTGAAATAGTGCCGAACGGCAAAAACGCAAATGACTTTTTTGCAATGCACAATTGCGCCGAATTTTACCCGAATGTGACCGCCGACCTCTGGATTCTGGTTCCGACGCGCTTTTTTGATGCGAACCGGCATCCACTCACGTGCGGGGCAGGCTTCGCGCGAAAACGCTCCGGTCGCCGCAATTCAGCGGTCGCGCTGCCGCACCGGTTGCCGCTCGATCACGATCTCGGCGTCGCGGATCGCCACCACCGCGAACAGCAGCGCGCCGCCGATGCCGCCGATCGCGGCGCCGAGCGGCATGAAGGTGAAAAACACCAGCGTTCCGCTGTCGATACCAGAGGTTCTAGCCAATCCGATCCAGCTAAGCCCGGCTCCGATGCCGAAGGCGGCGCCGCCAAGGGCGCCCAGCGCCAGGCCAAGCACAGCGAGCAATGCGATTTTCATGGTGATTTCAGCCCCGACCGCAACAAGCCCGGTAATAAGTCAGCGCCGGGCTGTCGAGGTTCAACGCCGGCGTTGCGAATTTGCCTGCACGATGTCGTCGTGCCCGGTCAGCGCCGCCGCGACGTCGCGCTCCAGCACCTGCTGGACGAGGTCGAAGGTGTCGATGATCTCGCGGATCTCGGTGATCTTGCCGTCGCGCAGCGTGTAGAACACCGCCACATCGAACTGCACCACGCGGGCGTTGTTGCGCTTGCGGAAGAACACGCGCAGCTGCGCGGCGACCCTGTCGCCCTGGGTCACCACGATCGGCGCCTCATAGCGCATGTCCGAATAGCGCTCGTGGATCGTGGTCCACATCTGGCGCAGCGCGGCCTTGCCGCGGTGCTGGCCCATATGCGGAAGAATGTCGATCGGGGCGTTGGCGAGAAACGCGACGTCGTCGCTGCAGCGATCGAGCGCGCCCTCGATGCCGCCGGCATAATAAACGTCGAGGAAGTTCAAGACGCGCTGCCGGTTCAAATCCTCGCCCATGATCGACTCCGCCGGTCCGACTCGCTCTGGCCCGGCATTGTGAACCGGAGCATTCCACAATCAAACAACATATGTTTGACGCGCGAGACGCGATTAGGTTCGGCAACCAGCGCGTGCATTGTGGCGCAAAATGCATGCGGCGCGCCGGTTCGCGCAATGCGACGACGGGCGGCTGTCGCGGTGCAGGCGGCGGTTTATTCCGCGCCTGCGCCGCTTAAATCTTCGCGCCCGCGGCCTTGCCGCGGCGCCGCCGGCCCGTATGCTTCGCGGCGGAAGGCGGCCGAACAGAGCCGCCCCGATGGGGAGAGACCAATGAAGCGCATCACCCACTTCGCCGCGATCCTGTCGCTGCTGGCATGCCCGGCGATCCCGCCCGCCTTCGCACACACGCCGCAGCAGCCTGCCCACCAGCTCTACAACGAAGGCGACCTGAAGCTCGAGAGCGGCGAGGCGATCAAGGATTTCTCGATCTCCTACGTCACCCACGGCACGCTGAACGCGAAGAAGTCGAACGCCATCCTGATGGTGACCGCGATCTCGGGCAATCATCACCGGCTCGATTTCATGATCGGCCCCGGCAAGGCGCTCGACCCCGACAAGTATTTCATCGTCTGCACCGACGCGATCGGCAACGGGCTGACCACGTCGCCGAGCAATTCGAAGGCGCAGCCGCGGATGCAGTTTCCGAAATTCGCGATCCGCGACATGGTGGAATCGCAGTATCGGCTGATGAAGGAGAAGCTCGGCATCGACCATGTCGTCGCCGTGGTCGGCCCCTCGATGGGCGGCATGCAGGCGCTGCAATGGGGCGTCAGCCATCCGGACTTCATGGACGCGCTGGTTGCGATGGTGCCGCTTGCGAAGACGCCGGCCTGGTCGGTCGCGGTGATGGAGGCCTCGCGCAAGGCGATCATGAACGATCCGGCGTGGAAGGACGGCAATTACGAGGCGCCGCCGGAGAAGGGCCTCAAGCTGTTCCGCGATATCGTCGCGCTGCTCGCGGCGCGCACGCCCGATATGTATGCGGCGCAGTTCAAGTCCGGCCCCGACGTGCTGCCCTGGATGGCCGAGCAGGAGACCGCGCTGTGGAAGCTGTTCGACGCCAACGACTGGATCTACCAGAGCTGGGCCTATGACCGGCACGATGTCGGCACCACGGCCGGGTTCGGCGGCGACACCGCGAAGGCGCTGGCGTCGATCAAGGCGAAGACGCTGATCCTCACCGGCACCAAGGACCTGCTCAATCCCGAATTCGAGCCGAACCAGATGGGCCAGAAAATCGGAGGCGTGACCATCAAGACGATCAGCCCGGGCACCGTGACCGGCCACGCCTCGGCCGGCGGTTTCTTCCCGGCGGATGTCGAGTTTCTCAACCGCGAAACCGGCGTGTTCCTCGACGGCGTGACCGACGGCGGCAAGAAACTGGAGTGATCGGCTGAACCGGCCGCGTCTCGCAGACGTGGAGGCATGCGGCGGGCAGCTGTCCGCGAGTTAATGAAACCTCCGCTCGCGCGCCCGGTTGGTTCGGCGTGGGCGACGCATCCGCAATGAGGAGTTCCGTATGAGAAACACCATGCCGCTTGCCGTCGCCGCCCTGGTTGTCTCCAAATAAATCATGCGAGCGCGCACCGCGCGACGGTGAGCCGGCGTCGACGCCGGCCACGAGGCCTTGAGCTCCTCCGGGGCCGGCCGGTGAAATCGCGCCGGCTCGCTGTCGCGGTGCGTTCGACAACAGCTAATCCGACGGCGCCGCCTTGCCGGCGGCGCGGTCGATGGTGAACCGCTCGTCTTCCCGGAACCGGCGGTGCCGCTGCGCCGTTGATGCGGCAGCATTGCATTGGAGCCGCATCATGAAATCGTCGTCCGTGAAGAATGCGGATTGACTTGAGAAATAAGCAGAATTGGTCTTGATGTAGTATTCGATTTTGCAGGAAAGCGGGGTATTGGACCTCGCTTTCTTGCGTTTTAG
>NZ_JBUYWT010000104.1:0-12717 GCF_055264925.1 Bradyrhizobium sp. KZN70725
CGCGCTCCTCGGCCGCATGCAAAGGTGTCCTTGCTGCATCCGGCTCATCAAAGGGCGCGACCCGCCGATCCACTTATGACACAGTAAGACTAAAGCGCGATGAGATTGGGTTGAATCGTCATCGCGCCTTGGCTCTTTGTTTGAGCATGATCTTTTCGGAAAACCGCTTCGCACTTTTCCGGATCATGCTTTAGCGCGCCGTTCCGATCAGATCGTCTGCGCCTGCTTGCGAATCTCGTTGGCAAGCGGCCGCAGGGAATCGCCCCAGCGCGGCCCCACCAGGGAGTAGCCCGTACCGCCGTCGGCCCACGAGAAGCCCGCGACGTCGCCACCCGAATGCGCGGCCATCGGCGCGTTCTGGTCTGACGTCATCGGGCGGGTGAGAACCACAAGCCGCTCGCCGCGATCGTCGTCGTACATGAACATGGCCGCAGGACCGTGCGCAGTCGGCACCACGCGTCCGCCCATGAAACGGTATCCGGACTTGCTCAGATCAGGCAGCTTGACCGGCTGGCGCAATCGGCTGGAAACCCACGCTGCAAGTTCCGTGCTGTCACGCAGCTCCACCGGCCTTGTGTGGTCGGAGGCGTACACCTTGTAGGAATCGCTGGCCTCCTCGGCAAGCGCTTCGAGCCCGCCGGCCGGCGCAAGCGTTACGCCGCGGATCATCCATCCACCGAGGCCGCCGATCGAGAGCATCAGCATCGCTGCGATGGCCCAGCGCAACGACGAGGGGCGGCGGCGCGGGCTCTCGATCATCCTGGCGAGGTTGAGCCGCGGGGGCAGCGGCTCCTCGGCGATCGGCAGCAGCGCCGATCGCAAGAGGTTACGCTCATCGGAGTAGGCGGCGATGCGCTTGGCCACGTCCGGATGCTTGTCCAGATAGGCACGGACCTCGGCCTCGCGTTCCGGCTCGAGCGCGCGATCGACATAGGCGTGCAGATCGTCTTCTGTAATGGGTCGGTTGCTCATGTCTTGTTCCGCAATTGCACGACATTATGATCCCGGTCGCCGGGAGTCCCCTCCAGTTCGTGATGCAGCCGCTCGCGGGCGCGCGCGAGGCGTGACATCACCGTGCCAATGGGCACCCCAAGCACCTTCGCGGCATCGGCGTAGGACAAATCCTCAACGCCGACGAGCAGCAGCACCGCACGCTGGTCATGCGGAAGCCTGGCGAGCTTCGCCGTGACATCGCGATACATTACCTTGTGCTCCTGCGCCGCTTCCTGGCCGAATGCATCCTCGTTGGTTTCGTCGATCGCGACATGAACGCCGCGCACCGTTGCGCGGCGAAACTGGTTGATGGCGAGATTATGCAGGATCGCGAACAGCCACGGGCGCGGATTGTCCGACCGCCGCTGCTCCCAGTGAATGACGGCGCGTTCCAGGCAATCCTGCACCAGGTCGTCGGCCGCGGCGTGATCGCGGACCAGGGCCCGCGCATACCGCCGCAAGGCGGGTATCAGCGGCTCGACCAGGTGCAGCATGTCGCTCATGGCGCTTGGACCTGGACGACCGCGCCGAGTTTCGCCGGCTCGCCGGCTACGATGACGAGGTAGCGTCGCTCCGCCCTGGCCGCGCTCTGCACGATCTGCCGGATCGGACCGGCCGCGTTGACGATCGCGGAGCCGGCCGGATTGGTCATGAAGGCTGCCAGCGGCTCCACCATGCCGCCACCGTCAGCGTGTTCGGCCAATCCCAGCACGTAGCGCTGCTTCGGCTCGAGCCCGGTCACGGAAGCCTGCAGCACCTGGATCAGGCCTTGATCGAACAGCGATACGCTGGTCGGCGGCTTCTCGTCCTTGGCTTGCTTTTTCGGTGCGAGCGCGAGGTGAGCGGCCTGGCCGGCGACGCCGAGGGCCTGCAGGTTCTGGCGATCTTCCGGATTTGGCGCGGCGTTCGGCACATAGACGATCGCCTGCGGCGCCTGGCCGATCGGGATATTGGCGATCACCTTATTGGTCGCGGTGTCGATCGCGGCCAGCGCGTCGGCATTTTCGAGACCGACATAGACCCGCGTGCCGTCGCCGGACGGCCAGACGCCGTGCGGCAGATTGCCGACGGGAATGGTCGCGACTTGCGAGAAATCGCCGGTTCGGAACACCTTGACCTCGTTGGTGCCGCCGATGGTCACATAGGCGAAGGTCCCCTTTGAGGTACTGGCGAAATTGACGTGGTTGGTGATCGGGCCGCTGTCGATGGTCTTGATCAGGTTGAACGGCGGCTTGGCGTTGAACACCTGCGTCCTGCCGACATCCTTCAGCGTGAACCAGACCTGGTCGCCATCGGGCGACGCCGCGATGTTCGGGCAGAACGGGCTTTCCTGCTTCACCTTGGCGACGATCTGATGGTCTGCGACCGAGACCACGTCGGTCTCCGGATTGAACGACGAACAGATGTAGCCGTACTTGCCGTCGGGCGAGAAGATCTGCATGCCGGGTCCCGCGGGCACCTCGATGCGCGTCGTTTCCTTGAAGCTCTGCGCGTCGATGACCGAGATGTAATTCTCGCCGCGCACGGTGACCCATACTTCCTTGCCGTCGGGCGTGAAGAACGCCTCGTGCGGTGACCGCCCGATATAGGTGACGTGCTTGACCGCGTTGGTTGCCGTGTCGATGAAGCTCACCGAGTTCGAACCGATCGAGACCACCGCGAGGGTGCGGTGGTCGGGCGAATAGCCCATGCCGTGGACCAGCACCTGGCCCTTGTAGAGCGGGCTGAAATTGCCCGGCTGCGGGTCGCCGAGCCGGATCACGCCGAGCAGCTTGTTGTCGGCCGGGTCGGTGACCGACACCGTGTTGGAGAACTGCTCGGCGGCGTAGACGCGATCGTGATGGCTGACCGGAATGTCGGGCGCGGACGCAGCGCCCGGCGCCTGTCCGGCGAAAGCAGGGCTCGACATCGCCAGCACGGTCGTGGCCAGCAGGCTCTTGAGGATTTGACGGTTCATCGTTTGAGGCTCCTAGTTCTTCATTCCGTGGGACATGTTCATATGATCGTGAGCGGCAGGCGCCGGGGTCTGCTGTGTTGGGGCGGGCGCGGACGCCGTAACCGGATCTCCGATCGCGAGCTTCATGGCGTCGATCTCCTGCTGCTGCTCGACGATGATTTCCTGCGCGATCCGGCGCAGCTGCTCGTTCTTGCCGTAGCGGAGCTCGATTACGGCCATGTCGATCGCGCCCTGATGATGCGGCTGCATCATCGCGACGAAGTCGCGGTCGATGTCGCCGCTCGGCTTGGCCGCCATGTCATTCATCATCTTGGTCATCGCGGTATCGTTTTCAGCAAGGAAGGCGCTCTCTTCGGCCGTCTGCCCGGTCTGGACCGGATGATGGTCGTCATGCGCGAAAGCAGCCGCCGCAACTGCAAAAGCAAGCAGGGCGGCGCCGGCGAGCGGCGCGAGGCCGGACTTAAGGAATCGAGGAAGCATTTGCGTTCACCCTGGGAGTTGTCGGGGAGGCCCGAGCGGTTACGGGCTTGGGCCGGCTTGCATGGGTGGGACGCAGCAGCGTGAGTTCTATTCCGTCGTCAGGCAGATTCTTGTCGATCACGACTTGCTGATCGCCGGAATGATCCGTTTCGGCCGGGGCAGCCGATTTGCGATCCGCAAGCCACTGGCTATAAGAAGGAATTCCGGTTTCGATCGACCGGTTCCACCATCCTCCCTGCGCAAATCCTCGCGCCAAGAAGGCCAAAATGTCCGCCAAGATCGATCCGATCACCCGCTCCGTCGTCCAGCACCGCCTGTCGTCGATCGTGAAGGAGATGGGCGAAGCCATGCTTCGCACCTCGTATTCGCAGATCCTCAATTCCAGCCGCGATTTCTCGCTGGCGATCTGCGACACCAACGGGCGGCTGATCGCGCAGGCCGACCACATTCCGGTTCATGTCGGCGCCTTGCCCTGGGCGACGCTGGCGGTCGAGGAGCGCTTCAAGGATGTCGCGCCCGGCGACGTCATCCTGCTCAACGATCCCTACCAGGGCGGCAGCCATCTGCCCGATCTCACTGCCTTCGTGCCGGTGTTCGACGGTGGCAAGCGGCTGCTCTGGACCATCGTGCGCGCGCATCAGAGCGATATCGGCGGCGCCACCCACGGCGCCTACAATCCAGCCGCCACCGAGATCTATCAGGAAGGCATCCGCATTCCGCCGATCAAGCTCTACGAGGCCGGCAAGCCGCGCGAGGATCTGCTCGACCTGCTGGCTTTGAACATCCGCAACCCCAGGGAATTCCGCGGCGACCTCGCCGCGATGCTGGGCGCTGCGCATCTCGGCGAGCGCCGTGTCGCAAAACTGTTCAGCGAGTTCGGCGCGGAGACGGTCGAAGCCGCGATCGAGGCCATTCTCGATGCGACCGAGCAGCAGACCCGCGCCGTGGTGTCCGCCTGGAAGGACGGCGTGTTCTACGGCGAAGCTCTGCTCGACGATGACGGCCACGGCCGCACCGACATCAAGATCGCCGCCAAGGTGACCAAGAAGGGCAGCGACATCGAGGTCGATCTCACCGGCTCCGATCCGCAGTCGACCAGTTTCGTCAATTCGTCACACGCCAACATGCAGGCAGCGGTCGCGATGGCCTTTGCCTATCTGATCGACGCCGACATTCCGAAGAACACCGGCGCGCTGCGGCCGCTGAAGGTGGTGGCGAAGCAGGGCACGATTGTCTGGGCCGATCCCGGCCGTCCCGTCACCTTGTGCACCAGCCATCCCTCCAACGAGATCGTTGAAGCCATCATCAAGGCGATGTCGGCGTCCTGTCCAGATCGCGTCATGGGCGGGTGGGGGCGCCGCTTCCGCATCGCGATCCAGGGCGAGGACCCGCGCAACGGACGCAATTTCATCTGGCACATGTTCCAGGCTCGGCCCGGCGGCGGCGCCTCGCCGGGCGGCGACGGTTATTCGTCGATCGGCGAATGGCACTCGGTCGGCGGTCTCAAATTCGGCAGCATCGAGGTGGCCGAGGTGCGCTTTCCCCTGCATTTCCGCCAGCACGAATTCCGGCCGGACTCCGGCGGCGACGGCCAGCATCGCGGCGGGCTTGGCGTCGCGCTCGACATGGTGCTGGAGACGCAGAAGCCGGCCAAGGGCAACACCGCCGGCGACGGCGCGCGCCATGGTCCCTGCGGCATGCTCGGCGGCAAGGACGGCGAGCCGCATCATTACCGGCTGCTCTCGGAAGGCCGCGCGCCGCGCGTGTTGAAGACGAAGGAAGTCGGCATCGAGCTGCGCCCCGGCGACTGCCTCGAGATCCGGTCCTCCGGCGGCGGCGGCTGGGGTCCACCCGAGAAGCGCTCGGCGGAAGCGCGGGCGCGCGATCTTGCGCAAGGTTTGGTTTCGAAAGCGGTGTAGGGCAGCGATGTATACGATTGGGGTCGACGTCGGCGGCACTTACACCGACCTGGTTGCGACGGATCAAAGCGGGCGCACCGTGTTCGCGAAATCGCCGTCCACGCCGGCCGATCAGTCGATCGGCGTGATGGCGGGACTGGAAGAGCTGGCGCGCCGCCTCGGCGTGACGCGCGCGGCGATGCTCGCCGCGACCGATCGCCTGGTGCACGGCACGACGGTTGCGACCAATGCGCTGCTCGAGCGCAAGGGCGCCAAAGTTGCGCTGCTGACCACCGAAGGTCATCGCGACGTCGTCGAGATGCGCGAGGGGTTGAAGCCGGACCGCTACGATCTGCGCACGCCGCCGCCCGAGCCGCTGGTGCCGCGCGAGCGCCGCTTTGGCGCGCGCGAGCGGCTGAAGGCCGACGGCAGCGCTGCGGTTGCGCTCGATGCCGCCGCGCTCGGCGACGTCATCGCGGAAGTGAAACGTTCGGGTGCGAATTCCGTCGCGGTCTGCTTTCTGCATGCCTATCTCAACCCGGCGCATGAGCTTGCCGCCGTCGAGCAACTGGCGAAGGAGCTGCCCGACGTCAGCGTGTCGCGCTCGAGCGACGTACTGCCGCAGATCAAGGAATATGAGCGTGTCTCGACCACAATCGTGAACGCTTATGTCGCGCCGACGGTGCGACGCTATCTCACCAATCTGGAGCGTAGCCTGCATGAGGCGGGCTTCAAGGGCTCGCTGTTCGTCGTGCTGTCGCATGGCGGCATGGCGCCGGTGGAGGAAGCCTCGCGGCTCGCCGCGGGCACGGTGCTGTCGGGGCCGGCCGGCGGCATCTCCGGCAGCCGCCGCTGCGCCGAGATGCTCGGGATCCCCGATCTCGTGCCGTTCGACATGGGCGGCACCTCGACCGACATCTCGCTGATCGCAGATGGCCAGGCCTCGCTGTCGGCGGATGGCATGCTCGCCGGCCAGCGCATCGCGCTGCGCAGCCTCGACATCGCCAGCATCGCCGCCGGCGGCGGCTCGATCGCGAGCGTCGACGGCGGCCGCACGCTGCGGGTCGGGCCGGAGAGCGCGGGCTCGGTGCCGGGACCGGCCTGCTACGGCAATGGCGGCACGGCTGCCACCGTCACCGATGCCAATGTCGTGCTCGGTTATCTCGACGCCGCCGCCTTCATGGGCGGCGCGCGGCCGCTCGACCGTGCGGCGTCGGAAGCCGCGGTGGACCGGATCGCCGCAGCGCTCGAGCTGTCGCGGATCGAGGCCGCCGCCGGCATCTACAAGATGATCAATCTGAAGATGGCCGACGGCATCCGCCTGATGACCTTGCGCCGCGGCGTCGATCCGCGCAAATTCGCGCTGCTCAGCTTCGGCGGCGCCGCCGGCATGCACGCCGCCGAGGTTGCGCGCGAGCTCGAGATCAAGCGCATCATCGTGCCGACGGTCGCCTCTGTGCTTTCGGCCTGGGGCATGCTGACCAGCGATCTGCGCTACGAGGTCAGCCGCACCCATTACGGCACCGGCCGGATTTCCGCCGACGAGGTTCGCGCCTTGTTCGCCGGGCTGGAAGAGCAGGCGGCGGGGCGGCTGCGCGACTGGTTCAAGGGCGATATCGGCATCGAGCGCTCGGCCGAGATGCGCTACGGCGAGCAGGTGTTCGAGATCGACGTGCCGCTCGGCGAGCTCGATCTCGGCGCCGCCGACCTGGTGGCGCAGATCGAGGAACGCTTCCATCGCCGCCACGAGGAGCTCTACACCTATGCCTCGCGCGGGCAGGAGGTGGTGTTCGTCAACGCCCGAGTTGCCGCCGTCGGCAAGGTGGCGCGCGGCAGCAGTGATGCCAGAAAGGCCAGCTCGGCTGCGCCCTGCGCGCCGCGCGGCAAGCGGCAGGCCTGGTTCGGTGCCTGGCGCGAGGTGCCGGTCTACGCGCTCGACGATCTCGGGCCGGCCCAAGCGCTGGCCGGTCCCGCGATCATTGAGGCCGAAACCACGACCGTCCTGGTCGACAGCGGCGACCGCGTCGCGGTCAACCCGCTGGGCTGGCTCGATATAATATTGCGCTGATCGTCAAGTCGGAACTGCACTCCCTCTCCCGCTTGCGGGCAGGGCTATCGCATGTGCGCTCGATCCCTCCACAGACTCGTCATGCCCGGCCTTGTGCCGGGCATCCACGTCTTGGTTTCCGCGCGAAAAAGACGTGGATGGCCGGGACAAGCCCGGCCATGACGATGTGGAAATAGCGCCGCCAAGCTTTTCGCTGCCATATGCGATTGCCCTGCGCTTGCGGGGGAGGTGAAAGAAGGCCTGCCTCCGCCATCAACATTTCATTTTTCCGGCATTGGCTTGGGCGATAAACTCCGCTCGCTCGGGAGGAGCGCCGGCCTGGTGCCGGCGCGTTTGTGGCGATGTTGATGCAAACAAAAAGACAAACTGCGCTTTCGATATCCCTCGTCCTCGCAGCTGTCCTCGCGGCGGCGCCGTTGCGCGCGCAGCTGGCGCAGACGGCGGCGGCCGGCAACGAGATCCGCATCGGCAACGTCATGCCCTATACCGGGCCGCTCGCCGCGTTCGCGACCATCGGGCGGGCGGAGGCGGCCTATTTCGACATGGTCAACGAGCATGGCGGCATCAACGGCCGCAAGGTCAGGTTCGTCTCGGTCGATGACAGCTCCAATCCGAAGATCGCGATGGAGCAGACCCGCGATCTCGTCGAGAAGCAGGATGTGCTGTTGATGTTCGGCTCGTTCGGCACGCCGAGCAACCTCGCGGTCCGGAAGTACCTCAACGAGAACAAGGTCCCGCAGCTGTTCGTCGCTTCCGGCGACGAGGCATGGGCGCATCCTGCGACCTTTCCCTGGACCATGGGCTGGCAGCCGACCTTCCGCGCCGAGGGGCGGATCTACGCCAATTACATCCAGGCCGCCTATCCCTCGCGCAAGATCGCGGTGCTCTGGCAGAACGACCAGTTCGGCCGCGACCTGTTCAAGGGATTGCAGGAGGGGCTCGGCGACACCGCCGGCATGATCGTCGCCGATCTCGCCTTCGATGCATCGGAGACCGCGATCCAGAACCAGATCGGAATTTTGAAGAACTCCGGCGCCGACATCCTGGTGTTCGACGGCGCGCCGGCGATCGCGGCGCGCGCGATCCGCGTCGCCGCGGACCTCGACTGGCATCCGGTGTTCATCCTCGACAATGCGTCGGCCTCGATCGCCAGCGCCTTGCGGCCGGCAGGCCTGCAGAATTCGCTCGGCGTGATCTCGACCTCGTTCCTCAAGGATGCCGGCGATGCCTCCTGGAAGGACGATCCGCAGATCAAGGCGTGGCTCGCCTTCATGGACAAGTATTATCCCGACGGCGATAAGGACGACATCTACGCCGTGTTCGGCTACGCCGCCGCCGATACGCTGATGCAGGTGCTGCGCCAGTGCGGCGACGATCTGTCGCGCGAGAACATCATGCGGCAGGCCGCGTCGCTGAAGGATTACCAGAGCCCGATCGCGCTGCCCGGGATCGTGATCAACACCGGACCGAAGGACTTCCGCCCGATCAAGCAGATGCGGCTGGTGCAGTTCGACGGCAATGCCTGGCAGCCGATCGGCGACGTGATCGACAGCGCGTTCACGGCGGTGCGCGAGGATAATTGAGGGCCGTTGAGTTGGGTCATGCGTCGTCCCGGCCTAGTGCGCAATTGCGCACGGGGGGCCGGGACTCATTACCCCAACTGCGCATTGTTTTGCTCTGCTGGGGCGATAATCCCTTACACACCAGGCAGCGGTGGTTATGGGTCCCGGCCTTCGCCGGGACGACGATGGGGTGTGGGCCGGCGCAACAAACGCCTACTTCTTCAATCCATAATTCAGCAGCCCGCCCTTGTTCTTCGGCGGGTGCGCGCGCAGGCCTTCCTCGTTCGGCTCGGTGCCCCAGCCCGGGCGATCCGGGATCACCAGATGGCCGTCGACGAATTCAGGCACGTGGGTGAACAGCGCGTGGTCCCAGGCCAGGCGATCGATGTCCGTCTCCATGATGCGCAGGTTCGGCACTGCGGCGCAGAAATGCGCGTTCATCATGGTGCAGAGGTGGCCGTAGAAATTATGCGGCGCGACGTTGACCTCGAAATGCTCGGCGGCGGCGGCGACCTTCATCGACTGCCAGACCCCGTTCCACGGCGTGTCGATGATCGCGACGTCCATCGCCTGCTCGGTGAAATAGGGCAGGAACTCGCGCAGGCCGAGCAGCGTCTCGCAGGATGAGATCGGGTGCGGGCTCTGGCGGCGGATGTAGCCGAGCGCCTGCGGGTTGAAGGTGTCGATCTCGACCCAGAACATGTCCATCTTCTCGATCGCGCGCAGGATCTTGAGATAGCCCTCGGTCTTGGCGTTAAAGTTGAGGTCGAGCAGGAGATCGACATCCGGCCCCGCGCCGTCGCGGATCGCCTCCAGGTGCATGCAGAGATTGCGCAGCACGGTGCGGTCGATATTGATCTCGGGCTGGAACGGCGAGCCGAAGCCGGGGCGCCAGCCTTGCGGCTTGCCGTCGGTATAGACGAAGATGTTGGTCTTCATCGCCGTGAATTTCTTCTCGCGCACTTCGGCCCCGATCGCCTTGACGCCGTCGAGATCAGTGATCGCCGGCTTGTACCAGTCGGGATGATTGATGCGCCAGGTCGCGCAATGCGACCAGTAGACCCGCACGCGGTCGCGGATCTTGCCGCCGAGCAGGTCGTAGCAGGGCACGCCGAGCGCCTTGGCCTTGACGTCGAGCAGCGCGTTCTCGATCGCCCCGAGCGCCAGCGCCACCACGCCGCCGGCGGCAGGGCGCGTCGCGGCGAACAGCTCGACATGGATCCGCTCGTGCTCGAACGCGTTCTTGCCGACCACCCGCGCCGACAGCCGCTCGATCGCCGCCGTCACGCCGGGCGCGCCGAAGCCCTCGTCATATTCGCTCCAGCCGACCAGCCCGTCCGTCGTCGTCACCTTGACGAAGTGATAATTCCGCCAGCCGGCATCGCAGGCGAGCGTCTCGACGCTTTTGATTGTGGTGGATTTGCTCATGGTTTCCTGCCCGGTTGTTTGTTGCTGTTGGCGGGATACCAACAACGGATCGGCGGACGCGTCAATTCGCGCCAGGGCAAGGCGACAATGCGTATTGGCAAGGCGGCACTCGCCTCTTCGTTCACCGTCACCCTGAGGAGCGCGCTCTTGCGCGCGTCTCGAAGGGCGACGGCCCGGCTCTTTCCGCATGGATCTCGCGGGGCCGTGCATCCTTCGAGGCTCGCAAGAGCTCGCGCCTCAGGATGACGGGACAAACATCTCGGTGTCAGGCCGGAACAATGTCGGCCTTTGCCGTTCGAAGGTCTTGCGGCCGTGCTTGAAGCCCATCAGCACGTCGGGCAGCTCGGCGATGGCGTTGGTTCCGCTGTCGGTATCGAGCACGACGATGTCGGCGGGGTTGCCGACCGCAATGCCGTAATCCTTCAGGTTCATCAGCCGCGCCGGCAGATCGGTGACGAGATCGAGGCAGGCGTCGAACTCGCCGATCCCGGCATGCGCCGCATTGGCGTAGAGATTGGCCATCCGCAGCAGCGAAGCATCGCCGAACGGCGTGAAGGGATTTTGCACATTGTTGGTCGCGACCGAGCACAGCACGCCATCGGCGACGAGCCGGTGCGCGGCGGTCAGCCCACGCGGCGCGTTGTGGGTGGCGTCGCGGCCCATCAGATAGAGATCGGTCGCCGGCAGCACGGTGACCGCGACACCGGCCTCGGCGAGCCGAGCGCCGGCTTTCTTCAACCGATCAGGCGGCAGCGCGGAGAGTTTGGTGGCGTGCCCGATGGCGACGCGCCCATGATAGTTGCGCCGCTCGGTCTGCCGGCAGACCTCCTCCATGTGCCACCAGGAGGGATCGAGGTCGAAATCGAGATGCAGGTCGACGTCGACATCGAACTCCTGCGCGAGGTCGAAGATGCGTGCGATATGCGCGTTCGGATCGCTGTCGACATAGGGGCAGCCGCCGACCGCCTCGGCACCGTCGTTGAGCGCCGCGACCAAGAGCTCGTCGGCGCCGGGATCGTTGGTCAGGCCCTCTTGCGGAAAGGCGCAGAGCGAGAGGTCGAGCGCCCAGGCATAGTCGCGTTTCAAGGCCTTGACCGCCTCGAAGCCGCGCAGCCCGATCCTCGGGTCGATCTCGACATGCGTCCGCATCCGCGTGGTGCCCGCCGTGATTGCGCGCTCGATCACTTTTGAGCCGCGCGCAAAGACATCCTCGACCGTGAAGTCGCGCTTCATCGCCGACACCGCGCGGATCGCCTCGCCGAGGCTGGCGTGATCGTGGCCGCAGCGGCCGAGCAGGCAGGCCTTGTCGAGATGGATATGGGTGTCGACGAAGCCGGGCAACGCCAGCCGGCCGTTGAGGTCGACTTCGACCGCCTCGCACACGAGGCGCGGCGCGATCGCGGCGATCCTGCCGCCGGCGATGCCGATATCGACCGCGGCGGCGGAGCTGCGCGTCACGGCATTGCGGAAGACGAGGTCGAAGGCAGGTTTCGCGATCATCGGCGAGCAAACATCAGGATGGTTTCAGCCTAGCGGAGGGGCGAGGATCCGGCAGCACCAGATTGTGTGCAGTTTTATGGTACGATTGTCTAAAAAATATGCATACACTTTGGCGGGCAGATTGTAGAGTCCTGATTATCCCCGGAGGCCCGCCATGTCCGCACCCGCCAAAGCCGATGCCCGTCCGATGTCCGATGCCGAGATCGTCGAGGCCTATTTGACGGCGTCGATGATCCCCGATCCGGATGCGGCTGCGGCCTATATGAAGCCGGGCACGGTGATCACCTTCACCGGCGGGCGCAAATTCGACCATCCGCGCGGGCCGACCGGCTTCAACGCGAAGCGCTATCGCTGGGTGAAGAAGAAGATGGACCGCTTCGATGTCTGCCCCGGCACGGACGAGACCGTCGTCTACAGCGTCGGCACGCTCTACGGCGAATGGACCGACGGCACGCCGTTCGAAGGCAACCGTTATGTCGATCGCTTCGTGGTGCGGGGCGGGCAGATCGTCAAGATGGACGTCTGGAACGACAGCGCCGAGCGGATTTTGATGCAGCGGGGGATCGAGGCGTAGGAAGCGGTGCCACTTCTCCCTCGCGCCGCTCTTGCGGGGAGAGGGTCGGGGTGAGGGGCTGCATCCGCGAGTATCGGCCGCGGATAGACCTGTACCCCCTCACCCGGATCGCATCTGCGATGCGATCCGACCTCTCCCCGCAGGCGGCAGGGGTGTCCGGGGAATGATTCACTGTGTCGCGGTGCATGCTCGGCAGGACCGAGGCAAATCGGTCTTTTCTGATTGTCGAGACACAGAGGGCCGAGCATGCGATATCG
>NZ_JBUYWT010000105.1:0-12431 GCF_055264925.1 Bradyrhizobium sp. KZN70725
CGATATCGCATGCTCGGCCCTCTGTGTCTCGACAACCAGAAAAGACCGATTTGCCTCGGTCCTGCCGAGCATGCACCGCGACACAGTGAATCATTCCCCGGACACCCCTGCACACGCGGGGAGAGGTATAGGCCGCCTTTGGCGGCCGTTCTCAAGAACGCCGAAGCGGAGCTTCGGCTATGACGCATCGTCAGATGCGTTCCGGGTGAGGGGGAGCCTCCACAAGTCCAACTGTCGCCGTTTACGCGGAGGCAGCCCCTCACCCCAACCCTCTCCCCGTAAGAACGGGAAGAGGGAGCACAGCGCCGTCGTTATTCGATCGAATCTCAACATGCACTCGGCCGACCAGGCTCGATCTTCCCCATCGGTCAGTCGGCGTCAGATGCGACGCGCGGGACGCTTGAGATCAGCGCTCCGGTCCTGCACGATGCGACCAAGCCGCGGCTCTGACTGCGGCATCGCGATCGGTTGCGATCGCCAAAAAAGATGATTGGGGAGAAACTCTCGATGAACCGCCGCGAACTCCTGCGCGCCGCTGCCGCATTGCCGCTTGCGCAGGCTGCGCTCGCCAAGCCAGCGTTTGCGCAAGCCGCCTATCCCAACCGCAATATCACGATGATCGTGCCGTTTCCGGCCGGCGGCCAGGCCGACCTTGCGGCGCGACCGGTGGCGCTCGCGCTGGAGCGTATCCTCGGCAAGCCCGTGATCGTCGACAATCGCGCCGGCGGAGCGGGCGGATCGATCGGCAATGCGCAGGCCGCGCGCGCCGAGCCCGATGGCTATACGCTGTTGATGACGCTGTCCTCGCTCGCGGTGCTGCCGGAAGCCGACCGGCTGTTCGATCGTCCGGTTGCCTACGAGGTGTCGCAGTTCGCGCCGATCGCGCGCGTGCTTGCCGACCCGACGCTGCTCGCGGTGCCGGCCTCGGCGCCGTGGAAGACGCTGCAGGAATTCGTCGACGATGCGAAGAAACGCCCGGGACAGATTCCTTACGGCTCGTCCGGTCCGTACGGCACGCTGCATGTCGCGATGGAGATGTTCGCGGCGAGCGCAGGAATAAAGCTGCTGCACGTGCCGTTCCGCGGCGCAGGCCCGGCGCTCACCGCGCTGCTTTCCGGCACCGTGCAGGCATTGGCGTCGGCGCCGGGCACGCTCAAGCAGCAGGTCGAGGACGGCAAGATGCGCGTGCTCGCCAATTGGGGCGCCGAGCGGATCGCGAGCTTCCCCGATCTGCCGACCTTCAAGGAACTCGGCTACAAGGACGTCGAGTTCTACATCTGGGCGGGACTGTTCGCGCAGTCAGCGCTGCCGGCGCCGATCATGGAGCGGCTGCGCGCGGCGATGGCTGATGCCGTGAAGGCGCCGGAGGTGATCAAGACTTTCGAGACTGCGGGCAGTCCGGTCGCCTATATGGACGCGCCGACGTTCTCAAAATTTGTTGCAGACGACAGCGCGCGGTTGATCGCGGCGGTGAAGAAGATCGGCAAGGTCGAATAGGGAACTCCCGGGACAAACTCTCTTCACTTTTAGTTGTCCGCGCGAACGATCCTTGGCCGCATTCATTGGGCAGCTTTGGAGCAAATCGCGGCGCGGGAACATGCGCGCGCGGGCCAGTATCTGGAACAACGGGAGCCCGACATGCGATCGCAGCGGATCGTCCTGAGCCTTGCCATAGCGATCGGCGGAGCTGTCACGGCAACGGCCGCCGTCGCCGAGGAGTATCGGGGAACCTGGGAACAGCAGATGGCGTGCACACCGGACGTGTGGCGGCTCTGCAGCGACCAGGTGCCCGACGTGCAGCGCATCGTGGCTTGCCTGCGGCAGAACACGCCGCAACTTTCCAACAGTTGTCGCGCCGTGTTCGAATCAAACGCGCAACAGTCGCAGACCCAGGGGCGGGCCCAACAGCCGCAAGCGCAGGGCCGTGCGCCGCAGCAGCCGCAGATGCAGCAGCGGCCGCGCGCACCACAGCCGATGCAGCCGGCGCCATCGCGGCCGCCGTTCGACGATGAGGATTAGTCCCCAGGTCTGACTTCGCAGACGTCGACCCATTCGGCCGCAGTCAGCTCCGCCATCCTGTCGGGCGTGATGCGGACCGCGCTGTGGGTCGAGCCTGCCGCCGGCACCACGACATCGAACGCCTTCAGCGACACGTCGCAATAGACCGGCAGCGGCGTCTTCAGCCCGAACGGGCAGACGCCGCCGACCTCGTGGCCTGTGATGTCGGCGACCTCGTCGAGGCCGAGCATCTTCGGCTTGCCGCCGAACGCCGCCTTCACCTTCTTGTTGTTCATCCGCGACGTCCCGGCGGCGACGATCAGCACCACGCGGTCGCCGACCCGCAGGCTCAGCGTCTTGGCGATCCGCGCCGGCTCGACGCCATAGGCCTCCGCCGCCAGCACGACGGTCGCGGAGCTAGTGGTGGATTCGATCACGGAGATTTCGGGCGCCTTCTCGGCGAAGAAGGCGCGGACAGACTCGAGGCTCATGTTGTTCAGGACCTTGCAGACACCAGGGCGGGAAGTTCGGAGAGACCGTGGATCCGGTGATCGGGCACGACGCCGAGCTCGTCCATCTGGGTACGTAGCGCCTTGAACATCGTCAATGGGGCGACCGTCTCGCTTTCGACGCAGGCCAGCGCCATCGCTTGCGGCGTCATCCGCTCGATCCATGCGACGTTGAGGCCGAACGACTTGGCACCGCAGGCGTCCCACGGATTGGAGGAAATGAACAGCACCTCCGCCGGCGGTACTTTCAGCACCTCCTCGATCAGCGTGTAGGCCTCGGGCGCCGGCTTGAACACCTTGTGGGCATCGACGCTGATGGTCGCGTCGAGCACGCGGTCTAGTCCCGAGTTGCGCACCAGCGCATTCAGCATGTCGGGGCTGCCGTTGGACAGGATCGCGAGCTTCTTGTCCTTCATCGCCTCGAGCGCGCCGACCGCATCCGGATACAGCGCCAGATGCTGATATTTGTCGATGATGCGGGCGAAGGTCGCCGCGTCATATTGCAGGCCGAGGCAGCGCAGCGTGTAGGCGAGGGAGTCGCGGGTTACGACAGCGAAATCCTGGTAGCGCCGCATCAGCGAACGCAGCCAGGAGTATTCGAGCTGCTTGATGCGCCAGACCTGCGTGATGATGTCGCCGTAGCCGGGAAACGCATCCTCGGTGACGTCGGCCACCGACTGGACGTCGTAGAGTGTGCCGTAGGCGTCGAAGACGATTGCCTTGATGGTCATTGTGATCTCTCTTGCCCGCCGATTGTCGCATACAGGAATTTCCTGAGTGCGTCGATGGATTGATCCCTGGCCACCTCGTTGAATTCGAGGTGATGACCGAGCAGCTGCACCGGCGTGCTGTAATGCGGCACGTCGAAACCGTGATAGGCGCCGGGATAAACAATCAGCTCGATCGGGTGTCCCGCATGATTCTGCCGGGAGATGCCGTAGTCGTCGCGGCCTTCGGCCAAGGTCCGGCACTCCTTGGCCGGCGTCCAGTCGTCGAGCTCGCCGACCATGATCAGCGTCGGCACCGTCATGTCGCCCTTGATGCTGAGGCAGGGCGGGTAGAATGCAACGGCTGCGCGGAATTTCTCTGCCGCGTTATGTTCGATCGCGCCACGCTCGACCGAGAGCAGGGCGAGCCAGGCGCCTTGCGAGAACCCCACCACCGCGACGCGACCGGGATCGACCGCCGATTGCCGCGCGAGATAGCTCAGCGCACGATAGGCGTCATGGACGGTTGCGGCCGGCGCGCCGCCCGTGCAGGCGCTGCTGATGCCGCGCGGCCCGAACCGGTCGACCGTGAGCGTGACATAGCCCCAGGCCGCCAGCCGCTTGCCCCAGCGCTCGTCGAGTTGCTTGAAGAAGCCGCCGCAGCCGTGCAGCAGCACCACGGCGGGCGAGGGGCCCGGTCCATCGGGTGTTCGCAGATAGCCTTGCAGCGGCTGCGCACTTACAAGCGGGCTCTCGAATTCGACGAACGCGGGCGGCTGCCCGCCGCGTGCCGCGCAGCAGAGCCCTGCGCTTCCGATCAGGAGTGCGGAGAGGGTGGCAAGTCCGGTGAAGTTCGTCATGAACCACCTCCGAAGCTTGCCGCCGACAATACTCCCTTAGATCATGATGCGCTTCCACGGAATCGCATCATGATCTCATCTCCTTGTTTGACCATGATCTCCGCGCAAACGCGTTCCGCGTTTGTCGCGAGGGAAAACCGCTTCGCACTTTTCCGGATCATGCTCTAGACGCCCAAAATCTTCCGCGCGTTGGCCTTCAGGACCTTCGGCCGGATCTCCTCGCGGATGTCGAGCTTGGCGAAGTCGGCGAGCCAGCGGTCCGGCGTGATCACCGGCCAGTCGGAGCCGAACAGCATCTTGTCCTGCAGGATCGAGTTGATGTAGCGGACCAGGACCGGCGGGAAGTATTTCGGCGACCAGCCGGACAGGTCGATATAGACGTTCGGCTTGTGGGTCGCGACCGACAGCGCCTCTTCCTGCCAGGGGAAGGAGGGATGCGCGAGGATGATCTTGAGGTCGGGGAAATCGGCCGCGACGTCGTCCATGTACATCGGGTTGGAATATTTCAGCCGCATCCCCATGCCGCCCGGCATGCCGGAGCCGACGCCGGTCTGGCCGGTGTGGAACAGCGCGATCGCGCCGCCGTCATTGATGGCTTCATAGAGCGGATAGGCCATGCGGTCGTTGGCGTAGAAGCCCTGCATGGTCGGGTGGAATTTGAAGCCGCGGACGCCGTATTCCTCGATCAGCTTGCGGGCCTCGCGGACGCCGAGCTTGCCCTTGTGCGGGTCGATCGAGACGAACGGGATCAGCACGTCGAGATGGTCGGAGGCGACCTCGAGCATTTCGTGATTGTTGTAGCGGCGGAAACCGGTCTCGCGCTCGGCGTCGACCGGGAAGATCACCGCGGCGATGTTCTTGGCGCGGTAGTAGGCCGCGGTCTCCGGCACGGTCGGCGGATGTTTGTGCGGCGACTTGAAGTAGTCGGCCATCTGCGCCTGGAAGTCGTCATAACCGTCGTCGCCATGCATGCCGCACGGCTCCTCGGCATGGGTGTGGATGTCGATCGCGGTGACCTTTTCGATGTCGGGCAGTTTGAGCTTGGGCATTCGGTTTCCCCGGCGGCGTGTTCATTGGTGATGGAAAATAATTATATAATATAACGATTTTCGCAAGCGCCGTGGCGGTTGAAGGAATATGACCGCGGGCCGAGCTCGGCCCGGCGCGAGGTCCGGTTCGGCCGGGGGGCGGGCGCGAGGAGGACGAAAACTCGATTCGGCGGCTGTGGCGCCATCGTCAAAAGGCGACGGCGGGTCCGACATTGGTCCGGATAATTGGTGGTCGTCGCCGTTTCCGAAGCGATCTCAATGGCGTGGCGCGGTGCCTGGCGCGGGTTCCCGGCCGGGACAGGCCCGAAAATCGGCCCATCTCGGTTGACATTTAACGGTCCGATGGCTTAGAACCCGGCCGTCCCGGGCGGCAGGCCGCTTGTCGGGATAAATCCCATTTTGCCAAATATTGGCATTGATCAGGTACGGCCTCCAACACGGGCCTTTCGAAGTAACAGGATTGTCCCATGAAGGTCCGTAACTCGCTCAAGTCGCTGCGCGGCCGCCATCGCAACAACCGTCTGGTTCGCCGCAAGGGCCGCGTCTACGTGATCAACAAGGTCCAGCGCCGCTTCAAGGCGCGCCAGGGTTGATCCGCCAAATCTGATCGACAAGGCCGATCCCGCCCGGATCGCCGGCCGATTCCGATCCTTCCTTCACAGGTCTTTGACGCCGCGCTGCTTTGCAGTGCGGCGTTGTGCGTCTAGACTTCGGCGATGGGATTAAAGCTCGGATTCAAGTTCCTAGGGCCCACCAACCGCCGGCTGGCGATCCTGATTGCCGCGCTTCTGGCCATGCCCGTTGCGGCCGTCGCGCAGGACGATCCGCGGGTGGTCCCGCCGCCCAGGGCCCAGAAAAAACTACCTGAAGCTCCGACCAAGCTGCCGAAGGTGCCGGCCGACCGGGCCCGCGGGCTGGATTTCCTGTTCGGCGCGCTGAAGGCCGCGCCCGACGAGGACAGTGCCCGCCATGTCGAGGCGCGGATCTGGGCGCTGTGGCTGCAAACCCCGAGCGATACCGCGGCGCTGTTGATGGTGCGTGCCAAGGCGGCAATCGACGCCCAGAATGTCGATGTCGCACTGAAGCTGCTGGACGCGGTGATCAAGCTCCGGCCCGACTATGTCGAGGCCTGGAACCGGCGTGCGACGATCTACTATTTGAAGAACGATTACGTTCGTTCGCTTGGAGACCTGCAGCAGGTGCTGACCCGCGAACCCCGCCATTTCGGCGCGCTGGCGGGCGTCGGCATGATCATGCAGGACATGGGCGACGACAAGCGTGCGCTCGACGCCTTCCGCAAGGCGCTGGCTGTCGATCCCTACCTCGAGAAGGTGCCGCAGATCGTCAAGCAGCTGACCGAAAAGGTCGAAGGCCGCGATATCTGATTGCGTGCGATTGATCGCGACCGTGGGGCGATGGCCGCGAATGGACACGTTGCTCGCGAGCTTGATGCTTGCTCGCGGTCCGGTCCGGCGCAGGAGGCTAGTGCAAGAACTTGCCGCGGGACGCGGTGTCCTGGGCTACGGCAGCATAGAATTGCTGAAGCTCCGCCTCCAGGTGCTCATTCACCAGCAACAGTGCCTTCAGGGCGCCGCGCAGGTCGCCATTGCAGCTCGCCACGATCTGATCGATGGCCGCATCGCTAGGGTCGGAAATCATGGTACTCCTCCGATTACTTCCCGTTGAACTCGTCATTCGGACGCCGGTTCCTGTGGATACCGTGTACAAACCAGGAAGCGTTCCAATGGCGTCCCGGTTTCGATGAAGCCTCGCGTCTGATGGCGAAATTGCCACCGCCAATCTATGAAATGACTAATGACGCAGGTATGAACCCGCTATCCACAGGCTGGGCGCATTGTGGACAACTCCGCGCCGGGGCGCGAGCCGGATAATCGACAATTGGCTTTCCGAACAAGAGCATGCCCTGGCAGGGGGCACATCGGCGCGAAACCTGATTTCGGCTTCGTCGTAATTGTCAGGTGCCCAATCAGGTGCCTAAGACCTTTCGGATCCCCTCGATGTTGACCGCAATCATTGCGCTGGCGGCCGCAGGGCTGGCCCTGGCGCTGGTGACACAGCTCGGCGCCCTGCTGATCCAGCGGGCCTTCCCGCCGCAGGGGCGAATGATCGATGTGGCCGGGGCGCGGCTGCATGTGGTCGAACTCGGCCCGCGCGATGCGGTCGGGCCGCCGGTCGTGATGCTGCATGGTGCAAGCTCCAATCTCCGCGCGATGCAGCCGCTCGGCGATCGCGTTGCCAAAGCGCGCCGCGTGATCCTGATCGATCGGCCGGGTCACGGCTGGAGCACCCGCGCGCGCGTCGCGGATTCGACGCCCGCGATCCAGGCCCGGATGATCGTGGAGGCGCTGACCAGGCTCGGCGTCGAGCGGGCGATCGTGGTGGCGCATTCCTGGGCCGGCGCACTCGCCTTGCGCATTGCGCTGGATCATCCGGACCGCGTCGCCGGCCTCGTGCTGCTCGCCCCTGTCGCCTATCCGTGGCGCGGCGGCGCCGGACGCTACAATGATGCGATCTCGACACCTTTGATCGGACCATTGCTTGCGCACACGATCACGCTGCCGCTCGGTTTCCTCGTCGCCAATTCGGCTACGCGCGGCGTGTTCGCGCCGCAGCCGGTGCCGGCTGATTTCGTCCGCGACAGCCAGTCGTTGCTCCTGCTGCGTCCGCGCGAGTTCATCGCCAATGCGCGCGACCTCGTCACGCTGAAGGCGGCCGTTGTCGAACAGGCCCCGCGCTATGCCGAGATCAGGGCGCCGCTGTCAATCATTTCGGGCGACGTCGACAAGACGGTCTCGACCGGCATCCACTCGCGGCCGCTCGCCGCATCGGCGCCGAACGCGAAGCTGACCGTGCTGCCGGACACAGGCCACATGGTGCAGTACGTCGTGCCCGATCTCGTGGCGTCCGAGATCGAGACGATGGCCGGCCTGATGGTGCGGGACGCGGTGACGGCGCAATAGCTGCCGCGCATTTGCGCCGCGCGAATGTGATCCGGCAAGGCTTGCGCCGCCGCGTGGCGCCGAACATCATGCAGCCCACGCGGTTTCGGATTGCAGCAAAGGACACCTCTCATGCGGATCGACAACATTGCCGACCTCATCGCTGAAACCCTTGCCCAGGCCGGCGTCAAGCGCATCTACGGTGTCGTCGGCGACAGCCTCAACGGCCTGACCGAGGCGTTGCGCAAGCGCGGCACGATCGATTGGCTGCATGTGCGTCACGAGGAGGTGGCCGCGTTCGCCGCCGCCGCCGAATCCCAGATCACGGGCGCGCTCGCGGTGTGCGCGGGCTCTTGCGGTCCGGGCAATCTGCATCTCATCAACGGCCTGTTCGACGCGCATCGCAGCCGCACGCCGGTGCTGGCGATCGCGGCGCAGATCCCGTCGGCCGAGATCGGCGGCGGATATTTCCAGGAGACGCATCCGCAGGACCTGTTTCGCGAATGCAGCCATTATTGCGAACTGGTGTCGGATCCGGCGCAACTGCCCTACATGCTGGAGAACGCGATCCGCGCCGCGGTCGGCAAGCGCGGCGTCGCCGTATTGGTGCTGCCGGGCGACGTCGCGATGCGGACGGCGCCGAAGCGCGACATCGCGCCGAATGCCGGCTTGCTGCCGCCGGCGCCGGTGGTGCGTCCGGCCGACACCGAGTTGAACGCGCTGGCGGCACTGCTCAACGGCGCGCGACGTGTCACGCTGTTCTGCGGCCGCGGCTGCGCCGGCGCGCATGACGGCTTGATCAAGCTTGCCGAGACGCTGAAGAGCCCGATCGTGCACGCGCTCGGCGGCAAGGAATATGTCGAATACGACAACCCCTACGACGTCGGCATGACCGGCTTCATCGGCTTTTCCTCCGGCTATGCCGCCATGCACGGCTGCGACGTGCTGCTGATGCTGGGCACCGATTTTCCCTACAAGCAGTTCTTCCCGACCGGCATCAACATCGCGCAGGTCGATATCCGCCCCGAAAATCTCGGCCGCCGCTGCAAGCTCGATCTCGGCATCGTCGGCGAGGTCGGCGAGACCATCGCCGCGCTGCTGCCGAAGCTCCATGTGAAGACCGACCGCAAGCATCTCGATGCCAGCCTCGCGCATTACAAGGACGCCCGCGCCGGGCTCGACGATCTCGCCCGCGGCAAGCCGGGCCAGAAGCCGATCCATCCGCAATATCTGGCGCGCCTGCTCAGCGAGCAGGCGAGCGAGGATGCGGTGTTCACCGCCGACGTCGGCACCCCGACGATCTGGGCCGCGCGTTATCTGAAAATGAACGGCCGCCGCCGGCTGGTCGGCTCCTGGGTCCATGGCTCGATGGCCAATGCAATGGCGCATGCGATCGGGGCGCAGGCGGCGCAGCCGGGACGGCAGGTGCTGTCGATGTCCGGCGATGGCGGCTTTGCCATGCTGATGGGCGATTTGATCACGCTGACCCAGGCCAAGCTGCCGGTGAAGGTCGTGATCTTCAACAACAGCGTGCTCGGCTTCGTCGCGCTGGAGATGAAGGCCGCCGGCTTCATCGAGACCGGGGTCGATCTGAAGAATCCGGATTTTGCGGCGATGGCCCGCGCCATGGGCATTCACGGCGTCAGGGTGGAGGATCCCGGCGAGCTCGAGGGCGCGATCCGCGACGTGCTCGCGCATGACGGCCCGGCGGTGCTCGACGTCGTGACCGCGACGCAGGAGCTGTCGATGCCGCCGACCATTACGCTGGAGCAGGTGAAGGGATTCAGCCTGTGGGTGCTGCGCGCGGTGATGAGCGGCCGCGGCGACGAGGTGGTCGATCTCGCCAAGACCAATCTGTTGCCGCGCTGAAAGGGGATGGCGTTTCGAAGAAAGGCCATCCCCTTCTAACGTCCGCCCCGGCATAGGCGCCGGGCGGACGGCGCGACCGATACCGCCGATTACTTCTGCTTGCCGTCCTTGTCGAACGAGGAGACGTAGGCCCAGAGGTTGTTGGCCTCGTTCTCGTTCTTGATGCCGGCGAATGCCATCTTGGTGCCGGGGATCTTGGCCTTCGGGTCCTTGATGTATTCGAGGAAGGTTTCCTTGTTCCAGGTGATGCCGGAATTCTTGTTGGCATCGGAATAATTGTAGTCCGGCGCGGAGCCGGAATGGCGGCCGTCGAGGCCGTTGAGCTCGGGGCCGACCTTGTTCTTGGCGCCTTCGCCGATTGCGTGGCAGGCGAGGCATTTATTGAACGAGGTCTTGCCGGCGGCGGCATCCTGCGCCAGCGCGGAGGATGCGGAAGCCAGCGATGTGACGACCGCCAGCGCGCTCAAGGTCTTTAGGTTCATGGGGTTCTCTTCGTTTCGTCCCGGGAGGTAGTGATCGTTTGTGGCATGTCCGGCTTGGACAGGACAAGCCACGAAACTTTGACAGGTTTCGCGGCCGCCCGCTTGTCCGAGAGAGAACTCGCCATTGCGGGGTGGGGCAATCCGACCTTCGGCCGGTGCACTGAAACAGGTGCAGACGTGATTGATTTGTCGTAACAAATCGGCGAAGGGCAAAAGCCCAGCCGAGGGAACAACGATGTCCATCATGATGCCGGCGGCCGACCAGGCCGTCCTCGCTCGCCGCGCCGAAATCGTGGCCGCCTTGCGCGCAATCGTCCCGGGCGAGGGCGTGATCGACAGCGCCGCCGAGATGCTGGCCTATGAATCCGACGGCCTGACCGCCTATCGGCAGCCGCCGATGGTCGTGGTGCTGCCCGATACCACCGAGCAGGTGTCGAAGGTGCTCAAATATTGCCAGGGCCAGGGCATCAAGGTGGTGCCGCGCGGCTCCGGCACCTCGCTGTCCGGCGGCGCGCTGCCGCTTGCCGACGGCGTGCTGCTCGGGCTCGGCAAGTTCAAGCGGATTCGCGAGATCGACTTCGACAACCGCGTCGTGGTCACCGAGCCCGGCGTCACCAACCTCGCGATCAGCCAGGCGGTCGCGCATGCCGGCTTTTATTACGCGCCCGATCCGTCGTCGCAGATCGCCTGCTCGATCGGCGGCAATGTCGCGGAAAATTCCGGCGGCGTGCACTGCCTGAAATACGGCATGACCACCAACAACGTGCTCGGCTGCGAGATCGTGCTGATGAGTGGCGAGATCCTGCGCATCGGCGGCAAGTCGGCCGAGAATGCCGGCTATGATTTGATGGGAATCATCACCGGCTCGGAAGGGTTGCTCGGCGTCATCACCGAGATCACCGTGCGCATCCTGCAGAAGCCGGAGACGGCGCGTGCGCTGATGGTCGGCTTCGCCGAGGTCGAGGCGGCCGGCGAATGCGTCGCGCGGATCATCGGCGCCGGCATCATCCCGGGCGGCATGGAGATGATGGACAAGCCCGCGATCCACGCCGCGGAGGCGTTCGTTCACGCCGGTTATCCGCTGGACGTCGAGGCGCTGTTGATCATCGAGCTCGACGGCCCCCAGGTCGAGGTCGACGAGCTGATCAAGCGGGTCGAGGCGATCGCGCAAGGCTGCGGCTCGACCTCCTGCCAGATATCGACCTCGGAGGCCGAGCGCAATCTGTTCTGGGCCGGCCGCAAGGCGGCGTTCCCCGCGGTCGGGCGCATCTCGCCGGACTACCTCTGCATGGACGGCACCATCCCGCGCGGCGCCTTGCCGAAGGCCCTGGCGCGGATCCGCGACCTCTCGGAGAAATACGGCCTCGGCGTCGCCAACGTGTTCCACGCCGGCGACGGCAATCTGCACCCCTTGATCCTCTACGATGCCAACAAGCCGGGCGAGATCGAAAAGGCGGAGGCGTTCGGCGCCGACATCCTGCGCTGCTGCGTCGAGCTCGGCGGCGTGCTCACCGGCGAGCACGGCGTCGGCATCGAGAAGCGCGACCTGATGCCGGACATGTTCACCGAGATCGACCTCAACCAGCAGCAGCGGCTGAAATGCGCCTTCGATGCGGAGGGTCTGCTCAACCCCGGCAAGGTGTTTCCGACCCTGCACCGCTGCGCCGAGCTCGGCCGTGTCCATGTCCACGCCGGCAAGCTGGCCTTCCCGGATATCCCGCGGTTCTAGTGTCCCGAATCCGAAGTTCCCATCATTTGCCGCACCTTCGGAGCGAACTTCGGATTCGATAAGGACACTAGCAAACTTCTGATTCTAGTGTGCTTTGTGAATGCGAAGTTCGTGAAAGTGGCTGCCGCGAAATCGCACGAACTTCGCCTTCAGCACACTAGGTGGTGTGGACTCTAAGGATTCCCTTTTGAGAGCAAATCAGATTCAAGGCTTCTTTTTGGGAGGCGGCCTTGGGTGTGATGGAGCGTTTGGTGTTGAGCGACGCGGC
>NZ_JBUYWT010000106.1:0-12137 GCF_055264925.1 Bradyrhizobium sp. KZN70725
ACTCGCGCCCGTATCAACTGGATGTTCACAACGGACAAAGCTCGCACCAAACTGGGGCGCGCCTATCCAGGCATACCCAAAGAGTCAAAATCACTGTGACGAGCTACTAGTCGACGGCACGCAGGCCAAACGCAACCGTCGTGCCGTGGTCATAACCGCAGTCGCTCTCTCAGCCGCAGCCGTTGATTATCAACCTCTACCGGACAATCCTTCCAGTCTTTCTCGGATTATCGAAACCGGCCGCCTAATACATCTTGTTTGGGTAGCAAGGACGACCTCGATGACCGCACTTCAGCCCACAGCCGACCCAGCGAACGCCGCCGCGCTCCCCGCCCCCGCAGCGCCGGCGGCGCCGGCGATCCCCACGAAAACCTGGATCGCGGTAATCGGGGCGACGCTCGGCGCGTTCATGGCGGTGCTGAACATCCAGATCGTCAACGCCTCGCTCGCCGATGTGCAGGGCGCGATCGGCGCCGGGATCGACGACGGCGGCTGGATCTCGACCTCCTATCTGATCGCCGAGATCGTGGTGATCCCGCTCTCCGGCTGGCTCGCGCAGGTGTTCTCGGTGCGCATCTATCTGCTCACCAACGCCGCGCTGTTCCTGGTATTCTCGGCGGCATGCGCGCTGGCGCAGGACCTGCCGCAGATGATCGCGCTGCGCGCCGTGCAAGGCTTCACCGGCGGCGTGCTGATCCCGATGGCGTTCACGCTGATCATCACGTTGCTGCCGAAGGCCAAGCAGCCGATCGGGCTCGCGCTGTTCGCGCTGTCGGCGACGTTCGCGCCGGCGATCGGCCCGACCATCGGCGGCTATCTCACCGAGAACTGGGGCTGGCAGTACATCTTCTATGTCAATCTAGTGCCGGGCGCCGTGATGATCGCGATGCTCTACGTCTCGCTCGATCCGAGCCCGATGAAGCTGTCGCTGATCCGCCAAGGCGACTGGCTCGGCATCATCACCATGGCGATCGGCCTCGCCGCGCTGCAGACCGTGCTGGAGGAAGGCAACAAGGACGACTGGTTCGGCTCGCCCTTCATCGTCCGCCTGTCGGTGATCGCCGCCGTCGCGCTGGCCGCCTTCCTGATCGTCGAGTTCACCGTGGAGAAGCCGCTGCTCAATCTGCGCCTGCTCGCCCGCCGCAATTTCGGCTTCGGCATGCTGGCCAACTTCCTGCTTGGCATCGCGCTGTACGGCTCGGTGTTCATCCTGCCGCAGTACCTCGCGCGCATCCAGGGCTACAATGCCGAGCAGATCGGCATGGTGCTGGCCTGGACCGGGCTGCCGCAGCTCGCGCTGATCCCGCTGGTACCGCGGCTGATGCAGCGCTTCGACCCGCGCCTCATCATCGGCGTCGGCTTCGCGCTGTTCGCCGGCTCCAACTTCATGAACATCTTCATGACCAACGACTACGCCACCGACCAGCTGTTCTGGCCCAACATCGTCCGCGCCATCGGCCAGGCGCTGGTGATGGCGCCGCTGTCGGCGGTTGCGACCGCGGGCATCGAGCTGGAGAATGCGGGCTCGGCCTCCGCGCTGTTCAATATGATGCGCAACCTCGGTGGCGCGGTCGGCATCGCCGTGCTGCAGACGCTGCTGACCAAACGCGAGCAATATCACTCCAACGTGCTGATGCAGTCGGTCTCGCTGCTGGAACAGGCCACGCGGAGCCGGATTGAGCAGCTGACGCAGTATTTCATGAACCACGGCGTCGCCGACCAGGCCGCGGCCGCCCACCGCGCAATCGCGGCGATCGGCAAGGTCGTGCAGAAGCAGGCCTACATCCTCGCCTTCAGTGATACCTTCTACCTGCTCGGCGTCGCGCTGATCATCGCACTCGCGGCGACACTCTTCCTGAAGAAGCCGGGCCAGCTCGCTGGCGGCGGTGCGCACTAACCCAAGCCACAACCACGGAGAACGACCATGAAGCCCCGCATGAACTTCTACCAGGCCGCACCCGAGACCATCAAAGCGCTGGTCGCGGTCGAAAACCAGATTGCTGCGAGCGGCCTCGAGCAATCGCTGATCGAGCTGGTCAAGACCCGCGCCTCGCAGATCAACGGCTGTGCCTACTGCATCAACATGCACACCGAGGACGCCCGCAAGCATGGCGAGACCGAGCAGCGGCTCTATCTGCTCAACGCCTGGCGCGAATCCCCGCTCTACAGCGAGCGCGAGCGCGCGGCGCTAGCCTGGACCGAAGCGCTGACGCTGGTGTCCGAGACGCATGCGCCCGACGCCGACTATGAAGCCGTGCGCGCCCAGTTCTCGGACAGCGAGCTGGTCAACCTGACCACGCTGATCGGCGCGATCAACGCCTGGAACCGGATCGCCATCGGCTTCCGCGCGGTGCATCCGGTGAAGGCGAAGGCGGCGGCGTGAGGGCAGACAAACGATGATCTGTCCCCGTCATCCTGAGGTGCGAGCCTCTTCGGCGAGCCTCGAAGGATGTACGGCCACGGTCGGGCCGTCGACCCTTCGAGAGCCGCTAAAGGAGCGGCCACCTCAGGGTGACGATAAAAAAAGTCGCTCCGGGTAGTCAGACCGCCGTCGCCTTGGCGAACTCGACATAGATCTCGCGCAGGCGGTCGGTGATCGGACCGACCTTGCCGCCTCCGACCTTCTTGCCGTCGATCGCGACCACCCCCTGCACGAACACGGAAGCGCTGGTGATGAAGGCTTCCTTGGCGGCGAGCGCTTCCTCGATCGTGAAGGCGCGCTCCTCGATGCGCAGCTGGCGTTCCTCGGCGAGCTTGACCACCGCCTTGCGGGTGCAGCCGGGCAGGATCTCGTTGCCGTTCTGCCGGGTCACGATGACATCGTCCTGGGTGACGATGAAGGACGAGGACGAGCCGCCCTCGGTGACCTTGCCGTCCTCGATCATCCAAGCTTCGCCGGCGCCGGCCGCGGCCGCCGCCTGCTTGGCCAGCACCTGCGCCAGCAGCGCCACGCTCTTGATGTCGCGCCGTTCCCAGCGGATGTCGGGCACCGTGATGACGTTGATGCCGGTCTTGGCCGAGGGCGCGTTGATGATGTCCTTTTCCGAGGTGAACATCACGAGCGTCGGCTTGACGTCGGCCTTCGGGAAGGCGAAGTCGCGACCCTTGTCGGCGCCGCGGGTGACCTCGAGATAGACCATGCCGTTGACGAGGTCGTTGCGCGCAACCAGCTCCTTCTGGATCTCCTCGATCCGCTCCAGCGTCTCCGGCAGCGCGAGCTGGATCTCGCCGACCGAACGCTTGAGCCGCGCCAGGTGTGAGGCGTTGTCGATCAGCTTGCCCTCGAGCACCGCCGCCACCTCGTAGATGCCGTCGGCGAACAGGAATCCGCGGTCGAACACCGAGACCTTGGCCTCCGAATGCGGCACGAACGAGCCGTTGACGTAAGCGATCTTTTCCACGCGAGTTCTCCTGCGGACGAAGGGGGGTTCAGGCCTTCGTATACGCAAATTGTTAACGGGGGAAAACCCTGTAGCAGCCGTCATTCCGGGGCGATGCGCAGCATCGAACCCTCAGGTGCGCCTCTTCGAGGCGCCCCGGAATGACAGGCGGAGAGGCTCCCTAAGCTCAGTGCTGCAGGATCTTCGACAGGAACTTCTGCGCGCGGTCGCTGCGCGGCGTGCCGAAGAAGTCGGCCTTCTTGGCGTCCTCGACGATCTCGCCGCGGTCCATGAAGATGACGCGGTCGGCGACCTTGTTGGCAAAGCCCATTTCGTGGGTCACGACCATCATGGTCATGCCCTCGCGGGCGAGGTCGACCATCACGTCGAGCACTTCGCTGATCATCTCCGGGTCGAGCGCCGAGGTCGGCTCGTCGAACAGCATGGCGATCGGGTCCATCGCCAGCGCGCGGGCGATCGCGACGCGCTGCTGCTGGCCACCGGACAACTCCGCCGGAAACTTTTTGGCATGATCCTTCAGCCCGACGCGCTCCAGAAGCTTCATGCCCTTGGCGGTGGCGTCCTCAGACTTGCGGCCGAGCACCTTCTCCTGCGCGAGGCGGAGATTGTCGATGATGCGCAGATGCGGAAACAGCTCGAAATGCTGGAACACCATGCCGACGCGCGAACGCAGCTTCGGCAGGTCGGTCTTGGGATCGTTGACCTTGACGCCGTCGAGCGTGATGTCGCCGCCCTGGATCGGCTCCAGCGCATTGACGCATTTGATCAGGGTCGACTTGCCCGAGCCGGACGGGCCGCAGACCACCACCACCTCGCCCTTGGCGACGCTGGTGGTGCAGTCCTTCAGCACCTGGAAGCTCGGCCCGTACCATTTGTTGACGTGGTTGATCTCGATCATGCGTGACTCAGGCGTTGCAGCGAGCGCGCTTCCACCTCTCCCATCGGGAGAGGTCGGCGCGCAGCGCCGGGTGAGGGATTGCGGTCTATCGATGGAGCAAAACCCCTCACCCGGATCGCTGACGCGATCCGACCTCTCCCGATGGGAGAGGTGAAGGGGGCCGTGTCTTGAATGTTCGAAAGCATGACTGGCTACCGGACAATCGCGATGCGCGACTGCAGGCGGCGAACGCCATAGGACGCGACACAGGAAATGACGAAGTAGACCAGCGCGGCGAACAGGTACATTTCGACCAGGCGGCCGTCGCGCTGCGCGACCTTGCTGGCGGCGCCGAGGAAATCCGGGATCGACAGCACGTAGACCAGCGAGGTGTCCTGGAACAGCACGATGGTCTGCGTCAGCAGCACCGGCAGCATGTTGCGAAACGCCTGCGGCAGCACGACGTAGCGCATCGACTGCGCGTAGGTCAGGCCGAGCGCGCTGGCCGCGGCCGGCTGGCCCTTCGAGATCGACTGGATGCCGGCGCGCATGATCTCGGAGAAATACGCCGCCTCGAACGCGATGAAGGTGATCAGCGAGGAGGCGAAGGCGCCGACCGTGATCGGCCGCGACGCGCCGGTCAGCCACTGCCCGATATACGGCACCAGGAAGTAGAACCAGAAGATCACCAGCACCAGCGGCAGCGAGCGGATGAAGTCGACATAGAAGCCCGCGATGCGCCCGAGCACCTTGTAGCTCGACAGCCGCATCAGGGCGATCAGGGTGCCGAACACCAGGCCGCCGAACGCTGCGAGCGCGGTCAAGGTCAGCGTGAAGCGCATGCCCTCCAGGAACAGGTAGGGCAGCGAGCGGCGGATGACGTCGAAATCGAAACTGCCGATCATCGTCATTTGCCCGTGATGTAGCCGGGGATCGCGACATAGCGCTCGAGGAAGCGCATCGCGGTCACCACGACGAAATTGAGGAGCAGGTAGAGCACGGTTGCCGCCGTGAACGCCTCGAACACCTGGAACGAGAACTCCTGCATCGAGCGGGCCTGGCCGGTCAGTTCGATCAGGCCGATGGTGATGGCGACCGCGCTGTTCTTGATGGTGTTGAGGAATTCGGAGGTCAGCGGCGGCAGGATGATGCGGAATGCCATCGGCAGCAGCACGTAGCGATAGGTCTGCACCGTGGTGAGGCCGAGCGCGGTCGAGGCCTGCTTCTGCCCGCGCGGCAGCGAGGTGATGCCGGCCTGCAATTGCACGGCGACGCGCGCCGACATGAAGAAGCCGACGCCGATCGCGGCGGTCCAGAACGGCGCATTCGGCAGTTGCTTCAGCCACAGCCCGGCCGACCGCGGCAACAATTCGGGCAGCACGAAGAACCACAGGAACAGCTGCACCAAGAGCGGCATGTTGCGGAAGAACTCGACCCAGCAGAAGCCGATCCACGACGCGGCCCGCGACGGCAGCGTGCGCAGCACGCCGATCACCGAGCCGGACACCAGCGCGATGATCCAGGCCAGCACCGACACCTTGACGGTGACCACCAGCCCCGACAGCAACAGGTCGAGATAGGTGCCGGTCCCCATCGGGTTCGGCTCAAGGAAGATGTGCCAGTTCCAATTGTAGTTCACAGGTCCCCCACGCGGCCGTGCCGGTCACGGCATTACGCCGGCATCGCGCGCGGCGTCTATGCAAATGTCCGGCCATTCTCCTCCAAAAATGGCCGGACATGCTAACTTTCAGGACCCGCTCCCAAAAGGGACGACGGGTCATACACAGCGGTCAGTTGACCAGATAGGCATCCGGATCCGGAGAGTCCGACGGCTTCGCAAACTGCTTCTTCATCTCCGGTCCAGCCGGCGAGTTGAGATTAAGGCCCTTCGGCGGGATCTTTTGGGTGAACCACTTGTCATAGATCTTCTGGCCCTCGCCGCTGGTGTAGAGCGCGGCGGTTGCGGCGTCGACGACCTTCTTGAACGGCGCGTCGTCCTTGCGCAGCATGATGCCGTAGGGCTCGGGCTTGGAGAACGCGTCCTTGGAGATCACGTAGTCATCCGGCGACTTCGAGCCGGCGACGAGACTCGCGAGCAGGATGTCGTCCATCACGAAGGCGACCGCGCGATCGGTCTCGACCATCAGGAAGGCCTCGGCATGATCCTTGGCCGGGATGATATTGACGCTCAGCCCGCGCGCGAGGTTGGCCTCGGTCAGCTGCTTGATGTTGGTGGTGCCGGCGGTCGAGACCACCGTCTTGCCCTTCAGATCGTCGATCGAATTGATCTTGCTCGCCTTCTTGGTGACGTAGCGGCTGGCGGTCAGGAAGTGGCTGTTGGTGAAGGAGACCTGCTTCTGGCGCTCGGCATTGTTGGTGGTCGAGCCGCATTCGAGGTCGACGGTGCCGTTGGCCATCAGCGGAATACGCGTCGCCGAGGTCACCGGGTTGAGCTTGACCTCGAGCTTGTCGAGCTTCAGCTCCTTCTTCACGGCATCGACGATCTTGTAGCAGATGTCCATGGCGTAGCCGACCGGCTTCTGGTTGTCGTCGAGATAGGAGAACGGGATCGAGGAGTCGCGGTAGCCGAGCGTGATCGCGCCGGTGTCCTTGATGTTCTTCAGCGTGCCGGTCGGCTCCTGGGCTTGCGCCTGGCTCGCGCCCAGCGCGGCGGCGAGCGCGAAGCCGATCAGATAGTTGCGTGTCATACGTCTACTCCTTGCGTGGAAACGGTCGTTCTAGTGCGTGAGAATATCAGCGAGGACGGGTGCGATATAGCGGCGAAACAGTTCCGGATTCTCGCTCATCGGAAAATGACCGAGCTGCTCCATGATCGTGACGCTGGCGCCCCCTATTGCCGCTGCGGTCCGCCTCGTATCCTCGGGCGTGCAGGAGAAATCATACTCGCCCGTAAGCAGATAGAGGTTGCATACTTTAGTCTCGATTGACGCGACCCGGCCGCGCAGGTCGCCGTCGACACGGTAGAAATACAGGTCGCCCTTGAACACGCCGGGGCCGCCCTGCTTGTAGGCCCACAGCGTTTCCATCCGCGCAGACTCCGGGCTTTGCGGGGCGATCAGCCCGGACACCAGCGCGGCGCAGACTTCGCCGCCGTGAACATCCGGCCGGTTCAGCCAGTTCGTGTCATACCACGGCGCCTGGAAATCGGCAGCCTCGAGCCCGATCAGCGCGCGGAACTCGGCGGCATATTCGATCGCAAGGTTAAGCACGATGCGGCCGCCGATCGAGCAGCCCATCACGACAGGCTTCTCCAGCCGCAGCGCACGGCAGAAAGCGCGGATGGTCTCGGTGTAGCGCGCAGTGGTGAGTTGGTATTCATCGCCGGTCCAGCTCATCGGGGGATTCGACTTGCCATGCCAGGGCATATCGAAGGCAATGATGCGGAAATTTTCGGCAAATTGCGTATCCGCGAGCAGATGGCGCCACTGCCGCGCATCCGATCCCGCGGTGTGCAGGCAGACCAGCGGAATGCCCGTGCCGTTCTCCTCGAAATAGATCCGGTGCAGCTCGCCGCCGATCTCGACGTGAACGTAGCGGCCGACCATCGGCTCGATGTGGCCGTCCATGATCTTGCCGCTCATGATACGGCCGCCGCGAAATGCTGCCGCGGCAGCGCCAGCAGGTCCTTGAAGTATTGCAGATGCGCCATGAAGGGATGCAGGTCGCCTTCCAGCACGGCCTCGCCGCGCTTGGTCAACGCCAGCAGATCGTGCCAGCCGGGCTTCGGCTCGGCCTGCCAATAGGCGGACCAGGCCTGCGGCGTCGCGCGATAGGAAAAGCGCCAGGAGCGCATCAGGACCGGCGAAGGCGCAAGTTCGACGATGCGCCCGGCCCGGATCGCGGCATGAAACGGCCGCGCCATCGGGCCGATCAGGCAGTCGCAATCGAGCAGCCGCCCGCGCGCAAGCAGCCGAGGGGCCTCGTCGAGCAACGCGGGAAGGCCGGCAAACGCCCTCGTCACAGCGTCGTCGGTGGCGTCAGGCGATGGCGTCATCTGTCGGGCGGCGTTCCTACAGCGGGCGGCGCCATGATGACGGCAAGCGCGCAATCCCGCAAGGCGCCGATGCCTTTGGGTTCCCTTGATTATTCGCTTGACCAAACCCGGCTTGCCGGTCAGGCGCGCACACCCCGCGCCCTCCCGGCACATTGCCAGGAACGGCCAATCCGTCCGACCAAAGGCCGATTGAATTCCGCGGCTCGGCAGGTCGCGCCAAATCGCGGCAGACCAATTGTCGCAGCCGGCGCTTCGAGCGCAATTCGCGCTTCCGTTGCCCGCCCCGTTCTGTCCAATGCGCTCGGTCCCAGCATGACAGGGACAATCATTGCCAACACCGAACAAGACGCGGCCGCGATCGAACGCGGTCATAAGGGAGAGATCGAGATGTCGCACCGCAATCGCTTGATGGTCCTGCTCGCCGCCGCCGGCATGCTGGTGTCAACAGCGGCGCTCGCGCAGGACTATCCGACCAAGCCGATCACGCTGATCGTGCCATGGCCGGCGGGCGGCTCGACCGATATCTCGATGCGCGCGATCGCCGAGAGCGCCTCGAAGGTGCTGGGCCAACCGATTGCGGTCGACAACAAGGCGGGCGGCGGCGGCACCGTGGGCCCCGCCACGATGGCCGCCGGCGCCAAGCCCGACGGCTACACCATCGCCCAGATCCCGATCACCGTGTTCCGCCTGCCCCTGATGCAGGAAGTGTCGTGGGATCCGGCGAAGGATTTCTCCTACATCATTCACCTCACCGGCTACACCTTCGGCGTCACCACCAACGCGGAGTCGCAGTTCAAGACCTGGCAGGACGTAGTCGATTTCGCCAAGAAGAACCCGAGCAAGGTGACCTATGCGACGCCCGGCACCGGCACCTCGCTGCATGTCGGCATGGAGCAGATCGCCCTGATGGCCGGGATCAAGCTGACCCAGGTGCCGTTCAAGGGCGGCGCCGAGACCAATGCGGCCGTGCTCGGCCAGCACACCATGCTGCAGGCGGATTCCACCGGCTGGCGGCCGCTGGTCGATGCCGGCAAGCTCCGCCTGTTGATGGTGTGGACCGGCGCGCGCTCGCCGAACTATCCGGACGTACCGACGCTGAAGGAGCTCGGCTACCCCATGGTCTATGACTCGCCGTTCGGCATCGCCGGCCCCAAGGGCATGGACCCCAAGATCGTCGCCAAGCTGCACGATGCCTTCAAGAAGGCGATCGAGGACCCGGCGGTGATCGCAACGCTGGCCAAATACGACATGGTGCCGAACTACAAGAACACCGAGGACTACAAGAAGTTCGTGGGGGAGGTCACCGAGTCCGAGCGCAAGGTGATCGACACGCTGGGGCTGGCGAAGAAGTAAGGACTGGCCGCGAAGTCTCCGTCCGTCATTGCGAGGAGCGAAGCGACGAGGCAATCCATCCCTCCGCACATGCGGTGAAATGGATTGCTTCGCTTCTCTCGCAATGACGGGGATAGGTCGATGCCCCACCTTGCGACTTGACGAGAGCACATCCCATGACAGACCAAACCAACGTCAAATTCCGCCTCAACAACTCCGAGCTCTGGGGCGGGCTGATCGGGCTCGGGCTCGGCGCCTTCGTGATCTGGTCGGGCCTCAAGCTGAAGCTCGGCACCATCAACGATCCCGGCTCCGGCTACGTGCTGTTCTACACCGGCATCCTGATGTGCGTGTTCGCGGCCTCGATCATGATCGCGGCGGTCACCGAGGGCGGCCCGACCTTCGCCTCGCGCTGGGAGAATGCGCGCTGGGGCAAGCCGGTGCTGGTCATCGTCTGCCTCACGGCGTTCGCCTTTGCGCTGGAGCCGCTCGGCTTCCTGCTGTCGGCGATTCCGCTGATGCTGTTGCTGCTGCGCGTGATCGATCCGGTGCGCTGGTCGCTGGCGATCCCGCTGTCCATCCTTGCCCCGCTCGGGATGTGGTGGGTGCTGAAGCACCTGCTCGCGATCCAGCTGCCGAGCGGCATGTTCGAGATCGGTTGAGCGCCCATGGATACTCTCGTCAACGTCGCCCACGGCCTCGGCGTCGCGCTGCTGCCGATCAACCTGCTCTACTGCTTCATCGGCGTGTTCATCGGCACGCTGGTCGGCGTGCTGCCCGGCATCGGCCCGATCTCGGCGATGTCGCTGCTGCTGCCGGTGACGCTGTCCGGCACGCCGGAATCCGGCATCATCATGATGGCCGGCATCTATTACGGCTCGATGTATGGCGGATCGACCACCTCGATCCTGGTCAATATCCCCGGCGAAGCGGCTTCCGTCGTCACCTGCATCGACGGCCACCAGATGGCCAAGCAGGGCCGCGCCGGCCCCGCGCTCGGCATCTCCGCCTTCGGCTCGTTCATCGCCGGCACCTTCGCGCTGATCGCCCTGATGCTGGTGGCGCCGTCGCTCGCCAGCGTCGCGATCGCGTTCGGGCCGGCCGAATATTTCAGCCTGATGGTGCTCGGCCTGGTGGTGCTGACCTTCCTCACCCAGGGCTCGATGGCCAAGGCGCTGCTGATGGCCTGCATCGGCGTCGTGCTCGGCCTGGTCGGGCTCGACAGCATCACGGCGCAGCCGCGGCTGACCTTCGGCCGCCTCGAGCTGATCGACGGCATCGGCCTGGTGCCGGTCGTGATGGGCCTGTTCGGCGTCGCCGAGGTGCTGCTCAACACTGAGCAGGCGATCAAGCGCGACATCATCAAGACCAGGATCAACCAGTTGCTGCCGAGCAAGGAGGACTGGAAGGCCAGCGCCGGACCGGTGGCGCGCGGCACGGTGCTCGGCTTCTTCCTCGGCATCCTGCCCGGCGGCGGCGCCGTGGTGGCATCGTTCGCCTCCTACGCGCTGGAGAAGCGGCTCTCGAAGCATCCGGAGCGCTTCGGCCACGGCGCGATCGAGGGCGTCGCGGGGCCGGAATCGGCCAACAATTCCGCGGCCGGCGGCGCCTTCATTCCGCTGATGACGCTCGGCATCCCACCGAACGTGGTGATGGCGCTGCTGCTCGGCGCCTTCGTGATCCACGGCCTGCAGCCGGGGCCGCTGATGATCTCGCAAAACCCGACGCTGTTCTGGGGCATCGTCGCCAGCATGTATATCGGCAATTTGATGCTCTTGGTGCTCAACCTGCCGATGATCGGCATGTGGGTGCAGCTGCTGCGGCTGCCCTACAACGTGCTGTTCCCGCTGATCATCCTGTTCACGATCATCGGCGTCTACTGCTCCAGCAACAACGTGTTCGACGTCCACGTCATGATCGCGTTCGGCGTGATCGGCTATTTCATGCGCAAGCTCGGCTACGAGCCGGCGCCGCTGGTGCTCGCCTTCGTGCTCGGGCCGATGCTGGAGAACAATCTGCGCAAGTCGCTGATCCTCTCGCAGGGCGACCTCATGACCTTCGTGGAGCGGCCGATCTCGGCGATCTGCCTCGCCTTCGCGCTGGTGCTGCTGGTCGGCCCGCTGCTGCCCTCGCTGCGCAAGAAGCGCGAGCTGGTGGCGCTGGATGAGGGGGCGTAGGAGAGCGAGCCCGACTTCAGCCGCGCCGGCAGCGCGCCCCCTCGCCCCGTTCTTACGGGGAGAGGGTTGGGGTGAGGGGCTGCCTCCGCAAGCACGGTGATAGCAGTATCCGCGGAGGCCCCCCTCACCCGCACGCGGCAGGGGTGTCCGGGGAAATTCAGGCATAGTGGAGCTCCATCTGGTCAGGTGAGATGGTTGATTTCCGACGGCTGGGGTTGATGGGGGGAGGTTTGTCGATGGCAGCGAGGGATCGACGCGTGAGCAGGAGCTGGCCGACGAGTTCGGCGAACCTGAGCGGGAGCATTTTGATGCAGTTGGTGTGAGCGGCGATGCGC
>NZ_JBUYWT010000107.1:0-11848 GCF_055264925.1 Bradyrhizobium sp. KZN70725
AGCAGTTCCGACGTGTCGCAACCCGCTTCGAAAAAACGGCCCGGAATTACCGGGCCGTCGTCACTCTCGCTGCCATTGTTCTATGGATGCGCTAGTGTCCACACCACCTAGGGCGTGACGATGTCATTTCGAGCCGAGCTACGAACTCTGGTTACCTCGCCCCGCGCGCGGGGAGAGGTCGGAGCGCATCGTTAGATGCGCCCCGGGTGAGGGGGAGCCTCCGCAAACGTTGCTATCACCATCCATGCGGAGACGGCCCCTCACCCCAACCCTCCAAGAGCACGCTTCGCTTGTCTCGACCCCGTAAGAACGGGGAGAGGGAGTGCACCACCGGCAAAGGAACACCGCACATGAGGATCGTGACCAGACCGAAGCAGAGGGCCGTGATCGCGCGCGAACTGATGATGGTCAGCCGCGCCGCGCATGTGCTGCAGCGAACTGGCCTCGCGATGGCCGGTGCCATGGCCGGCACCTTCGTCGCCGCCCAGCTCGCCAAGGGCCATGTCGCTGTCTTCGGCACGCTCGGCTTCATCGCGACGACGATCGTGATCGGTGCAGTCGGCTTCTATCTCGGCATCGATGTTCCCAAGCCGGTGATGCGCGGCACGGGTCGCATCGATGCCGTCGAGCTGATGAGCGCGGGCGGCATCTTCCTTGCCGCGCTGGCTGCGCTGGTGTCGGTCTACGGCATCGTGTTCGACGAGATTCCGCCGCGCGCCTGGGAGTTCGTGATCGGCACCTGGTGGTTCGGCGGCGGCATCATGCTGGCGACCGCCGGTCTCGTCGGCCGTCAGCGGCCGGCGCAGAAGGCCGCCGCGCTGTCGACGGGGCCGATCCGGGATCAACGGCTGCGGCGGTGAGTACGGTCGCAGACCTGCGGCCCCGCTGCGCCAATCTGTCCCGTAACTGCGATCGGCCGATGCGATACCCTGACCAAAAAATCGGGGAGGGACTTCATGCCAGCGAAATTCAGCCGCCGTCACGTCATCGCTGCCGGAACCGCGGCTGCCGCGATGCCCTTCCTGCCGCGCGGCGCCTCGGCGCAAGCCGCCTGGCCCTCGCGGCAAATCCGCATGATCTGCAGCTACCCCGCCGGCGGGCAGACCGATCTCCTGGCACGCGCCTTCGGCGAATTCATCGCAAGGCAAGTCGGGCAAACCGTCGTCATCGAGAACAAGGCGGGCGCCTCGGGCTCGATCGGCGCCGCCGAGGTGGCGCGCGCCGCGCCTGACGGTCACACCATCCTGTGCTCGATCTCGACCACTTACGTGATGAACCGCGCGATGATGAAGAACCCCGGCTACGACATGGACAAGGATCTGACGCTGGTCAGCGTGATCCCGGGCGCCGGGCTGCTGCTGGTCGCGAGCCCGAAATTGGGCGTCAAGACACTGGCGGAATTCGTCGCCTATGCGCGCAGCAGCGGCAAGGTGAATTTCGGCACCTATAGCGCGGGCTCCGCGCCGCACATGACGATCAACGAGCTCAACAAGCAGTATGGCCTCACCATCGAGCCGATCCACTATCGCGGCGAAGCACCGATGTGGACCGGGCTCGCGGAAGGTACGCTCGATGTCGCGATGGGCAGCTACACCGCCGCGCAAACCGTCCTGCAAAGCGGTCGCGGCGTCGTTTTTGGGGTGCATTCGAAGAAGGTCGACGCGATCCCCGAGATCAGGACGTTGCCCGAGCAGGGCGCGACGTCGAAGTTCTTCACCGTGAGCGGCTTCTCGGGCTGGGCGCTGCCGAAGGCGACGCCGCAGCCGATCGTCGATCGGCTGTCGGAGATTTGCGTCGCCGCCAATAGCGATCCGAAGGTCAAGGAGGTGCTTGCGACCTTCGTGCTGGAGCCCGCGATCGGCTTCAAGGACAGCAATGCGCTGTATCAGCGCGAATTGCCGGTCTGGATGGAGGCCGCGCAGTCACTCGGCCTGCCGCCGGCTTGAAGCGATCCGGAACTGAAGGATGGCTGCATCGACGGTCACCATTCGTCGTAGAACCACTCCCTCGGGATACGAGGCCGCGCTCTTGCGTATGGCGGGATAGACGTCCGCTCGGGCTTGCGCGCGGCCGGCGCCGGCTGCGTCGGAGCCGGTGACGCCTTCGGCTCGGAAACCTTCGCGAGCGCTCGTTTCATTTCTTCCTGGCTCGCCTTGAGTTCCTCAATGGCTTTGGAGCTCTCGCGGGCCATCTGTTGCTGGTTCGCCTTTAGTTGCTCGATATTTCGCTCAACATTTGCGAGGTCGCGTGCGATCGTTTGCAGCAGCTGCGTCTGATCGGGAAGGGCTGTGTTGGCCGTCGGCGCGGCGTCCTGCGGTGGTGCGGTCTGAGGCAACGGCGTCGCTTGGGGCGGAGCGGCGTCTGCCGCGGCGACCTGAACGGCAGGTGGAGCGGGCTGCGCCGGAGGCTGCGGATCATCCGGCGGCAATGCTGGAGTTGAAACGAGCTGCGGCGCCCAACGGGCGACAAGCAGCTTGGCTTCCCCGCCATATGACGACTGCAAAGCCAGGGCAGCGACCACGATACATGCTGCCACCGACAAGGCGGTGAGGGCGCGGAATACCGGTCTTCCGGGCCGCGATTGCGAGGCAAGTCCGGAAGAAGCAGGGCTGGGCCCGGAAGAAACGGGGTTGGGTCCGACCGAGGGCGGGTTTGGCTTTGCCGACGGGTGGGACGCGGCATCGCGCTCCATTCTTGCGAGCTGTTCACTCAAGCGCGTGAGTTCTTCATCGGCGCGCGCAATCTGCTTTTGGGCTTCCGCGAGTCGTTCGTCGGCGCGCGCGCTCGGGCTATCGTTCGATCCAACTGGGTTCGGAGTGGGCGTGGAGTTCATTGACGTTTCCCTTTCCGTCCAATGTCACCCAAGAGTGCCGACTCGGCTATCCGTCAGGGGCGATCAGCCTCCAGCACTCCCTTCAGTCTTGTCTAAAGAATGGCCGGATGATAGCGCGCCCGAGGTCTCGTGATAATGGGGCGGGATATTGGCCCGGGCTAGCCGAAGATCGGGTCCGCTCGGGTCAAAAGCCGACATCATTCCGCGCCGCTTGGGGCAATGCAAACGGCCCTGGCCAGCGTAGTCTCAGGCGTCCCGCTGGACCAACTCGAAGGTGATGCCCTCTGGGCCCTCGAACAGCCGGAGCTTCCGGCTGATGTAGTCCATCTCCTCGCTCAGCATGGTGACACCGTTGGCCACCAGGTGCGCGGTGGCCGCCTCGATGTCGTCGACGCGGAAGGCGAGGTGATTGAAGCCCAGCTTTCGCAGATTGGTCGGGTGCACCCCCGGATCGGTCCCCGGGAGCGGGTCGAACTGAAGCAGCTGGATTTCGAAATCCGCTCCTTCGAGTGCGAGGGTGATGTGCTGCGCTCTCATGGCCGGCATGCCCATGTACCGGGCGGGAACGCCGCCGTCGATGGTCGCGACGTGAGTCTTCTTGAAGCCGAGCAGTGCGAAGAATTCGATCGCCGGGCCGGCATCTGCCACTGCGATAGTCACATGATCCGGACTGAGTATCATCTGATCGCTCCCTGTCATCAGCGACGCGCCGGCTTTCCTGCTGGAGGCTATCAGCTCGCTCCGTCCGCCGGTAGGTGGGTCGGCCCTGCGGCGACACAATCCGACGGGCAACTCCAATTGTAGGATGGGTAGAGCGAAGCGAAACCCATCGATTTAAGCCCGCGGCGCCAATGATGGGTTTCGCTGCATCGTTGCGCGAAGCTGAAACGACGAGTCCCGTCAACCACACCCGCCGCGGAGTATGGGTCCCGGCTTTCGCCGGGACGACGAATGGAAAGAGTTGCCCCGGCTACTTCTCCAAATTCGCATGCGGCCGGCCGAAGTCGGGTGCGGCGGAGTCCTGGCCGGTCTCGACGATGCCGCGGCGGATGGCGCGGGTGCGGGTGAAGTGGTCGAACAGCGCTTCGCCGTCGCCGCGCCGGATCGCGCGGGTCAGCTTCGACAGATCCTCGTTGAAGGTGCCGAGCATCTCGAGCACGGCGTCCTTGTTGGCGAGGAATACGTCGCGCCACATCGTCGGGTCCGAGGCCGCGATGCGGGTGAAGTCGCGGAAGCCGCCGGCGGAGAATTTGATGACCTCGGATTCCGTCACCTGCGCCAGCTCGTCGGCGGTGCCGACGATGGTGTAGGCGATCAGATGCGGCAAATGGCTGGTAATCGCGAGCACGAGGTCATGATGGTCGGGCGTCATGATCTCGACCTTGGCGCCGAGCGCGGCCCAGAACGTTCGCAATCGGTCGGTCGCCGCGGGATCGGTGCCTTCGGGCGGGGTGAGGATGCACCAGCGGTTGATGAATAGCTCGGCGAAGCCGGAATCCGGCCCCGAATGCTCGGTGCCGGCCACCGGATGCGCCGGGACAAAGTGGACGCCGTCAGGCAGATGCAGCGCCATGTCCTTGACGACGGCGCCCTTCACCGAGCCGACGTCGGAGATGATCGCGCCGGGCTTCAGATGCGGCGCGATCTCAGCGGCGACCGGGCCGCAGGCGCCGACCGGGATGCAGAGGATGACGAGGTCGGCATCCTTCACCGCCTCGATGTTGGTCTCGACGACGCGATCAACGATGCCGAGTTCGGCGACGCGCGCACGCGTCTTCTCCGAGCGCGCGGTGGTCACGATCTCGCCGACCAGCCCTTGCGCGCGCGCGCCGCGCGCGATCGAGCCGCCGATCAGGCCGAAGCCGATCAGCGCGATGCGTTGGAAGAGCGGGGCGGTCGTCACGATGTCACTTTCCGGCCAGGAAGTCGCGCAGCCCCTCGACCACGAGGCGGTTGGCCTCCTCGGTGCCAATGGTCATGCGCAGCGCATGCGGCAGCTTGTAATTGTTGAGTGCGCGCAGCACGAGGCCGCGCCGTGTGAGATAGGCGTCGGCTTCCGCCGCGGTCTTGCCCTTGTCGGTCGGGAAATGGATCAGCACGAAATTGGCGACGCTCGGCGTCACCTTCAGCCCGAGCTTGCCGATCTCCTCGGTCAGCCAGTTGCGCCATTGTTCGGTGTGGGTTCGCGACATCTGCACATGCGCCGTGTCCTCGATCGCCGCCACCGCCGCCAGCATCGCCGGCGTCGTGACGTTGAACGGACCGCGGATGCGGTTGCAGGCATCGACGATATGCGCCGGCCCGAACATCCAGCCGATCCGCAGCGCCGCAAGGCCGTGGATCTTCGAGAAGGTGTGCGTCACCACCGTGTTGTCCGTGGTCGCGACCAGCTCGATGCCGAGCTCGTAGTCGTTGCGCGAGACATAGTCGGCATAGGCGGCGTCGAGCACCAGCAGCACATGCGACGGAAGCGCGGCGCGCAGCCGCTTGACCTCGTCGAACGGGATGTAGGTGCCGGTCGGATTGTTCGGGTTGGCGAGCCAGACCAGTTTCGTGCGCGGCGTCACCACCTTGAGTATGGCATCGACGTCGGCCGTGAAATTGGTCTCGGCCGCGATCACGTTCCTGGCGCCGTTCGCCATGGTGGCGATCGGGTAAACCAGGAAGCCGTGGGTGGTCGAGATCGCCTCGTCGCCGGGCGCGAGATAGGTGTGCGCCAGCAGGTTGAGGATTTCGTCGGAGCCGGCGCCGCAGATGATGCGGTCGGGATCGAGGCCGTAGGCGCGGCCGATCGCCTCGCGCAGCACGCGTGAGGTCCCCTCCGGATAGTCCTCGAGATGGTCAGCCGCCGCCTTGTAGGCCGCGATCGCCTTCGGAGACGGCCCGAACGGCGTCTCGTTGGCGGACAGCTTGAACACTTTGCGGCCCGGTTCCGGCACCGGGCTCTTGCCGGGCGTGTAGGGCGCAATATCGAGGATGCCGGGGTTCGGCACGGGGCGGGACATCATCAACTCCGAACAGAGCGTTTTCGAGCGAAGTGGATACCGGTTCGCGTGAAGAAAACGCGTCAAAACAAAAGCCTGGACGGGCGGCTGGCTCTTACTTCAGGTCCTGGCCGATCCGTTAGAGGGCACCGTATAGCGCGTTGCGTGGCTGCCGACGAGGGCCGACGAGCGGACCGAGGCGCCGGCCTTGATCAGGGCGAGCTTGATGGCCTCGAAATCGTGTCCGGTGACCGAGACCAGGAGCGCCGCGCCGTCGAAAGCGGTGTCGGGGACCGCGACGATCTCGGCGAGCGGCGCAAGCGCCCGGGCGACATCGGCGTTCCAGCCGGAGACGCGCACGCTCCAGGTCTGCACTTCGGTGACCATGGCGTCGTCGGCGACCCGCGAGATCACGAACACCGGCAGCGCGGCGGGATGGTCGGCGCGTTCGAGGAACGGCAGCCGCGCGATGATCTTCGGCGCGCCACTGGCCTCGAGCGCATTCCACCACGGCGTACGGCTTGCGATCGCGGAGACCAGCGCGAGGTCGCCCTTCGACTTCGCCACCGCCTCGACCGCGGCCTGTGCGCTGAAATGCGACACGTAAGGCACCACGAAGCCGAAGTGAAACCGCGCCGAGTCGCGCATGGCCGACTCGCCGACCGAAACATCGGCATGCACCGCGAACGGCGCCTGCACATAGGTGAAGGTCGAGATGATGACGCGCCAGATGCTCTCGATGGTGTCGAGCGGCAGGATGCCGCGATGACGCCGCACCAGCTCGCGCATCATGCTGGCCTCGCGTGCCGGGCGGAATGCCGAGCCGACCTCCTGGGTCTTCTTGACCTGGATCAGGCGGTCGATGATGTCGCCGCGCGCCATCAACAGGCGGTGTACCTGCTCGTCGATCGCATCGATCTCCTTGCGCAGATCCTGCAGCGAGGGCGGCGACGGGGGTGGGTTGGACATGCTCTCAAACCTTGTCGTCGGGGCGGCCCGGTGCCGCGTCGGACAGGGTCCCTGATTAGGAAAGACGGGCAGCGAAAGCAAAGAGAAACGTCGCAGGCGTGCCTTGCGCATTCGGTTAACCAATTGGCCGTGGGCAGGGCTGTCTTGACGGCGGGGGGCGTGGGGACTACGTTCCCTGCGTCCCGTGGTCATTTGAGCCGGCCGGCTTGCAGCCACGTTAAACAACTCGCTAAACAGGCCGGGGACCTTATCAGCTCCCGGCCGAACCTTTGTTCAGGCCGGGTTTTTTATTGGCCTGAGGTCCGTCGAGCCCTCCCGCGCGGAGGCAGGGTCGCCTAGATGAGCAACGTGCGTCCGATACCGAGCCCACAAACCCCGAGCGATGATCGCGCCCATGAGGCCGACCATCCGTCGTCATTGGTGGCGAAGTTCGGGATGGACCAGCCGCTCAAGCTCGATTGCGGCGTCGATCTCGCACCATTCCAGATCGCCTACCAGACCTATGGCGAGCTCAATGCCGACCGCTCCAACGCGATCCTGGTCTGCCACGCGCTGACCGGCGATCAGCATGTCAACAACATCCATCCCGTCACTGGCAAGCCCGGCTGGTGGGAGACCATGGTCGGCATCGGCCGGCCGATCGATCCCGACAAGTACTTCATCATCTGCTCCAATGTGATCGGCGGCTGCATGGGCTCGACCGGCCCTGCGTCGTTGAACCCCGCGACCGGCAAGGTGTGGGGACTCGATTTCCCGATCATCACCATTCCCGACATGGTGCGTGCGCAGGCGATGCTGATCGATCGTCTCGGCATCACGACGCTGTTCTGCGTGGTCGGCGGCTCGATGGGCGGCATGCAGGTGCTGCAATGGACCGCGGCCTATCCGGAGCGCGTGTTCTCGACGCTCGCGATCGCCTGCTCGACGCGCCACTCGGCGCAGAACATCGCGTTCCACGAGCTCGGCCGCCAGGCCGTGATGGCCGATCCGGACTGGCGCGGCGGCCGCTATGTCGACGAGGACACCCATCCGCACCGCGGATTGGCGGTGGCGCGGATGGCCGCGCACATCACCTATCTCTCGGACGCCGCGCTGCACCGCAAGTTCGGACGGCGGATGCAGGACCGCGAGCTGCCGACCTTCTCGTTCGATGCGGATTTCCAGGTCGAGAGCTATCTGCGCTACCAGGGCTCGTCCTTTGTCGAGCGCTTCGACGCCAACTCCTATCTCTATCTGACCCGCGCGATGGACTATTTCGACATCGCCGCCGACCACAACGGCGTGCTGGCGAAGGCGTTCACCGGCATCCAGACCCGGTTCTGCGTGGTGTCGTTCACCAGCGACTGGCTGTTTCCGACCTCGGAATCGCGCGCGCTGGTGCATGCGCTGAACGCGTCGAGCGCGCGGGTGTCGTTCGCCGAGATCGAGACCGACAAGGGCCACGACGCCTTCCTGCTCGACGTGCCGGAATTCCTCGAGATCTCCCGTGCCTTCCTGCTGGCCGCAGCCAAGGCGCGCGGCCTGAAGGACGGCGGCCGGTCATGAGCATGCAGCAGACATTGCCCTTGCCGGGTATCGCGCCGGAGCGGACCGGCGGCTATCGCACCGATCATCTGCTGGTCGCCGACATGGTGCGGCCGGGCTCGCGCGTGCTCGATGTCGGCTGCGGCGACGGCGAATTGCTGCAACTGCTGGAAAGCCGCGGCATCGACGGCCGCGGCATCGAGCTGTCGCGCGAGGGTGTCAATGGCTGCGTCGCCAAGGGGCTCGCCGTGGTGCAGGGCGATGCCGACACCGATCTCGTCAACTATCCCGACGATGCGTTCGACTACGTGATCCTGTCGCAGACCTTGCAGGCGACGCGGCAGCCCAAGGTGGTGCTGGAGAATCTGCTGCGGATTGGCCAGCGCGCCATCGTCTCGTTTCCGAATTTCGGGTTCTGGAAGATGCGGCTGCAGCTTCTGATCGGCGGCCACATGCCGCGCACCGAGAATTTGCCGGCGAGCTGGTACGACACCTCGAACATCCACTTCTGCACCATCAAGGATTTCGTGCAGCTCTGTGAGGAGATCAACGTCAAGATGGAGCGCGCGGTGGCGCTCGATCTCTACGGCCGTCCGGTGCCGCTCAACCTGCCGTGGTGGGTGTGGAACATGTTCGGCGAGCAGGGCGTGTTCCTGCTCAGCCGGGGAGGGCAGGCGAAGTGACGTCATGGCGTCATTCCGGGGCACGCGAAGCGTGAACCCAGAATCTCGAGATTCGGGGTTCACGCTTCGCGTGCCCCGGAATGACAGGACTACACCGGCGCCGCCACCAGCGACCGCGGATCGCGTACCGGCCAGCGGCCGGCCTCGACCAGCGCGATGAAGCGCTCGACCATCTCGTTGAACAGCGCCGGCTCCTCGAGGTTGAGCACGTGGCCCGACTTCGGGAAGAACGAGAGGCCGGCGGCCGGCAGATGCTGCTTCAGGAACATGCTGGGCGCGATGCAATTGTCGTCCTCGTCGCCGCACAGGATCAGCGCCGGCGTCGCGGCGCGCTTGATGGCGTCGGTCATGGTGTAGATCGAGGGCCTGCCGCCCTGGAAGCTGCGCATCGTGTTGGCTGAGCCTCTGGCGTCGTGGCGGGCGAGCGCGGCGTAGAAATCGGCGTGGCCGCGCGGATCCTTGACCAGGAACGGAATCCGGCTCGGCGCTTCGCGCGTCACCTTGGCGACCTCGACCGCGCCGATGCTCTCGTATTGCTCGGCATTGGCACGGCACTGCGCGCGGAAGGCATCGAGATGCTCGAGGCTCGAGCCGGAGCCGACCGCGGCCAGCGTCATCGACAGCGCGCGCTCCGGCGCGTTGAGGGCGATCTGCAGCGACGAATAGGAGCCCATCGAGAGCCCGACGAAATGCGCCTTGGTGATGCCGAGATGGTCGAGCACGGCGAGCGCGTCGATATAGAAGTGCTGGTAGGTGTAGACGTCGGCACTCGCAGGCACGTCGGACGGCGTGTAACCGCGCGCCGAATAGGCGATGCAGCGGTGGCCGCGCGCGAAATAGCGCATCTGCGGCTCCCAATTGGTGTGATCCGCGGCGAACTCGTGCAGGAAGATGATCGGGGTTCCGCTGCCGGCCTCTTCGAAGTAGAGGCGGACATGATCTTTCGTCATGGCGTAGGGCATTGAAATTCTCCTCTCGTTGGCCGCCTCCAGATTTGCAGTTAATTTTCGAGGCCGCAATGCGGCAGTTCCGGTTCCTTTCTCGTCATCGAATCATCGCGGAATGACCCAGAAATTGTTCCCGCAACGCCGCATGAAATCTTCCTCGCGCCATCCCGATTTTCAAAACCACCGCCGTGTTCCCCCGGGAACGCGACGGGGAATTGGGGGGCGTTACAGAGGATCTAGTGAAGTATGGTTCAGTTGCTTGCGTGTCGCCGGTCGCTTCGTGTTTTGGCGCTGGCTCTGTGTTCGCTCACTCTCGCCGTGATCTCCGCCGCTCCGGCCTCCGCCCGTTCGCATCATTCACGTCACGCGCATTCGGCCCATGCCGGCCATCACGCGCGTCACTATGCCCGTCATCACTATCGGCACGCAGCGCGGCTGTCGCGCGCCGAGCGTCGCGCACTCGCGCAGCCGGGCGGGATCATCGAAACCAACGCAGCGCCGTTGCCCGGCAGCGCTGACCCCGTGCCCAATACCGGCGGCGTCAGCGCGGCAGGCGACTTCGGCTCGTCCGGCATCGTGGCCGAGGCGCGCCGCTATCTCGGCGGCAATCCGACCGGCCGCTCCAGCCTGTGGTGTGCACGCTTCATGAACATGGTGCTGCAGCACACCGGCCATCGCGGCACCGGCTCCGACATGGCGAGCTCGTTCGCCAAATACGGCACGCGCGTTTCGGGACCGCAGGTCGGCGCCATCGCCGTGATGAGCCGCCGCGGCGGGGGCCATGTCGGCATCATCACCGGCGTCGATGCCAAGGGCAATCCGATCATGATCTCGGGCAACAGCGGCCACCGCGTCCGCGAGACGCGGGTCTCGCGCGGCCGCATCTACGCCTATGTGATGCCGACCAACTGATCGCTCGAAAGCGGGGCAGGGCGCGCACGCGCCTTGCCCGGCCTACGACGCTACAGGTTCCTCAGCGGCAATCGTGTCGCCGACGGCGGCGCCGCCATCGCTGATGATCTCGGCATAGATGCCGCACTCATTGTTGCCGAAACGCTGCATCAGCGTGTTCGGCACCGAGAGGTCGCGCGCGCCGGTATCGGGATCGACATTGACCGCGGCGCAGCGGGTGATGCGCTTCACCACCCTGGCCCGGGCGCTGCCGATCGCGATGGTCTGGTCGAGCAGGCTGGCTTCATGCCAGGCCGGCCAGCCTTCGACATAGAGGTTGGCGCGGAAGCGCAGCGGATGGACCGGCGCCTGCACCATCTCCTCGATCGCCCGCAGGCTGGCCAGATTGATGATCGAGACCACCTTGCGCGGCACATCGGAGAAACTGTGCCCGGGGCTGACCAGCACCTTGGGCGGGCCCTTGATCTGGCCGGTATGACGATTGGCGAAATAGCGTTCGATCGCCGCGCGGCCTTCCGCGGTCTCGAGGTCGCCCTGGGCCACCATCGCGCCATCCCGGCGCAGCGTCAGCACATGGCTGTCATCGTCGAAATGGGCGCGCAGCGGCGCCAGCCACTCGTCCCGCTGCAGCATCAGGAAATGCGGCTTCGGCAGCCATTTCGGCACCGAGGGATCGAAACCGCTCGGGCCGTTCTCGATCGCATAGCGGCGATCGGAGCGGAGCGTCTCGCCGGCCTTGAGCTCTGCGTGCGGCAGCGGCTCGGGCGTGAGACCCTTGACGGGGTAGCGATAGATGCCGGTGATCCGGGCAGAGGAAGCGTGCGTGTCCATTCGCCCGCTCTAGCCTGTTTGGCGTGCGAGGAGAACTGCCGCCCGCGGGAAGGTACTAGTGGCTCGTCACAGTGATTTTGACGGTTTGATACCGAGCCAGCTTAGGATCGGCAAGTTCTCTGGCGGCACGAGGATTTCGATGCTTCTGGGGATATCGGCTCGACG
>NZ_JBUYWT010000108.1:0-11191 GCF_055264925.1 Bradyrhizobium sp. KZN70725
GTCGAGCCGATATCCCCAGAAGCATCGAAATCCTCGTGCCGCCAGAGAACTTGCCGATCCTAAGCTGGCTCGGTATCAAACCGTCAAAATCACTGTGACGAGCCACTAGTAGTGCCGTGAGGAGGACCGGAAGTTCAAGCGATCGGGCGTGACCGGCCGCGCTTAGTCCAGATCGATGCGGAAGGGCCGGCCTTCGACGCTCATACTGCCGGGACCCATCGCGTCGAGTGCGCGCAGCATCCGGCCCTCGCGCCCCAGCGCCTTGTCGGCGAGGCTGACGATCAGCCGGTTGGGAGCCGCGATCGGCGAGGCCTCGCGGATCATCCGGGCGATGGACATTTCGTCGCGGTGCGGGTTGAGGGCGCAGACCGTGACGAATGCGCTCGCGGTCGAACGGCTGATGCCGGCGTAGCAATGCACCACCATCGGTGCTTGGCGATCCCAGCCGCGCACGAAGCTCAGCACCTTCTCGATATGCGACTCGTTGGGCGCAACGAATCCGTCCATCTGTTCGATGATGTCGTCCATCGACACTTTCAGGTGGTTGGCCGGCAGCACGGAAGGCGGCCGCTGCACCTGGTCGACATTGGCCATCACAGTCAGCACATGGCTGGCGCCGGTGGCGCGAACCGTGTCGGAGAGTGCGGCAAGCGAGCAGACGTGAAGCATGATGGTCCTTCTATCGGGGGTGCCGGATTATAACGGCTGCTCCCGAACGGGCAAAGGCGGGGGTGCCATGCCGATTCATCGTTTTGCGGCGCAACCGGCGGCACGTCTTTCGGTGCCGCCCTAAGAGGCGTGCAATGCCTTGAAGCGCTCGAGAAACTGCTTTTCGGCCCGCGCGGCGGTCCATGGCGTCAGATAGTCGCGCTCGGTCGCTTCGGGCAGTTCCGGATCGCGGCCGAACAGCCGCTTGGCCTCGGCTCGCGAAAATCCCGCCAGATGCGTCGCCTCGAGATACGCGGCGCCGCGATCGGCGGCCTTGATCTGCTGGGTGATCTCGTCCGCCAGCACGGCGGGCAGGCCGAAGCGGATATGGATCGCGCCGAGCAGCCGCTTCTCCACCGCCTTGTATTCGCCTGACAGCACCGCCTTGAACGGTGAGATCATGTCGCCGATGACGTATTCCGGTGCGTCGTGCAGCAGCGCCGCGAGACGATGGCGGATGTCGACGCGCGGCATCTGCTGGCGCATCACGGCTTCGACCAGCAGCGTGTGCTGAGCCACCGAGAAGATGTGCGCCCCGCTGGTCTGGCCGTTCCAGCGCGCGACCCGCGCCAGTCCATGCGCGATGTCGACGATTTCGATATCGAGCGGCGACGGGTCGAGCAGGTCCAGCCGGCGTCCCGACAACATCCGCTGCCAGGCGCGGGTTGTCTCCGTCGATTTGCGCGCCGTCATTTCTTCTTGAGTCGCGGTGTGCGGAGCTTGCCGCTGCAGCTCTCGTGGCAGAAGCAGGTCACGAGGTGATCGTTGACCATGCCGGTCGCCTGCATGAAGGCGTAGACGATGGTGGGACCGACGAACTTGAAGCCGCGCGCGCCGAGCTCCTTCGAGACCTTGATCGAGACCGGCGTCGAGGCCGGCACGCTCGCGGTGGTCTTGAATTGATTGACCTTCGGCTTGCCGTCGACGAAGTCCCACAGGAAATTCGAGAAGCCGGGGCCTTTCTCCATGATCTCCAGATAGCCCTTCGCACTCGCGACCGCGCCTTCGATCTTGGCGCGGTTGCGGACGATGCCGGCATCGTTCATCAGCGCGTGCACCTTCTTGGCGTTGTAGCGCGCGATCTTCTCGGGCTGGAAATCGTCGAAGGCTTTGCGGAAGTTCTCGCGCTTGCGCAGGATCGTGATCCAGGACAGACCGGCCTGGAAGCCGTCGAGGATCAGCTTTTCGTAGAGTGCGCGGTCGTCATATTCCGGCACGCCCCATTCATTGTCGTGATAGGCGACGTAGAACGCATCCTCGCCCGGCCAGGGGCAGCGCGTCTTGCCGTCGGGATGCAGCTGCGCGGTACGGCTCATGCGACGGTCTGCTTGGGTGTGATGCGGACGGCGTCAGGTTCGGCGAGGTGAAGCGACAGCCCGCCCGCGGTCAGCGCCAGGCCGGCGTCGAGCGCATCGGCGACGCGGTCGATGCGGACCAGCGCGAGACCCTTCTCGCCGGCGGTCGAACCGATGGTGCCGACCTGCTTGTCGCCAGCCAGGATGGTAGCGCCGGCTTCGGGCGCGGGGCCGTCGAGGACGATCTTCACCGTGCGGGTGCGCGCCGTGCCGCGGTGCTGCATGCGCGACACCACCTCCTGGCCGACATAACAGCCCTTGTCGAAATCGACGCCGTTGAGGCGATCCATATTGGTCTCGTGCGGGAAGGCGTCGCCATACATGAAGTCGAGCCCGCCGCGCGGCACGCCGGTGGCGATCCGATGCGCCTCGTAGGCGTTGGAGTCGACGAGATCGGCACCGATCAGCTCAGCGAGCTTCTGCTTCAAATCTTCCGGAATCAGGATGCGCCAGCCGAGCGCTGGGTTGCGCGGATCGGCGAACGCGAGATCCGGCGTCGCCGCCGGCTCGCCATCCCAGGCCGCCAGCACACCAAGGCTGTCGGACAGGTTCTCGACCACGACCTTGGCGCGCAGCTTGTAGAAGCCGAGCTTGTCGGCAAGGCCCTTGGCGAGCGCGCGCGGCGCATCGATCAGGAAGCCGCCGCCGTGGCCGGCGGGTATCTCGGTGATCAGGAAATCGACGATGATCTTGCCCTGCGGCGTCAGCAGCGCGCCGAACCGGGCCTGTCCCGCGCGCAACTCGGCGATGTCGGCGGTGATGAGGCCGTTGAGGAAGTTGCGGGCGTCCTCGCCAGAGACCTTGACCACGCCCCGATCTGGAAGAAACGCTGCTTTCATTCGCAAAATTGGCTCTTTTCCAAGTTCCTTGGGAAACGCGCAGGCCGCGATATCCCCTGCCAAGCTAAGGCGCTACAGTGCGCCGAACAAGGCCCGCGCGACAGCCGAAAGCGGGCGTCGAGGACCGATGAATCAGCATTTTGACACCATTCTAAAATCCGGCACCGTGGTCAATCAGGACGGCGAGGGCGTGCGCGATATCGGTATCGCGGGCGGCCGCATCGCCGCGATCGGCTCGCTCAGTCAGGCCTCGGCCGGCGAGGTGATCGACTGCAAGGGCCTGCACATCCTGCCCGGCGTGATGGACACCCAGGTGCATTTCCGCGAGCCCGGGTTGACCCAGAAGGAAGACCTCGAGACCGGCTCGCGCAGCGCGGTGATGGGCGGGGTCACCGCCGTGTTCGAGATGCCGAACACCAATCCGCTGACGGTCACCGAAGCGGCCTTCACCGACAAGATCAAGCGCGGCCGCCATCGCATGCATTGCGATTTCGCGTTCTTCATCGGCGGCACCCGCGAGAACGTGCAGGATCTGCCGGAGCTCGAGCGCGCCCCGGGCTGCGCCGGCGTCAAGGTGTTCATCGGCTCCTCCACCGGCGCGCTGCTGGTCGAGGACGACGAGAGCCTGCGGCGGATCTTCCAGGTGATCCGGCGCCGCGCCGCGTTCCACGCCGAGGACGAGTATCGCCTCAACGAGCGCAAGCCGCTGCGGATCGAGGGCGATGCTCGCTCGCATCCGGTGTGGCGCGACGAGACCGCCGCGCTGATGGCGACCGAGCGCCTGGTCAATCTCGCGCGCGAGACCGGCAAGCGCATCCACGTGCTGCACATCTCGACCAAGGACGAGATTCTGTACCTGCGTGACCACAAGGATGTCGCCTCCTGCGAGGCGACGCCGCACCACCTCACCATGGCCGCGCCGGAGTGCTACGAGCGGCTCGGCACACTGGCCCAGATGAACCCGCCGGTGCGCTCGGCCGATCACCGCGCCGGCATCTGGTACGGTATCGAGCAGGGCATCATCGACGTGCTCGGCTCGGATCACGCGCCGCATACGCTGGAGGAGAAGGCCAAGACCTATCCGGCCTCGCCGTCGGGCATGACCGGCGTGCAGACGCTGGTGCCGCTGATGCTCGATCACGTCAATGCCGGGCGGCTGTCGCTGGCTCGCTTCGTCGATCTCACCAGCGCGGGGCCTGCGCGCCTGTTCAACATCGCCTGCAAGGGCCGCATCGCGGCCGGTTACGATGCCGACTTCACAATCGTCGACCTGAAGCGCAGCGAGACCATCACCAACAAATGGATCGCCTCGCGCGCCGCCTGGACGCCTTATGACGGCGTGCGGGTGCAGGGCTGGCCGGTCGGCACCTTCGTGCGCGGCCGGCGGGTGATGTGGCAGGGCGAAGTCACGACGCCATCGACCGGCGAGCCGGTTCGGTTCCTCGAGACGCTGAAGCCGTAGGTTCGCGTTTGACGCGTTTTCTTGACGCGAACCGGCGGCCCACTTCGCTCGAAAACGCTATCGTTTTACTGTCGGGCCAGTGCCAGCGAGAACTCGCCGTTGCGCACGCGCGCGGCGAGGCCCTCGGCGAATTTCGCCACCGCGTCCTCGCCATAGGTGCCGACCAATTCGGCCAGCGCCGCGAACAGGCTCGCCTGCGCGAGGCAGTCGCCATCGACGCCGTCGTGACGCGCTTCAGCCCAGGCCTCGTTCAGGTAGCCCAGCGCGGCCTGCTTCTGCTCGTGGTCGGGTCGCGGGTCTTGGTGATGGGGGAAGGACGCTGGATGGCGCATGAAACTCTGCAAATTGACAGCGCGCGGTCCGAGGAGCGAACCACTGCGACGTGCGAGATGTATCACGCATGCAGGTACCGCCTAGCCCACATCTTTCGAAAAGGTTAACGGCGGCCTCGGCATTTAAAGGGGAATTCCGGATATCCGGGCCGCGATCAGCCGAATGAGCTGTGGATATGGTCCAGCACCGCGCGCGGCGTGGCGCACAGATGGCTGGCGCCGGCCTCGGTCAGCTCCTCGGGCGTGCCGTAGCCATAGGTGACGCCGACCGCCCGGATGCCGTTTCGATTCGCCCCGATCACGTCGTGGCTGCGATCGCCGATCATCAGGGATTTGGCCGGATCGGCCCCGGTCTGCGCCAGCGCATAGGTGAGCAGGTCGACCTTGTTGACCCGGGTTCCGTCGAACTCCGAGCCGAAAACGTGGTCGAAATAGTCGCCGAGGCCGAAATGCGCGATGATCCGCGTCGCGAACACATGCGGCTTCGAGGTCGCGACGAACATCCGGCCCGGTGCCCGGCGCAGCTCGGCCAGAACCTCCGCGATGTCGGGATAGACCGCGTTCTCGAACAGCCCGACATCGCCGAATCTTTCGCGGTAGAGCGCGACCGCGCGGTCCGCGAGCTCCTCGCCGCCGAGCAGCATCGCAAAGCTCGCCCTGAGCGGCGGCCCGATGCACCAGGTCAGTTCATCCTGCGAGGGAACCGGCCGGCCGAGCTTTTCCAGCGCGTACTGGATCGAGCCGGTGATGCCGGGCTTCGGGTCGGTCAGGGTGCCGTCGAGGTCGAAGAAGATCGCCCGTTCAGTTGGCATAGCGGGCCGTCAGGTCGCGGGAGATTTTCGAGCCCTCCTCGATGTAGCGGCGGATCGCTACCGTGGCCGCGGGCGTGCAGGTCCGGTAGGTCTGCTGGAAGCCGTTATAGCCGCGGTTGAAGCCCGCGATCATGCGGGCGCGGCGGTCGCCGGAGGGGGTCTCGGCATCGATCAGTGCCTGCATTTCGTTGCGCCATTTGGCGCCCTCGTTGGAGCCGCAGATGCCGCGCAGATAGTGCAGGGCGCCGAGGATCTCGGCCAGCCGCTGCAAATCGCCGTCGAACGGCGCAGCCGCGTCCTGCGCCCGGGCGGGCGTCGCAAGGCATGCCGACATCAGGATCACAACGGCGAGAAAGGCTTTGATCATCAGGGGTTCCGGAATGGCGGTGGTATGCCCCCTCAATGCGCCCGAGGCAAGGCGGCCGAGCCCCCCAAAGCCCCCCACGGGCCTCAAACCAGCCGCCGGGCGGCCGCAATCACCGCATGCAGGCCGCCGGTGACTTTAAGGTCGCCGATCTCCTCCGGCGCCAGCCATTTGAAATCGTCGTGCTCGTCGTTCAGGTGAGGCTCGCGGGACGCCCAGCGCGCCGCGAAGGTCATGATCAGATAGTGTCCGGTGCCGGGGCCGGTCGGCAGCACCTCGCGCCAGCCGGCGAGGCCGACGATCTCGACCTTGAGGCCGGTCTCCTCGTCGATCTCCCGGTGCAGGGCGGTATGCAGCGATTCGCCGAACTCGACCCGGCCGCCGGGCAGCGAATAGAAGCCCTTGCCGGGCGAGCGGGCGCGGCGCACCAGCAGCACCTTGTCGTCGCGGAAAATCACGCCTGACACGGCGAGCTGCGGGCGGATCGGAGGTTCGGGAGAGGTCAAGGTGATTAGCAGCCGGTTGTGAAGACCATCATGCCCGATATCTCAGGCGCCCGCCATGATGCTGTCGACATCGGCCTCTGCGGCGCCGTTGATGATGCCGGCGGTCTGCATCACCAGCGGCTTGACCCAGACGATCGCCTGCTCGGCGAGCGCGACCCGGCTCTTGTCCTGCTGCAATTGCCGCATCGCCGCCCCGACCTCGGTCAGGATCTTCGTCATGCTGTCGGTGAGCTGGTCGAATTCGGCCCGGATTGCGGCGTCCGCGGTCTCATAGGCCTCGATCGCGAGATCGCGTGCCCGGAAATTCGACGCGGTGAAATGCTCGGCATAGGACAGCGGCTGCCATTCGAGGAAATCGCTGGCGCATTCCGGCAGGTCCGGGACCATCTCCAGCAGCATGATGGCTTCGTTGAAGTGATTGAGGTAGTCGGTGGCAAGCCCGGTGCGGGGATTGATGTTGGCGGCGCGCAACAGCGCCGCCCGCGCCTCATCGGGGTACGTCGGTCGCGGGGAAGAGTCCGCTATGGCGGCCGTTGAGGTCATTGATCGCAGTCTTTAACGGTCCAAGTTAAGGCAGAATAAACGGATACCACTCTGGACGGCAAATGTGCGGACGCTTTGTCATAACCTCGCCGCCGGCGGCCTTGCGCGAGATGTTCGGCTATATCGAGCAGCCGAATTTTCCGCCACGGTATAATGTTGCGCCGACCCAGCCGATCCCGGTGGTGCTGCTGCAGAATGGCGGCCGGCATTTTCAATTGATGCGCTGGGGCCTGATCCCGTCGTGGGTCAAGGACCCCAGGACCTTCTCGCTCCTGATCAACGCGCGCTCCGAGACGGTGCGTGAGAAGCCGGCCTTCAAGAACGCGATCAAGCGGCGCCGGGCGCTGATCCCCGCCGACGGCTATTACGAATGGCAGGATGCCGGCGGCCGCAAGCGGCCGTTCTTCATCCATCGCCGCGACGGCCATCCGCTCGCCTTCGCCGCGCTTGCCGAGACCTGGATGGGGCCGAACGGCGAGGAGCAGGATACGGTCGCGATCGTCACTGCGCCGGCCAGTCCCGACCTCGCGCAATTGCATCACCGCGTGCCGGTCACGATCAGGCCCGAGCAATTCGCGCGCTGGCTCGACTGCCTGCCGAATGATGTCGACGACGTGATGCCGATGCTGAAGGGCCCCGAGGTCGGCGAGTTCGCCTGGCACCAGGTCACGATGCGCGTCAACGCGGTCGCCAATGACGATGCGCAATTGCTGCTGCCGATGACCGCGGATGAAATCGCCGCGGAGGACGCGCCGCAGCCGAAGAAGGCCGCGCCGAGAAAGGCGCCGGTGCGGGAGGACGACGGGCAGGGGTCGTTGTTCTGAGGGCTCACTGAACCGGCGTGATGCAGCGCGGATTTGCGTCAGCTCTCTCCACATCGTCGTCCTGGCCTTCGCCAGGACGACGATGAAGATGGACCTCGATTCAACCGGTGCGCAATTGCGCACCTGAGGGCTCGCGCCAAGTGGCGCGCTCCGGCATGACAGAGCCTGAGATCACCCCTTCACGTGTGCCACGCCCTCGATCTCGATCAGCATCTTTGGATTGGGCAGCGCCACCACCACGCAGGTGGTGCGCGCGGGGTAGGGGGCGGGGCCGAACGCGCCAGCATACAGCGCGTTCATCGTCGCGACGTCGCTCGCGCGCGTCAGCAGCACGTTGACCTTGACGAGATCGCGCATCGTCGCGCCCGCCTCGCTCAGCACGCGCTTGATATTGGTCACGACATTGGCGAACTGCGCCTCGAAGCCGTCGGGCAGCTCGCGATTGGCGTCAAAGCCGGGAATGCCGGAGATGAACAACAAATCGCCGACGCGGGCGCCGAACGAGAGTGGCGGCGCCTGGACGCCGGGCGGAGGAGGGAAGTGCTTGATTGTGGTCTTTTCAGTCATTGGGTCACCCGTCTGCGTGAGATGGAAGGGGAGAAGTTTCGATGGCGCGCGGTGCCGCTGCACGCCGGCGCCAAAGATTCCTGCCGAAGAGATTCTGGCCGATCATGCCTGCGAGCATCGCGAGAACGAAGACCACGATCGGTAGCGAGAGGCCGGCGAGATTGACCAGTGCCGGCCCGGGGCAGATGCCGACGAGGCCCCAGCCGATGCCGAACAGCACCGCACCGGCAACCAGCGGCGCATCGATGTCGGTGCGGTCGGGCCAGAGGAAGCGCGCCGAGAAGGCGGGGGCCGTGCGCCGCCGGGCGATCGCGAAGCCGGTTGCTGCGACCGCAACCGCGCCCGCCATCACGAAGGCGAGCGTCGCGTCCCACGCGCCGAACAGATCGAGGAAGCCGAGCACCTTCTGCGGATCGGTCATGCCGGAGATCAGAAGGCCCGCGCCGAAGATCAGGCCGCAGGCAAAACTGGCAAGCACCGCCATCGCTAAACCGCTCCTTGTTTGAGCATGATCCTTTCGGAAAAACCGCTTCGCACTTTTCCGGATCATGCTTAGCCTCCGATCCCGTGCCTGACGATTGCGACCGTTGCGATCGCCGTCAGGATGAAGATGCATGTTGCCACGATCGAACGGCCGGACAGCCGCGCGAAGCCGCAGACGCCGTGGCCCGAGGTGCAGCCATTGCCCATCCTTGTGCCGAATCCGACCAGCAGTCCCGCGATCGCGACCACCACAAGGCTCGCATTCATCGCCGGCCGCGGCAGCGGCGCGCCGAACAGCGCCGCAATCAGGGGCGCTCCGATCAGTCCCGCGATGAACGCGATGCGCCAGGAACGATCGGCGCTACGGTCGGCGGTATCGGCCTGCAGCGCGCCGCCGACGATGCCGGTGACCCCGGCGATTCGCCCGGTCAGCAGCATCAGCAGAGCGGCGGCAAGCCCGATCAGCGCGCCGCCGGCAAGGCCGGAAAGTGGGGTGAAATCGTGCATCGATGCAGATCCCTGTTGCGCAAACTCCTCAGCGATCCGGCAAAGCGGTGGGCGCGCATGCGCCAGTGGTCGCGCGGCTGCAGAGGCGATGATAGACTCCGCACCATCAGGAACAAGCGCAATCCCGCATGTTTCGCGGCATTTCAGCGATGCCGCCGGTCGGCTGGATTGCCGCGATTCGCTCTCACTTCGTCCGGAGAATCCCCCATGAAGTTGCCATCCGTCGCCCGCGCCGCGCTGCTCGCGCTGGCGATGCTCACCGGAACGTCCGCTGCCCTGGCTGACGAGGGCGCGGTGACGCTCGTGATCTTCAAGGGCGGCTGGGTGTTCGGCGGCTCCGCCGGCAAGGGCGTCATGACCTTCCACGGCCAGACCTATGGGCTCACGGCCGGCGGGCTGGACTATGGGCTCGTGTTCGGCGGCTCGCAGACCACGTTGCAGGGGCGGGTGCGCAATATCCGCCGTCCGCAGGATATCAACGGCGTCTATGCCGCGGCGGGCATGGGCGTTGCGCTCGGCGCCGGCGTGCGCGGCATCCTCTTGACCAACCAGAACGGCGCGGTGCTCGAATTGAGCGGCAAGCAGGTCGGGCTGATGGCCAATGTCGACCTCAGCGGGCTTGCGATCACGTTGAAGGAGTAGGGAGCGGTCTCGTAGCGATCTCGTAGGATGGGTAGAGCGAAGCGAAACCCATCGACTTCGGTGCGTCGGGAGAGATGATGGGTTTTGCGGAGTTTATCTCGGGCCGCGCTTTGCGCGGACCCGTTGGCTCTACCGATCCTACGATCCTACGATTCCGTGATCCACTCGGCGAGTTCGCGCCACGGCTGTAAGGTCCAATGACCCGAGGCCGCGCCGGATGGCGACGGCAGCACGAACACTTCGGGAAAGCCATTCACCGATGGCTGCCGACCGAGCACGAGCGCGTTGGTCGGCCTGTTGTAGAACAGGCTCGCCCCCTTCCTGCTGGTGAAGGCGACGGTGTTCGGCCGATAGGTCTCGATCTTCGTCCGGAAGCCCACCACGTCGAACGACTGCCTGTTGATTTCGTGATCCATCCCGGCGCCGGTCTTGGAGAGATCGGTGAAGCCGATGCCGAGCGCGAGCAGCGCCGCGAACTCGTCCGGCCGATAGCGCCGCGGCGTGATGCCGGCCTCATGCAGCGCACGCCAGAACCGGTTGCCGGGATGCGCGTAATAATGCCCGACGGCGGCCGAGCGCGTGCTCGCTGCGGTGCCGACGAACACCAGGCGCAGATTGGCGCGGAGCTGGTCGGGGAGGCGGTGGGAATTGTTCGCGGGCATCTGGGGGCTGAATAAAGTAATCACGCGTTGGCACATGACTTCACCTGGAATCGAGCGGCGAACTGCGCCTCACCTCTCCCGATTGCGGGCAGGGCAATCCGGTGTTTCCGCGCCGTCATGGCCGGCACAAGGCCGGGCATGACGAGTTTGTGGCGCTATCGAGCCCATATGCGATTGCCAGCACTCGCAGGGGAGGCGCGTTCCCAAAATATCGAAAACAACCCCATGCAAAGTACAAAGTAGCCGGCGGTGGCCGGCGTTCGACCAGGCTACTTGACACGTCGGGCAACTCACGGATATTTTCCAATATTCCGAAATCACGCAGGCGCACGCTCGCCTCCCGAGGCATATGGCATTCGTGCGCTTCTGTAAGCGACGTTTCCATGTCGTCGTGGCCGCCAGCCATATGCATAGCCCTGCGGCTTGCGGGGGGCAGTGCCGTCGCTGTCGTCATTCAAGCTAGTCCCGTCACGCGCTAGAGCCTGTCCTCAGTTGAGCAAGATGAAAGCTGAGGCCAAGTGGATGCCGGCGAGAAAGTTTCTGGCGAGTTTGTCGTAGCGGGTCGCGATAGCGCGAAAGTGCTTG
>NZ_JBUYWT010000109.1:0-10227 GCF_055264925.1 Bradyrhizobium sp. KZN70725
CTGCGATGGCTCGCAGAGCTCTTGCGTGTCATCATCCGAGCCTTCTTCGAGACCGTCCCGGCTCGAAACACCGCTTAAGCCGGGCGCCGGCGCCAGTTCTTCACGAACGACAGCTTACGATTACCCACATTTTTGAGGCCCGGCCCAACCGAAAACTTGAGTCGTCAGAATCACTTGTGATTTTTTGATGAGCACCTGATTCGAGAATAGGTGCTCTATAGCCCAGCCGCCTTCATCCTGATCACATCGCGCACACGGCGCATCGCAAGCCTCTCCGTCGGCATCCAGGGTCCCCTCCGCTGCGCTCCACGGTAGCACCGGCAGACAGCGACCACGCTATAGTGATGGAGTGAGGGGCGGCCACAACCAATGGGCAATCGGACCAACGGAGGACGATTGAGCGATGTTCGCACATGGCCCATCGCGTCTAGTGCACTGCCACACTACCTCGGTAGCCAACGGCGGTATAGCGGAAATCGACAGGCGCCGTCTATTGCAGAGAGGGACGTTCGTGACCCAAGGCGAGGGGTCGTTCCTTCAGTCGCTCGAAATCCCGCACCCAAAGTCTTGTACCCCAAGATCCTGTAGATGTGCCAATCTACCTTTGGGGAGCCGGGTGTGGGGGGAATCAATGGCATGAGCGATCTACGCGACTGGTTGCGTGAGCACAATCTGGAGCAATACGCCGATGCGTTTGAGGCGAATGACATCGGCCTCGATATTCTCCCCGACCTCGATGACGATGATCTCGCGCAATTGGGTCTCTCACTAGGCAATCGCCGCAGGCTTTTGAAGGCGATCGCGGCGGGTAAGACCGCAGCAGCCCCGATTGCCGGCCAGGAGGAGGCTCCTTCGCCCGGCAAAGTTCCGGCTGAGGCGTCCGGCTCTGGCGATGCCGAGCGGCGGCAGGTTTCGGTCATGTTCGCCGATATGGTCGGCTCTACGGCGCTCTCGGCGAAGCTCGATCCGGAGCTGCTCGGCGGCCTGATCCGGCGGTACCAAGACGCGGTGGCGGGCGCGATTGGACGTTACGGTGGTTTCGTCGCGAAGTTCATGGGCGATGGCGTATTGGCCTATTTCGGTTTTCCCCGGGCCTTCGAGGATGCGGCGGAACGCGCGGTTCGCGCCGCCATTGGAATTCTATCGGAAGTTAGTGCAATTGAATTGCCCGACGGGGCCCGCGTGCAGACGCGGATTGGCATCGCAACTGGCCTGGTCGTGGTCGGCGAAATCATCGGTACCGGCTCGGCTCAGGAGCGGACCATCGTCGGTGAAACGCCAAACCTAGCGGCAAGGCTGCAGGCGCTTGCGGATGCAGACTGCATCATTATCAGCGAGTCCACCCAAAAATTGTTGGGCGGCCTTTTCGAACTCACCCATACCGGCGTGCACGAGCTCAAGGGCTTCTCCCGCCCGGTGCCAGCTTGGCGCGTGTGCGGCGAAGCCTCGGTCGAAAGCCGATTTGCTGCGATCCGCGCGAAACGCCTTCCGCTGGTCGGTCGAGCGCACGAAACGGGCCTGATGCGCGAACGCTGGCGTTTGGCGCAGCAAGGCGAAGGTCAGATCGTGACCGTGACGGGCGAAGCCGGAATCGGCAAATCGCGCGTGATCGAGGCGCTGCAGCAAGAGCTTGCGGCCGAAGCTCATGCGCGCATCAATCTTCAATGCTCTCCCTATCACAGCGACAGCGCCCTCTACCCGGTGATCCAATATCTCAACCGCGTCGCCGGCCTTGCGCCTGGCGATCCATCGGATGCTCGCACCGAGAAACTCCGCTCGCTTCTTGGCGCGCGGCACATCACCGATCCGTCTGCGCTGCCGCTGTTGGCCGAGCTGTTGTCGATCCCGCTGGCTGAGGCAGCTCCCGCCGCGCCGCCGGCGCAGCGCAAGGCCGCAACGCTGGCGCTGATCGTCGAGATCATGAAGCGGACCAGCGACAACGATCCGGTGCTGACCGTATTGGAAGACGCGCACTGGATCGATGCGACCACAATCGAATTGATGACGCGATTGGCCGACAGCATCGCCCGCTCGCGGCTCCTTGTCGTGGTGTCGGCGCGACCGGATTTCACGCCGCCATGGCTGTCAAGGCCACACGCCACGCTGATCACGCTCGGACGACTCGGCCGCCCCGAATGCATGCTGGTGGTCGCGAGCGTCGCTGCCGCGCATGGACTGACGGCGGACACGATTGCCGCGATCATCGCCAAGACTGACGGCGTGCCGCTGTTTGTCGAAGAACTGACCCGAAGCGTGATGGAATCGGCGGGCGAGGATTCGGTGCCTGCGACGCTGAAGGACTCGCTGATGGCCCGCCTCGACCGTCTAGGCGGGGCCCGCGAGGTGGCCCAAATTGCCGCAGTGATCGGCCGGCAATTCACCTTTGCCTTGCTGGAAGCGGTAGCCGGTAAAGACAACGACGAACTGGAAGACATGCTGGCAAAGCTGGTTGCCGCGGGAATTGTCTTTCCTGAGGACCGTGGCCTCGAGCGGAGCTTCAACTTCAAGCACGCGCTGGTGCGCGACGCCGCCTATGAAAGCCTGTTGCTGATGCGCCGCCGCGAATGGCACGGGCGCATCGCTCTGGCGCTGGAGCAGCGTTTTGGCGACGTCGCCGCGAAGGAACCAGAGTTGCTGGCCTATCATTTCGGTGAGGCGGGACAGTTCTCTCTTGCTTGCGATTATCGCATGCGCGCTGGCAACCAATCCGTTAGCCGCTCGGCCTACGTGGAGGCGATCGCGCATTTCACGGCGGGTCTCAGGCTCGCCGAAACCATGTCGCCGCAAGACGGCCGGCACCGGCAGTTGGAATTCTGGCTCAAGCTCGGCGCAGCATCGGTGGTCGCGCACGGCCTGCAAAGCGCCGAGGCCGAAGCAGCCTATACCAGGGCCAGCGAGATCGGCGACCAGCTCGGCGACGGCTCAGCCTCCTTCCAGGCCAAATGGGGGCTCTGGATCAACGCCAACCTCAGGCGCAAGACCGCGCTGGCGCGCGACCGTGCGGGCGAACTGGTGTCGCTCGCGCAGCAGTCCGGCGATCGCGAGTTGTTGCTCGAAGCCTATCATTGCCAGTTTTCAACAGCCTATTTTCGCGGCGATGTCGGCGGCGCGTTGGACGGCTGCAGGCACGTCATCGCGCTTTACGACATGACACAGCATCGTCATCTCGCACACACCTTTGGTGGCCACGATCCCGCCGTCTGCGCCCACATCCAGTGCGGCAATTCATTGCGGCTATCGGGCGACGAACAACAGGCAAAGTCGCACTTCATGCAAGGCATTGCGCTGGCCGAAATGCTCGACCACCCGAACAGTCTTGCGCACGGGCTACACAACGCCGGCATCGGCTACCAGCTCTGGGGAGACCGCGACGCAACGTACGCGGCGGCGCATCGCGCGGCCGCGCTGGCCGACAAATTCGGCCTACCGCCATGGCGCGCCAGCAGCCTGATCCTGGTCGGATGGGCGACCGCAACCGGCGCCGCCGCTGCGGATGCCGTACGGCTGATCGATGCCGAGATCGGCAAGGCCACGGCGGCCGGTCCGCTGCCCCAATATTATCTCGGCCTTGCAGCCGAGGTGCTGCTTGCCGCTGGTCGGGCGGCGGACGCGCTCGGTCATCTCGACCGCGCAATCGCAGGAGTCGACGAGGTTGGCGTCGGCATCTACATGCCCGAAATCTACCGCCTGCGTGGTGCGTGCTTGCTGGCGCTCGACCGCGGCAACAAGACTGAGGCGCGATCGGCCTTCGCAACCGCCGCCGACATCGCTAGGCGCCAGGGAGCCCTCATGTTCGAGCGCCGCGCGCAGGCTTCACTGTCCGAATTCGCGGTATAGGGATCATTGCACAACCGCTGTCGATTCGACCCCGACATGTCGGTTCATGGACCCGTTGCTGTCCTTTGCCCCGAGCGCATGAATGTCGGCCTCCTGATTGAGAGCGGACCAGGCCGGGTAGCGCCGAGGTCGCCGCTTGTGACCCATTTCAGAAGTCGGCTCTAGCCGGTACCGGAGGGCCGTGCTTTGATATGTGGGACGGCAATGGTCGACGATGGAGCAGCATTTGACCGGCGAACGGGTGGAAAGGCGTCTAGCAGCGGTTCTGGCGGCGGATGTCGCCGGTTACAGCCGTCTTATGGGTTTGGATGAGGAAGGCACACTGGCCCGACTAAAGGCTGCCAGAAAGGCCATCGTTGACCCAGCTATAGGCTCCCATCGAGGTCGCATCGTCAAGACGACTGGTGACGGCATGCTGGTTGAATTTGCCAGCGCGGTGGATGCTGCCCGTTGCGCGGCTGAAGTCCAGCGCAACATGTTTGCTAAGAATGCGGAAGTGCCACAAGATGTCAGGATCGATTTCCGCATCGGCATTCATGTCGGCGATATTATCATTGACGACAATGATATTTTCGGAGACGGCGTCAATATCGCCGCGCGGCTCGAGGGCATTGCAGAGCCGGGCGGGGTCTGCATCTCGGACGACGCTCAACGGCAGATCCGCGGCAAAGTCGATGTCATCTTCGATGATATGGGACCGCAAGTGCTGAAAAACATCGCCGAACCAATGCGCGCGTGGCGGGTTCAACTTGGTGGCCAGACTGGTTTGAAGGCGCAATCTGGTTCGCTTGCGGGCCGCGCTCCGGCGCTTGCACTTCTCGACAAGCCGTCCATCGCAGTGCTGCCGTTCCAGAACATGAGTGGTGACCCCGAGCAAGAATATTTTGCAGACGGTATGACCGAAGACATTATTACCCTTTTGTCCCGTACCCGGGACTTCCTCGTAATCGCAAAGAGCTCAACGTTCGATTATAAATCCAAGTCGATGGGCGTTTCAGAAATCGCGGCACAGCTTGATGTCCGTTATGTCCTGGAAGGTAGCGTACGGAAAGCTGCAAATCGAATTCGAGTTACCGCCCAACTCGTGGAAGGTCGAACAGAAAACCAACTGTGGGCGGACCGTTTCGATCGGGAGCTTACCGATTTGTTTGCCGTACAAGATGACGTGACAAGCGGGATCGTCGGCGCTCTCCACCCAGAGGTGTTGGCCGCTGAGGCAGGTTCATCCCGGCGGCTTTCTGCCAGCAGCCTGGATGCGTGGGGGCTTGTTGCGCGTGGAATGATGGCGCTGATTACGTTTACACGGGAGAATGTGACCGTAGCCGGCGAGCTTGCGACCCAAGCAATCGCCATGGCCCCTGATTTCGCTCTATCCTACGGTGTTCGTGCATTCGGGCTGGGTTATCGGGCCTATATGCAATGGGGGGAAGATTGGAAGCAGGACGCAAGACAGGCATCGCTCGATATTAAGACCGTACTTGCGCAGCAAGGTGACGATCCGACAGCGCTATTTCTCGCGGGCGGCGCATCGTGGTTTATGGGCCGAGTGATGTCGGGTGTCGGTCTGCTTGAGCGGGCAATAGAGCTGAACCCGAATCTCGCCATGGGACGCGCTTTGCTAAGCTTAGGTTATGCAAGTTTGGATCGCCCAAATGAGGGATTGGCACAAGTTGACATTGCGTTTCGATTGAGCCCTCGCGATCCCATGGCTTGTCAATTCTTCGCAGCTCAGACGCTTTGCAATTTTGTTGCCGGCGACTTCACGAGGGCGATTTCCTCTGCAGAAAGAGGCCTTCACATAAACCCAAATTCTCTCGATAATCACCTTTACATGGCGGCGGCGCTCGCAGAAATGGGCGATACCGTGCGGGCAACAAAGCAAGTTGAACTCGCCCTACGAATTACACCTAAGATATCTCTCGAAGTGATAGCGCGAGGAACCCGTGATGCATCGGGCTGGCAGAAATATCATCAAGCGCTTCGGAAGGCCGGGCTTCCCGAGTATTAATAACACTCCAATTCGGTTGCTGCCTACTTCCCGTGTTGGCCCGTGGCTGCCCTAGGGCCAGAGCGCCGCTAATTCCGCTTCCGAGAGGTAAGCCGACCAAGGTAACGAGGCCTAAGGAAGGCGTCTACCGCTCCCATCCTCGCCCCAAGAGCCTTTCATCAACACAAGCGGAGTGCCAACACACTTAATTTAGACAACGCCGCTGCGCAGCCGGGCATGTCCCGTGGTTCCGCCGAGCCACCCCGCACGGCTCATGAACGCGGCCCTGAACCACTATTCATCCAGGGGGAAGTCGTGTCGAGCTGATGTCTCCCGGTCTTCTTCTGCCCGACGGTCGCACGATCAACTGCATAGCCATTCGGACCGAAATCTTCGACCCCCAAGGGGTCGAACCACACAACTTGCTGTCGATCGCAAGGTTGAAAAGGCAAGATCGCGGGTCCGTCGTATATTGAGTTTCGGCCACTAGTCGGGCTTGACGCTGAGGAGGTACTTGATCGCCTCGCGCGGGTCGAAGCCAATAGCTTCGGCAAAAGCAAGAAGCTCAACGACGTCGATCTTTCTTTGTCCTCCTTCAACTGTGGCGACAAAGGATTGATATCGGCGGAGCTTCTTCGCGACCTCCGCCTGAGTTAGGCCCGCCTTTTTCCTTTTCATGATCAGGAAGATCTTCAAGGCTTGATGTCTTGAAGAGTGCAGTGTGCGAGACATGACCGACCGCTCGGAATCGAGGGTCGTTCAAATAATGCGATTTACAGATTATCTCAAAACCAGATAATCTAATCGCGAACATCAGCGCATCGTCGCAACCCTTGGGGCGGTAGTTGGCATCGACGGCCGGAAGCAATCGACTCGATCTGTCGCGGCTGTCTGATGATGTCCGGAGTACGGCGGGCCGCGATCCGGCGACATCCGGCGTTTCGCGCGACGCTGCGTTCGTTTTGCAGCGAGTATGCCGGGATCTTTCAAGGAAATCGCCTTCTCGCCACGATCGCAACGGGCGAGGCCCGCCAGCTGATCTGTGGCCACATGGTTGCGCTGCACTATCGGCGAGATGTCAATGACCCGATATCAGGAATTGTGCTTTCCCGTGGCCTGCTTGGCCGAGAGCTTGATGCCGCGTTCCTTCAGCCATTTCTGGCGATCGGCCGGCTTCTCGGCCAGAAGGGTGTCAAGCCCGATGAAATTCGGCAGCTTCTTCTCGTCGCGCAGCGCGATCATGCGCTCGGTGGCTCGCGCGGCGGTAAAACCCATCACGGTCTCGTAGACCGAGCCGATCGATTCGACATCTAGCGAGCGATAAGACAGCCGCTCGCGGATCTTCTCACCCGACAGGCCCCTGCCCTCGATGGTCATCAGCCCGTGCAGGATGCGCAGGATAGTGCCGTCGGACACCTGCAGGACGGTCGCTGCGCTGCGCGCGCTGCCAACCTCGCGGCCTTCGAGAAAGGGAAAGGTGTCGGGATCGAACAGCTTGCCGCCACGCCCGGTGATCCAGTCGCGATGCCCACCATGTATCAGCCTGAACACCGCAAGCAACTGACCCCAGCCGCCGCGGCGCTCATCCATCGTGTCCGGGTTAAGCGCCTCGTCGACCAGCAGCCGCGCATACAGCGTCTTGATCGAATAGCCGGTGTCCCACAGCTGCTTCAGATGCAGATCGGTCGAGGACGGCAAGAGGTCGCGGTCCTCGGCATAGAGCAGGAACACCAGCCGCATCAGAAGCGTTAGCAGGCCCGCATAGAGATGATGCGGATCACGGGCGGCGAGCGCCTCGATTTCGCCGGGCGCGGCGCGGTGCAGGCCACGTAGCAGCTCATAGAGCGCGCCGAGCACCTGGCCTGACAGCTTTTCGGAGACAGCGTTCTGCGCCTCGCGCGAGGTTTCCAGCAGCTTGCGCAGCCGCATCTCGGGCGCGCCTGTGAAGAAGGCCGCCGCGGGCGAGCGCAGCGCTGCGCCCCGCCCGCGACGGGGAATTTTGGAGTGAGCGTAGCGAACGGCCGCGGGGAATTGCCGCCGCAGGCGTCAAGGGGACAATTCTTCGTCGCAGGGGCCGAAGTCGCTTCGACGGCGCTAGACCAGGCCATCGTTGCAACGGTGCATGGCACTCCAGGCGATGCAGAGAAAAGGCCCGGCGTTTCCTGAGAAGAACCGATTGTCGTCGGCTTGGTCGAGGCGGGCTTGAACTCCAGCAGGTCTCGGCGCCGGAACGGCGGGTCAACGGGGAAAAGGGAACAAGCGGGACCGGGTGAGCGGGTTGCGCACGTCATCTCGAGGTGCGGTCAGGAGCGGCAGAGCAGAATGGGGCGCAAAATCTGAGGCCTGGGCGAGGAGATTGGTCGCTGCCCTCGAGCCGCGAGTTGGGGATGGCAAAAGGCCGGCTGATGTTCACCGCGCGCTCAAACAAGCGCCCTCTCATCGCTCCGGCGTGATGGCGACGGCAGGATCAAGGACATAGCCTGGCGAGCCAAAGGAAGGCCGGCCGAGCGCGATCGGGTTCGGGGGCAGGTGCGGTGGATGATCTCGATGCACGGACGGGCGGCCCGTAATTTGGTCGAGGCTGTCGCGCCCCGAGGACTCAGCCGAGCATCCGAGGGTTACGCGAACAGCCAGACGCTTCCGAACTTTAGGAAGCCAAGAAGGAAGAGCACGGTCACGGCGCGCGCGATCATGCTGTAGAGCCGCCAGAGCGTGCTCAAGTATCGCGCTTGGAGAATCCTCTGACCGGACTCCAAGGAGAGCGTTGCGTCGAGACGTTGCCGATGTTCGTTCGCAGTGGTCAACGAACTCCTTCGCGCCGAAATCGAGCACCGTCTGACGGTCGGCGGCGCGTCCGGTGCCGATGACATAAGCACCAGCCTTGCGCGAGTTGCGTCACCATCGATCCGACTGCGCCAGCCGCGCCGTGTGCGAGGACGCTTTGGCCCGCCCGAAGGCGACCGTGCTGGAACAGACCTTGCCATGCAGTCAGGCCCGAGATCGGCAAGCTAGCGCCCAGCGTGAAGTCGACGTCGGCCGGCAGCGGCGCAAGGTTACGGCCAGCGTGCCGTCGCGATACTTTGGCTTATGCGCATTGGAAATTATGAAACAAGCACTGCCGCGACTCGCAAGGCCATGCGGGTGCACATGGACCGCTATCACAACTGGCCGCGCCGCGTTGTCGACAGCGCCCACATGCCGGGACGCCTGGGCCCACGCTAGTGGGGCGGTGGCCGCTTCTCCGGCTCTCCGCTCTTGTTGCCGGGCAGCCCCTTGATGCGGGCGGAGTCCTGTTCCTGGGTCGTGATATCGCCCTGTTTGGTCGTCGCCGTCGAACCAACTGTTCCCTTTTGCGCGGGTGGCCCATTCTTATTACCGGGCTGGCCTGGAATTCCAGCACCAGAGTTCTGCCCGCTGGGAGCGGTGGCCGGCGGATAGTTCGATTGCGCCGATGCCGTCACGCCCGACAGAACCAACGCGCACGCAACTGCGCCGAGGGTACTCAACTTCATGGCGTCCCCTCCGATTGTGGCTTCGTTGGATTCGAACGTCCACTGCGGGCGCGCGTTCCTGTTTTTGCGCTCATTTTTAAGCCATTGAAAGCGACAAATCACCCGGCTCGGAAACGCAAATCTCTGTTGATGGTCCAAAAGCGATCGTTTTGAAGATCTCTGGGCCTCTTCCGGTATTCACTGATAAGCGGACGATTTCAGAACCATGCCGGACTTCGCATTAGGGCCACAGGACTAAACCGCTCGCGCGGTAGGGCACGACGGCTGGCAGCACGGCTGAGAGGATAGCGCAACGAGGCGTCCTGTCTTGAGATTGAGGGGTTCGCAACCTTCACTCAAAACAGGAGCATCCCCATGACCGACGAGGCAGTGAGCCCGCTGCGCCGGCGCATGATCGAAGACATGACGATCCGCAAGTTCGCGCCGAAGACCCAACATGACTACGTGCAAAGGGTCAAGAACTTCGCCGCATTTCTCGGGCGCTCGCCGGATACGGCGAGCTTCGAGGACGTGCGCCGTTACCAGCTCCATCTGTCTTCGAGCGGCGTTGGTGTACCGACCATCAACCAGACTGTCTCGACGCTGCGGTTCTTCTTCCGGGTGACGCTGAAGCGCCACGAGATCGTCGAGCACACCCATGTCATTCACGAGCCGCGCAAGCTGCCGGTGGTGCTCAGCGTCGAGGAGGTGGCGCGGCTGCTCGATGCCGCGCCGGGCCTGAAGTACAAGGCGGCGCTGAGCGCGGCCTACGGTGCCGGGCTGCGTGCCAACGAGGTCGTCTCGCTCAAGATCTCCGACATCAACAGCAAGCGCATGATCATCCGCGTTGAGCGGGGTAAGGGCGGCAAGGACCGTAATGTCATGCTGTCCCCACACCTGCTCGACCTGCTG